>BJHT01000585.1 GCA_014193395.1 Verrucomicrobiota bacterium
GCGCAGGGAATGGATGACATGGCGATAGTCGACGACATGGCCATGTTTGCCATTGGCCTGTGGCCGCCCGCGCCGCAAGGTGGCGATGAGCGTGTCAAATCGCATCCAACTGCGACCCCTTTTCGCGTCCAATAACGACCCCCTATCAGCATGCAAATGTGCCCCTCTGACGGAGCCATGACCGGCGCCGCGGAGCCCCACACAGCGGAGCAAGCCGGTCTTGGCGGGCCGCAAGTGGTAGGCGGGAGGCTATGCGCGGTTCTTGAAGCGCCAGCTGTCGTTGCCGGTCTCGATGATGTCGCAGTGGTGAGTGAGGCGATCGAGCATGGCGGTTGTCATCTTGGCGTCGCCGAACACCTGAGGCCAATCGGCGAAGGCCAGATTGGTGGTGATCAGCAGCGACGTGTTTTCGTAGAGCTTGCTGATCAGGTGGAACAACAACTGCCCGCCGGACTGACTGAACGGCAGGTAGCCGAGTTCGTCGATGACGATGAGATCGTGACGCAGCAGCTTCTCGGCCAGCCTGCCACTGCGACCGGCGGCTTTCTCCTGTTCGAGCTGATTGACCAGATCGACCAGATTGAAGAAGCGTCCCCTGGCGCGCGTGCGGATGACCGCCGAGGCCACGGCGATGCAGAGATGGGTTTTTCCCGTGCCGGTGCCGCCGATGAAGATCGCATTACGCTTGGCGTCCAGGAAGGTGCCGGTGGCGAGTTCGCGAACTTGCCCTTCATCGATCGGCGTATTGGCGAAGGCGAACGTGTCGATATCTTTCAGGACCGGGAACTTGGCGCCGCCGATGCGGTAGCTGATCGAGCGGGCCTGCCGGTGGGTGCGTTCGGCCCGGATCAGGCTGGCGATGAGGGGATAAATCTCATCGCGCCGGGCAAGACCCTTGCCGGCAATCTCATCGAAGCTGGCGCGCATGCCGTAAAGCTTCAGTTCGCTCATGGCTTCCAGAATCTCGTGGCGTTCCATCAGGCGATCTTCCTTATGCGGTCGTAGCGGCCACAATCGGCCGCGGGTTCGATCTTCAGGCGAAGCGCGTCGGGCGTGGTGATGCTGGGCGGCACTGCGGGCTGCTGTCGGCGCGCCAGCACGGTCAGGATCACATCGCCACTGGCGATGCCCGCCTCTAGCGCTTCCGTACAGGCGGCCTCGACCGCGGCCATGCCGTGATCGAGCACCGCGCCCAATACCTTGACGAACTGTCGGTCCCCGTCGGCGTGCTGCTTCAGCTTGGCGCGAACCTGGGTCAGCGTGGGCGGCAGAGCCCAGTCCTTGAATGGGGCGCCGTTGCGCAAGGCACCGGGCTTCTTCATCAGCACCGGCAGGTAATGCCAGGGATCGTAGATGATCTGGTCGCGCCGGAACTGGCGTGGATGGTCGGCGACCACCTCGTCCCCCAACAGCACGACGATGCGTTCGGCATGGGAGCGCACCAGCACCATCCGGCCGGCGGCCCGCGCATCGACGCTGTAGCGATTGTGATCGGCCATGATCAGGCAGGTGGTGCTGGCCCTCACCGCCTTCTCGACAAAGCCGTCGAAGGGGCCGCGCAGTTGCATCAGGCTCGCGCGTTCTTCCTGGAATACGTCCCAGATCGTGCGGTCCTTGAACTCCGGATGCTTGATGCGCTTCGCGTAGGCGATGCACTGATCTTCCAGCCACGCGTTCAACTCGGCGAGGCTCTTCACCCGCGGTTTTGGCCGGAAGAATTGGTCACGCAGATTACCTACCTGGTTCTCGACCTGCCCCTTCTCCCACCCCGAGGCCGGGGTGCAGGCCACCGGCTCGATCAGGTGATGCGAGCACATCTGCAGAAAGCGGAGATTATATCGGCGCGCCTTGCCGACGAAGATCGCTTCGACCGCCGTCTTCATGTTGTCGTAGATGCCGCGCCGGCAGACGCCGCCATAGAACTGGAACGCCTTGTCATGGGCGTCGAACACCAACTCCTGGGTCTCGCGGAAGTAGACACGCACGAATGGCATGCGGCTGTGCGACAGCTTCATGTGCGCCGCCTTGACCGTCAGCGGCAGGCCCGCAAGCGTGATCGTCTCGTGGCTCCAGTCGAACTGGTAGGCTTCTCCAGGCGCAAAGCTCATCGGCACATAGGCATGGACCGGAACCCGCGCGCGCTCATCGCGCCAGGCCTTGACGAACCGATGCACGCTGTCGTGGGCGCCGTCGTATCCGCGTCCGCGCAACTCCTCGAACAGTCGCTGGGTCGAGCGGCGTTCCCGCTTGGGCAGGTTGCCTTCCTTCTCCAGGATCTCCGTCAGAACCTCGATCCAATCGCCAAGCTTGGGCGAGGGTTGGACCCCGCGCTCGTATTTGAACTCGGTCCTGTGTCCGCGGATGACCTTGCGCACCGTCGCGCGCGACACCGACAGCGTGCGTACGATCTCCTTGATCGATCGGTGCTGCTCAAAATAGGCGCGTCGTATCTCGCCGATCTTGTCCACGCCAATCATCCCCGCCAGCCCTTCCCGGCCGCCAAGGCCAAAGGGAAGGACGCTGACACATCACGTCAGAGGGGGTCGGAATTGAACGCGAATATCCCCCGTCAGGGGGTCAATATTGCAAGCGATTTTGCATCGATGGGCAGCACGGCAGAGATTTCCGAGAGCAGCGCGTTGTGAGCGCGGCGATAGAGGTCCGGTGATTGCGCTACCAACACGATGTCGGGGCAGAGCGCCCGCGCATCGTTGACGTTCATGACGTTCTTTACGCCGAGCAGCTTGGCT
>BJHT01000586.1 GCA_014193395.1 Verrucomicrobiota bacterium
ACCGCTCCTTCAATCACGCATCCCGCATCCCGCCCCGCTCACAGCAGGCTGGCTGATTCGGCATCAAGCAGGAGTTGGGCGTGCGGGTGGTTGCGCAGGACCGAGGCGGGGCAACGCGAGCCGATCTCGCCATGGAGTGTCTTCCGGATGATCGTCGCCTTGTGTTTGCCGGGGGCCAGACACAGCACTTTCTCCGCGGCACACAGCGCCGGAATCGTCAGCGTGAGGCCGTAGAGCGGGACTTCGGCGATGGTTTTGAAATAGCCGTAGCCGGCTTGCTGCCGACGAGTGGTCTCGTCGAGCCGGACAAGCTTGACCCAGCGCTCGTCCTCGAAATCGGCGACGGGCGGATCGTTGAAGGCCAGATGGCCGTTCTCGCCCACGCCCAAGACACAGAGGTCGATCGGGTGGCGGCGCAGCAGCGTTTCGTAATGCTCGCACTCTTTGATCGGCTCGGGCGAATCGCCGGTAAGGTAGTAAAACTCCTTCGGGTGAACGCGTTCCTCGACCCGCTCCTGCATGTAGCGCGCGAAACTCGCCGGATGGTCAGAGTGGATGCCGAGATATTCGTCCATGTGAAACAGCGTCACCCGCGACCACTCCACGCCGCCGAGCTTCACGAGGGTGTCGAGGAACTGGAGCTGCGAATTGCCCGTCGCCAGAATCGCCGCCGCCTCGCCGCGCTCACGGATGCCGTGCTGAATCTGGTGCTGCGCCAGCCGCGCCGCCGCCGTCACCAAGGCGGCGGAACTCGGGTAGATTTGGACCGTGAGGCGGTCCACCGGAAAAGTCTTAGTTGGCGCAGCCATGGATGTTATTTGGGCAAAACAGTCCGGCGTTGCTACGGCATCGTCCGGGAAATGGCAAACCTTGATGACAAACGATACTGCGCCGATGGACGGGCCGCATCTGGATCCGGGATGACGCGCCCCGGCGAAGCGCGGGTGGCCCGCCCGCGGGGAAGCGCTCCGGCTTCAGGCTCCCCTGCCCCGCTTCAATTCTTCACGACCACCTTGAGCCGTTCCTTGCCCCACCAGTCCTTCGCAGCGATGGCGAGCGGGTATTCGAAGCCGATCGTCGTGGGTTGCCGCAGCGTGACCGTCGAGCGCTCGACGGCGAGCGCCACGGCCTGCGGGACATCGAGGAAACGCAGGACGTTGAGATAATCCGGGCCGTCCTGGTGCGAGGCCGGCAGGTCGCGGAGATCAAGGCCGGTGACGTCGGGGCCGAAGAGCGAGGCGTAGAGCGTGTTCGCCGCCATGTAACGGCTGGCGCGCAGCAGCACCGGCGCGCCCGTCGTCTCGGGCAACGTGCGCGTCGCCTGCAAGGCCCGGCGGATGTCCCACACGCGCATGCCATCCAGTGTCTGACCGAGGAGCATGAAACGTCGGCGCGTCTGGACGAGGTGTTTCGGATTGTTCGCGGGCGCGGTCAGTCCGACACCACGCGGCGCGAAATACAGATGCACCGTGCGCCCCGCTTTCACGAACGCCTGCCAGTCCGCATAAATTTTCGCCGTCTCGGGCGTCGCGGTGATCTGCACGCCCGGCTCGACCGCGGCGAGTTCGTCCCGCATTTCCGCCGCGAACCCGCCGACCATCGTGCCCAGCCAGTTCGACCAGTCGCGGTCATCGAGGACGTTCAGCACCACCTGCTCGGCGCGGTTCAATCCGACCGGACTCGCGACGTAGAGCCGTAACGATACGGCGTTCTGACTCTGAAACTCGAAGGCGGTGAATTGCACGCCGTCGCGCTCGCGCGTGAACACCGGGCGCAGGTCCAGCGGTGCGGCTTCGCGCGGCCAGCCGGCGAAGACCCGCTCCTTAAGGGCGACCATCCATTCGTTGCGTTGCTGCGACCAAGCCTGCGCCGCGGCCGGGACCTCGGGTGTTTTCGCCGGTGCCACGAAGGTCTCGTAGATGTGGCTGGTGCGTTCGTCCGCGGGCAGTTTCTCGAAGACCTTGAGCTGCTGACCGGTGAACAATTTCACGGCGTGATTTTCCACCGGCGCTTCCTCCTTTTTCAGAAAGCGGTTGAACCACCGCAGCACGGGCACTTGCAGCTCCTGCGTGTCCTTGTGCGGCCCTTCGGTGATGAGCAGCCCGAGGTTCGCGCCCGCGCTGTTCAATTCATAAATCCGCCGCACCTTCTCATGCAGCCGCACGACGCCTTCGAGCGGGAAGATCGGATCCTTGTCGGTGTTGCAAATCAGCAGCGGGCGAGGCGCAACGAGCGCGGCGACCTGCGCGTAATCCCAGCGATAGGTGTTCACCATGAACATGCAGTCGCAGTGCCCCTCGACCGTGCCGTCGATGACGTGATTGTGCAGGTCCGTGATGCCGGCGACGGGACATGCGGCCTTGATGCGTTCGTCGAGCGCCGCGATCCACCACGAGTACGCGCCGCCGCCGGAACGCCCCGTCACGCCGATGCGCTCGGGGTCCACTTCCTTGCGGCTCTGGAGATAATCCAACGCGCGGATGCAGTTCCACGCCTCGGTGCCGGCCGAGCTGTAGCCGCGCGAATTCCACCACCACATGCCCTTGTTGTAGGTGCCGTGATGAATGCCCTCGAGCTCGCCCAGTTGCACCGTGTCGATGACCAGCGCGACATAGCCGTTGCGGGCGAACCACGCGCCGTGATGCTGATAGCCGACCTTGCTCCCGTAGCTGACGCCATTGGTCTTCACCTGCGAATGCCCGCACACGTAAAGAATCGCCGGCGCGGGGCGGTCGAGCTTCTTGGGCAC
>BJHT01000587.1 GCA_014193395.1 Verrucomicrobiota bacterium
GCCACAGCAGCGTCCGCACGCACCAGAGCGTTGGGATAAACCGGAAGCCGCACTACGCTGGCACCTCGCTGCGCCCGAGGACGGGCGCACTCCGCGACCGCGGCCGGAGCGTGGCCGTCCCCGGCCACAGCGACGTCCGCACGCACCAGAGCGTTGGGATAAACCGGAAGCCGCACTGCGCTCCTACGTCGCTGCGCCCGAGGACGGGCGCACTCCGCGACCGCGGCCGGAGTGTGGCCGTCCCCGGCCACAGCGACGTCCGCACGCACCAGAGCGTTGGGATAAACCGGAAGCCACACCACGCTCGCACGTCGCTGCGCCCGAGCCCGGGCGCACTCCGGAACCGACTTGCAGCACCCGTTGCGCTTCCGCCACGCCTCTGCGTCTTTCCCATCGCTGCGTTGTTTCGTGCCCACCATCATCCATCCCTGCATCGCGACAATCTGCCCCCGCACGACACCTGGGGCTTGAAGCTTGGTGTTTCCCTTGAGCTTTGAACTTTGAGCTTTGAACTTTGAGCTTGGAGCTTCGCCCGTCGCCCCCCGTTTCCCTCGACGCCCCACCCCAAATCGCCCACCCTCTCCGCCATGTCGTCATCGCTTGTCACCTTCTCGTTCCCCACGCCCACGCTGTTCGGCGCGGGTGCGCTCGCCGAACTGCCCGGCCGCCTGTCGCGCCTCGGCATTCACCGCCCACTCGTTGTCACCGACGCCGGGTTGGTTGCCACCGCCGCCTTCCAAGCCCTCGTGAAAACCCTCGGCGCTTCGAGCCAGGGCACCAACTGGTTCCTCTACTCCGGCGTGCATCCGAACCCCACCGAGGCCGACGTGCGCGAACCCGCTGCGCTCTTTCTCGAGCACCGCTGCGACGGCGTAATCGCCATTGGCGGCGGCAGCGCGCTCGATGCCGGCAAAGCCGCACGCCTGCTCGTGAAACGTCCCGGCTTCGACCTCGCAAAATTTTACGACGAACCCGACTGGTCCGGCCTCGCCCCGTTCATCGCCATTCCCACCACCGCCGGCACCGGCAGCGAAGTCGGCCGCAGCTCCGTCATCACGCTTGGTGCCACGCACCGCAAGGCCGTCCTTTTCCACCCCGAACTGCTCGCCAAACTCGTCATCCTCGACCCCGAACTCACCGTCGGTCTCCCTCCGAAACTCACCGCCGCCACCGGCGCGGACGCGCTCACCCACTGCATCGAAAGCTTCACCTGCCCCACGTTCCACCCGCTGTGCGACGGCATCGCGCTCGAGGGCATCCGCCTCATCGTGGACGCCCTGCCGCGCGCCGTGCGCACCGGAACCGACCTCGACGCGCGCGGGAAAATGCTCATCGCCGCCGCGATGGGCGCGGTCGCGTTTCAGAAAGACCTCGGCGTTGTCCATTCGCTCGCACATCCGCTCTCGACGATCTGCGGCCTGCACCACGGCCTCGCCAACGCCCTCTGCCTCATTGCCGGCCTCAACTTCTGCGCCGGGCGACAGCCCGGCCTCTACCGCCGCGTCGGCACCGCGTGCGGACTCGACGTGCTGAAATGTGACGCCGCTGAAGCCGACGCGCGCACCATCGCCTTCCTCGCGGCCTTCCTTGCCGATCTCGGTCTCAACAACAAACTCCGCGACCACGGCGTGAATCCCGAGCATCTCGACGCCCTCGTCGCCCAAGCCTGGGACGACCCCTGCCACAAAACCAACGCCGTCCCCGTCACGCCCGCCGACCTGCGCGCCCTTTACCTCGCGGCACTCTGACCGCTCCCGCCACGTTGCACATTACTTCCGGCCCCTTCAGAGTCGCCACCACACATGTTGTCCAAATTCTGCGCCCGCGGTTTTTTCCGCGCCCTGCTCGCCGTCGCCGCGCTCGCCGCAGGTTTCACCGGCTGCCACCAACCCGACGGTGATGCGGCCACCAAAGAAAAATCATCCCGCGCGAAAATCCCGATCGTCGCCGTCACCCGCGTGACGCGCGAAAACCTCAGCCGCGAGATTGTTTTCGATGCGGAGTTCCGCCCCTTCCAGGACATCGACCTGCACGCGCATGTCGCCGGCTTCGTGCAGCAGATGAACGCCGATGTCGGCGACCGCGTGACCAACGGCCAGCTCATCGCGGCCATCGAAATTCCCGAGTTCAAGGAGGAATTGGAGCGCGCGCAGGCCGTGAAGCATCGCACCGAGGAAGACGTGAAACGCGCCGAGGAAGACGCCCGCCGCGCCGAACTGGACATCGCCCGCGCCGACGCCGGCCTCAAGCGCGCCGACGCCGCCTATGCCGAAGCGCACCAGACCTACGACCGCTTCGTCGCCGTCAGCAAAACCCAGCCCGGCCTCGTCGCGCAGCAGGAACTCGACGTCGCGCAGTCCCGCGAGCGCACCGCCGCCGCGGCCGTGGATGAAGCCCGCGCCGTGCAAGCCTCCGCGCGCGCCGGCTTCTCCGCCGCCAAGGCCAGCATCCTCGCGGTGCGGGACGGCGTGCTTGTCGCCCACGCCGACGTCCACCGTCTCGAGGCTAAGTTCGCCTACACGCGCATCACTGCGCCCTTCGCGGGTGTCGTCACCAAGCGCTTCTCCGATGTCGGCGATCTCGTGCGCGGCGGCCTGTCCCCCAGCGCGCCCGCCGTGCCAATTGTGCGGCTTGTGTCGGTGGACAAACTGCGGCTGGTCTTCCCCGTGTCCGCCTCCCACGTCGCGCGGGTGAAACCGGGTGCCACGGTCGAAATCACTGTGCCCAATCTCGGCCGCAA
>BJHT01000588.1 GCA_014193395.1 Verrucomicrobiota bacterium
TCGGGGAAGGGCGGCAGATTCAATTTGCCTACGAAGCAGGTGATAGCCCGCCGCCGCCATTGACCGGCAAGAACCCGGGCCGGAAAGCGGGGCAGAACCGGGACCGTCGTGCTCAGCAGGCGGAAGGGGGTACGTTGGCAGGCTCTGACCTTTTCCCCGAGAGACGCGTGCTCTGGCAACAGGAGCTTCCGTTGGCTCCTGCCCGTGAAGCACTGGAGGTGTCGGGGTCCGGAGATGTCCGCCTTCCACTGCTCAAGCACGCGTGCCGCGGAGAAATGGTCAGAGCCTCCTTACGTCGTCTCCTACAAGGATGCTCGCGGGCGGGCCGCCCGCGCTCCCGCACCCATCACGCGAGATACGGAATGGTCAGCGGCCCTTGCGGCAGCACGGCGACGCGGGCCTCGGGACCGAGGCGCGCGAGGCGTTCGGTGACGGCCGCTCCGATGTCGGGACAGGGCGTGAAATGACAGCGGCGGATGATTTCCTCGGGGAGCGAACTGTGGACGAGCACCTCGGCCTTGCGCTGTATCAGGGCCTGGATTTGCGCCTGCCATTGCTCGGGGCGCACGAAGCCGGGCGTGGCGAGCATGGCGAGGATTTCCTCCGGGCTGCCGGCGCTGCGCAGGAGTTTGTCGAGCGGGCTGTTGGCCGGCACGCCTTCGCGGCATTCGCAGGCAAGGATGATCGTGCCGCCGGGCTGGACGATGCGCGCGGCGGCGCTCATGCCCTTCACGCCCTGATAAAGATTCATGTCCAGCGGGTAGCCGCTGTTGGTGGTGACGACGATTTCGAAGGGCGACTTGACGCGCTGCATCGCGGCCTTGCGGACGAACTCGATGCCGACCTTGTGCGCAGCGAGGAGGTCGCCCGCGAACGCGCCGGTGATGGCGCGCGTTTCGTTGAGCGTGACATTGAGCAGGAAGGTCGGGCCGACGCGCAACGCGATGTCGCGCATTTCCTCCCAGATGGGATTGCCCTCGGTGATGCCGAACGCGGAGTTGGGATGGCCGATGTTGGCCGCGCCGTGATTGCTCATCACGGTCCGCAGCGCGGCCACGCCGGGCATGATGCCCTTGGGTCCGCCGCTGAATCCGGCGAAGAAATGCGGCTCGATGAAACCGGTGATGATGCGCACGTCGGCCTCGGCGAGATGCCGGCTGATGAGCGCGGGCGTGCCGTCGCGCGTGGTGCCGAACTGGACGTGCGCGGCGTCATTTTCGGGTTCGTTATCGACGATGCGATAATCGCGGACGATGGCGGGCGTGAGCATTTTCTCCAGCTCGGCGCGCGTGTTTGAGCGGTGGGTGCCGAGGGAATTGAGCAGCGTGATGTTTTCGCGCGGAACATCGGCGAGATGTTCGAGGAGCCAGGGAATGATGCGGTCGTTCGGCGTGGCTCGCGTGATGTCGGTGAAGGTGATGCACACGCGGTCGCCGGGCTTGATTTGGTCGCGCAACGGGCGCGCGCCGATGGGGTTCTGAATGGCGTGGAGGACGGCGGCCTTTTCATCGGGCAACCCCGGCTTGTGCGAGGGGACGATGACCGTGGTGCGGTCTGCGGGGACTTCGATGGGCAGTTGGCCCTGGCCGTAGGCGAGTTGTACTTTCATGTGCGTTCGTTCGTGCGCGTGTGAGTAACAGAAAGGCCCGGTGAAGCAACCGGGAATCAGGGTGTGCCCCCGGGGACCGCCGTTTGGACGGCCAAGACAAATTGCGGCGACGAAACCAGTGCCTTCCATTACTTTCCGCCGCGAACAGAAGTTCGCCGCACACACGCCGCCCACGAATAGAAAACCGTCGCCCTCGCCCCGCCACTTGCCATGGATGTTCCGCCCAAACTCACCCCCGCCAAGAGCCTGCGCCTGGCGATGGCTTTGAATTTCGCGCTGCCCGGCGCGGGGCAATGGTACGTGGGCCAGCGGTGGTTGGGAGGGGTGATGGCCGTGATCTTCGCAGTGAGCCTCGTGCTGGGGATGAAGTTTCTGCTCGGCGGCGCCAGCCTCTATTTTCGCGTGGCCAGCGACGGACGGATCTTGGAGCCGGGCGTGCTGGAACAGCTCGCCACGGCGTTTCATCTGCCCGGACTGATCGCCGCCACGGTCGCGAGTGTCATTCTGCAAATCGTCTCGATCGCGTTGCTCTGGTTTGGGAGGAAGCGGTTTTCCGACTGACCGTGAGACGAGCGTGTCCGCGTGCGGCCCTGGCGCAGCGCACACTTCCAAGTCGGCTGGGTGGTGGGTCTCCAAAGCCGCGGTCGCTCCGTCCACCCGCGACGCCTCGGATTATCCTCCGCTCCCGAAATTTCGTGGCCCCTGCCGATTTGGAAATCGGCGATACAGCAGGTTTGGAAACCTGCGCTACAGGGGATGCGCGAATGCGATTCCGGAAAGGCGCGGCTTCAAAAACCTTGCCTCACAAAATCGCCCGCCGCTCGGTTTTCACCTGCAAACTGTAGCGTCCCGCCGAGCGCCGAATCCGCACCTCGGCCCCGAAGGTCCGCGACAATTCCTTCCCTGTGAGCACCGCCGCCTTCGCGCCCGCCGCGAGCAAGCGGCCTTCGCGCAGCAGCAGCGCGTGCGTGAACACCGGCGTGATCTCTTCGACGTGATGCGTCACCAGCACGAGCGTCGGCGCGTTGGTCTGGCGGCCGAGGCGCTCGACAAACTGGAGGAACAACTCCCGCGCCACCGGGTCCAGACCCGCACAGGGTTCG
>BJHT01000589.1 GCA_014193395.1 Verrucomicrobiota bacterium
TTCAGGAGGGCGAGCTGGGGCAGATCGTGCGGGTGGCATGGATCATCACGGATTGGTTTCGCAGCGAGGCATACTATGCGAGCGGGGGCTGGCGGGCGACGTGGAAGGGCGAGGGTGGCGGCGTTTTGATCAATCAGTGTCTGCATCAGCTCGACACGCTGCAGTGGCTGCTGGGGATGCCGAAGAGCGTGCGCGGGTTTTGTCAGCTCGGGCGTTTTCACAACATCGAGGTGGATGACAACGTGACGGTGTATCTCGAGTGGCCGAACCGCGCGACGGGGGTGTTCATCAGTTCGACGGGGGAATTGCCCGGGACGAATCGGCTCGAGATCGCGGGAACCAAAGGGCGCGTGGTGTTGGAGAACAACACGCTGACCTTCACGCGCAACGAGGTTCCGGCGGATCAGTGGAATCAGTCGTCGAAGATCGGGTTCGCCAAGCCGGACGTGTGGAATGTGACAATCCCGTTTGGTAACGCGGAGAATCCGCACGCGACGTTCATGCAGAATTTTGTGGACGCGATTCTGGATGGCTCGGCGTTGAACTGTCCGGGGGCGGACGGTCTCGGCTCGATCGAGCTGGCCAATGTGATGCTGTATTCGTCGTTGATCGAGCAGACGGTGGAGCTGCCACTGGATGGTGCGGCGTATGAGAAGGCGCTGGCGGGGCTGATTGCGGAGTCGCGGTTGGAAAAGAAGGTGGTGGAGGTGTCGGGGGAGGATTTTGCGGCGTCGTTTCGGAGGTAGAGATGGGGGAAAAGCTCCAAGCTTAAAGCTCAAAGCTCAAGGGAATGGCCAAGCGCCAAGGCCCAATGGATGGGTTGTGGAGTTTGTGGTTGGTCTTTTATTAGTGCCCGCTGGTGCAGGTCAGTGGTTGTCGCTTGTAGCTTGATTCTTGGAACTTCCCTTGAGCTTTGAGCTTTATTCTTGGAGCTTTCCCGCGCTTGTTTGCGGGCATGAAAGTGCTGTTGCGTGTGGGTTTCCTGGGATTGCTCTTTGTCGTCGTGGGTGTGCTCGTGGCGCGCGGCGCGGGGCGGTTGCCGAATGTGGTGATCATTTTCACGGATGATCAGGGGTATGGCGATGTCGGGGTGTTCGGGGCGAAGGGGTTCACGACGCCGAACCTGGACCGCATGGCGGCGGAGGGGCGGAAGTTCACGAATTTTCACGTGCCGCAGCCGGTGTGCTCGGCGTCGCGTGCGGGGTTGTTGACGGGGTGTTATCCGAATCGCATTGGCATTCACGGCGCGCTGGGGCCGGGGGCGCGGCATGGGCTGGCGGCGACGGAGGTGACGCTGGCGCAGTTGGTGAAACAGAAGGGCTACGCGACGGGCATGGCGGGCAAGTGGCATCTGGGGCATCACGCGCAGTTTCTGCCGCCGCAGCGGGGCTTCGATGAGTATTACGGGCTGCCGTACTCGAATGACATGTGGCCGCATCATCCGGAGGCGAAGGCGGGGACGTATCCGCCGCTGCCGCTGATCGAGGGCGACAAGGCGATCAAGGTCGGTCTCGGGCACGAGGATCAGGAGCAGCTCACGACGGATTACACGGCGCGCGCGGTGAAGTTCATCGAGCGGAACAAGGAACGGCCGTTTTTCTTTTACCTCGCGCACAACATGCCGCATGTGCCGCTGCATGTGAGCAGCAAGTTCAAGGGAAAATCGCAACAGGGCCTCTACGGCGACGTGATCATGGAGATCGACTGGAGCGTGGGTGAGGTGTTGCGGGCGCTGGAGCGGCACGGGTTGGAAAAGGACACGCTCGTAATTTTCACGTCGGACAACGGGCCGTGGCTGAGCTACGGCAATCACGCGGGCTCGGCGGGGCCGTTGCGCGAGGGCAAGGGGACGTGCTGGGAAGGCGGCACGCGGGTGCCGTGCATCATGCGCTGGCCGGGGCGCATTCCCGCGGGCACGACGTCGGCGGACATGCTGATGACGATCGATTTGTTCCCGACGATTGCGAAGCTCGTCGGGGCGGAACTGCCGAAGCACGCGCTGGACGGGCGCGATGTGTGGCCGCTGCTGGCGGGCGAACCGGGCGCGCGCAATCCGCACGAGGCGTATTGGTTTTACTACGAGAACAACCAACTCCAGGCGGTGCGGTCGGGCGACGGGCGGTGGAAGCTGCAGTTGCCGCACACGTTTCGCACGCTGAACGGCCGGGCGGGCGGACGCGATGGGACGCCGGTGAAATACGAGCAGCGGAAACTGGACGCACCGGAGTTGTTCGATTTGCACGCGGACCTGGCGGAGACGAACAACGTCGCGGCGCAGCACACGGAGGTGGTGGCGCGGCTGCTCAAGTCGGTGGAGGCGGCGCGCGAGGAACTCGGAGATTCGCTCACGAAACGGCAGGGCAGGGGAGTGCGGGAGGCCGGGAAGTTGGCGGAGGCGAAGTAGGGAAAGCTCCAAGCTTAAAGCTCAAAGCTCAAGGGAAGGGCCAAGGATCAAGGGCCAAGGCGGGGGTAGAGAGGGGTGCGGAGAGGAGTGTTTGTAGGAGACGACGTTAGGAGGCTCTAACCTTTTTCTGCGCATGGGGCGTGGTTGGGTAGGAGGAGGTTAGAGTCTCCTTACGTCGTCTGAGATGCAACGGATTTCTGGACCAGCATTTGGTTAGTTTTTGGGGTTGAGCTGGGCCTCGAATGTGGCGGGGGTTTTGTAGCCGAGGGAGGAGTGTTTGCGGTGGGTGTTGTAGTAGGCTTCGATG
>BJHT01000590.1 GCA_014193395.1 Verrucomicrobiota bacterium
GAACCCCGTGACAGTCACGGTGAACGGCTCCCTTGTCACCGGCAACGGCGCGGCGAAGTTCGGCGAGATGAAGTCGTTGAAAACCCTGCACACCCTGCACATCACCAAGCCGACGCCCGAGGCCAAGGCCGCGCTTGGTGCGCATCCTACTCTCGAAGTGTTCTCGAGCGACGGCGCGTTTTGCATCGAGGCCGTCACCGCGCCGAAGCTTCAGCGCGTGGACTTGAAACACGGCGCGGCCAGCGACCCCTTCGTCGCGTTGCTCAAGAATCATCCCTCGCTGGAATCCGTGCGACTGTGGGCGAAAGGCTACGCGGGTCTCAGCGATGCTGCGCTCGCCTCCTTGGTGACGATCCCCAAGCTGAGCAAGCTCTCGCTCGAGTTCTCCGTCTTCACCTACGCCGGCGGTCTCAACCGGCTCAAAGAGATTCCCCATCTCGCCACGCTGGATTTGAAGGACGTAGCCCTTTCAGCCGAAGACCTCACCAAACTCAAGGCGGACCTGCCCAAGGTGAAGATTACCTTCACGCCGATGACTCCCGAATATCGCGCCCAGTGGGATGCGTGGGTGGCCAAGAAGAAGTAGGCCGGGCCTCGCAGGGGAATTGACCGTAACTCAGTCGTGAGGGGCGTTGGCTGCGACCGGCGCACCCGAGTGGGGCAGGGGAGTTATGGGCAAAGGAATGGAGGCAAAGGAATAGGGACGGGGGAATTTCTTGTCTTCATTCCTTTGCCTCCATTCCTTTGCCAATTCAGCTTCGGGGATCGGTCCTCAGATTCAGGTTGGCCGAGACGCGTGCGCAGTCTCGACGGCTGACGTGGGAAAGGTGGTGAAAGTTGTGCTGCGTCGCCGGTGGCGAAGGTCCGGAGGATTTGGCGGGCCGCGCGGGGAAGGAGGTTAGAGTCTCGTTACCTCGACTCCTACAAGAAATGAGTCAGTGCACTGCTACGCGGATTTCACACGTCCTCTGCGGGGCGAGCTAGTCACTCGGACTGCAAAGTTCCGACTTATCCGAACAGCGCCATGATCGGTTTCCCCGATGAGAACGGCGGACGGATGATGCCGGTGTTCTTGCCGATGTCACTCAAGGGCACGCCCAGGGCATGGAGCACGGTGGCGTGGATGTCCTGCGGCGTCACGGGATTGCTCTTCGGCGCGGAGGCGGTTTTGTCGGATTCGCCATAGACGGCTCCGCCGCGAATGCCGCCGCCGGCCATGATTGCGGAGAAGCATTGCGGCCAGTGCTGCCGGCCGGGCGGCCCCTGCGTCAGGATGACCGGCGTGCGCCCAAACTCACCCATCGCGACGACGAGTGTGTCATCCAACAGGCCGCGATCCTTGAGATCAGTGAGCAGCGCGGAGAGGGCCTGGTCGAGGCGCGGCAGGCAGAAGTTCATGCCGTAGGAGCCGTCGCTAAAGGCGTTGCCCATGCCCATGTTGCCGCCGTGCATGTCCCAACTGGAACTGGGCGGCCCGCCGCCGGTTTCTCCGGGCGCGGAACCAACCCAGCCATTGACCGTCACGAAGCGCACGCCGGCCTCTACCATGCGTCGCGCAAGGAGCAGGTTTTGGCCGAGCGGGTGCATGCCATAGCGCTCACGGACCGCGACCGGCTCGCGATTCAATTCAAAGGCCGCGCGCCCTTCCGGCCGGGTCATCGCGTCGTAGGCCAGCTCGCGCAGTTCGCTCCAGTCTTTGCCGCCCGCATCGGCGGCGAGTCGGTCGGATTCGAGTGCGTCGAGCAGTTTGCGCCGTTCCTGCAGGCGCGCGGGATCAGCGGTGTCATAGATTTCCGGCAGCCGGAATTTCGGCATCGCCGGGTGATTGTCAGCGGAACCAATGAAGACCGGGGCATAAGCCGACCCGAGATAACCGCCCGAGCCGAGGTTCGGGGCGCAGAAGACCGGCGGGCCGACGCATTTGATGAGCCACGCGTTGGAGATCAGGTTGCGCTCGTTGGAGAGACCCTTGGCCACCACCGAGCCGATGTAAGGCAGATCATCGGGCACGCCTTCCCGCACCCGCTCGACCACCTGGCCGCACAGCAGATTGTGCATGGCGTCGAAGTGATTGTTGATTGGCCGGGGATGATGCACCGAGCGGATGAGGCAGAACTGGTCAGTGACTTTCGCGAGCTGGGGATGCAGCTCGCTCAGTTGCATCCCGGGCACCTTGGTGCGGATGGGTTTGTATGGGCCGCGGATTTCGGACGGAGCCTCGGGTTTCAAATCCCAGGTGTCGATGTGACTCGGGCCGCCGCAGAGCAGCAGGAAGATGCAGCATTTCTTCGAGGACACGGCCTTGCCGGACGCATCGAACTTATCCTTGCCGACGACCAATCCCGGCACCGCGAGATTGAGCAAACCAACGCCGCCGGCCTGAAGGAAGCGGCGGCGCGAAGTCTTGGGAAGTTTCATAAAACAAATTGTGTCGGTGATGAGCGACCGGGATCGCAGAAGGACTAAACGTCTGCCCGCGAGGAGGCAAGGAGAATGGGGCTTTTGTTGCGGTGCAGACCGGGTGTCTCAGTTGTGATTACAAAGGAAACGCGATCGGGTCGCACCACTGGGACGCGACGGACACAGAGCGGAGCGCGACCAGTCCCCGGTCGCAGCGGCTGGGACGGCAAGCAAGCGCCGGCGTTTCTCGCCAACCGCCGCCCTGCGTTTGCTGCGTCGGAGCAAGCGCGGTTCCGG
>BJHT01000591.1 GCA_014193395.1 Verrucomicrobiota bacterium
GAGATGCGCTCGAAAGTCATGACCGCGCTGCTCTACCCCACCATCCTGCTCGTGCTCGCCATCGCGGTGCTGGTCTTCCTGCTCGTCTTCTTCATCCCGCGCTTCCAGATGATCTTCACTGGGTTCGGCGCGTCCCTGCCGTTGCTCACGCAGATGATCGTCTCCACGAGCGAAATCCTCCGTGCCTACGGCCTCTTCCTCGTGCTCGGAATTCTCGTCACCTTCTATCTTCTCCGCAGTTGGTTCGTTTCCGAAAAGGGCCGCCGCGCGTGGGAAGGCGGCATCCTCCGCGCGCCCGTCGTCGGCCCGCTCGTCGCGCAATTCGCCATGTCGCGCTTCTGCCGGATGCTCGGCACGCTCCTCGGCGCGGGCGTCCCGCTCATCAACGGCCTCAACGTCGCCCGCCGCTCCATCGGCAACCAAATCCTCGTCGATGCCGTCTCCAACTCGATCGACCGCGTCAAGGAAGGCAAATCCCTCGGCTCCAGCCTGGGCGAATGCCGCACGCTCTTCGCCGGATCCACGCTCGAGATGATCTCCGTCGCCGAAGAAAGCGGCAAACTCGACGCCGAACTCGTCCGCATCGCCAACGTCACCGAAGGCGACCTCGACCGGCAACTCAAGACCGCCGTCGCCCTCGCCGAGCCGCTCATGCTTTTCCTCATCGCCGGTTTCATCGGCACGATTTTCATCGGCATGGTCATCCCGATTTTCACCCTCCAAGATCACATCAAATAACCTTCGCAAAATTCTCCCCATGAAAACCAACCACCAAAAAACCCAACGCCAGCGGCCTCATTCCGCGTGCTCGCGCCAGCGCACCTCCCCCGTACCGCAGACTTCCAAGTCTGCTGTGTCGCAGGTTTCCAAACCTGCGAACCGCGGAACCCACCGCACGCTCCCGACCTTCCGCAGCCCTGCCGATTTGGAAATCGGCGATACAGCAGGTTTGGAAACCTGCGCTACCACCGCCGCGCGCCAGCGAACCCGCTCCGCCTTCACCCTCATCGAACTTCTCCTCGTGCTCGTGATTCTCGGCATCCTCGCCGCCATCGTCGTGCCGAAATTCGCCGGCCGCACCGAGCAGGCCAAAGTCACCGCCGCGCAGACCCAACTCGCCAGCTTCGGCACCGCGCTCGACGCCTTCGAGGTGGACACCGGTTCCTATCCCAAAGGCAAAGGCGGCCTCATCGACCTCATCCAACAACCCCGCGACGCCCAGAACTGGCGCGGTCCCTATCTCAAAGACAAAGGCGAAGTCCCCCTCGATCCCTGGGGCAACGCCTACATCTACGAATGCCCCGGCAAACACAACCCCAGCGGCTACGACCTCATGTCCATGGGCCCCGACGGCCGCGTCGGCGGCGACGACGACATCACCAACTGGGGCGGCAAACGCTGATTCGCAATGCGCCTGGGCCTTTCCAACGCTTCCCCGGTACCGCAGGCGTCCCCGCCTGCGAGTTCCAGCAGCATCTCGCCGCGCGGCCTGATTCGCGCGGCCAATCCCTTCCCTTCTCTGTGTCCATCGCGTCTCTGTGGTGAAAAAATTCTTTTTCCCCACCCCCACCGCACACCCTCCGGCACCGCTGCCTTCACCCTCCTCGAACTCATCCTCGTGATGGCGATCCTCATCATCGTCCTCGCCGTCTCCTCCCCGTCCCTCGCCAACTTTTTCCGTGGCCGCACCCTCGACTCCGAAGCCCGCCGCTTCCTCTCCCTCACCCACCACGCCCAGAGCCGCGCCGTCAGCGAAGGCATCCCCATGCAACTCTGGATCGACGACCGCGCCCGCACCTACGGCCTCCAAGCCGACCCCGGCTACACCCCGGACGACCCCAAAGCCATCCAGTTCGAAATCGCCCCCGACCTCCAACTCGAAATCACCGCCAGCGCACCAACTGCAACCCGCACCACCAGCCCCACACCCGCCGCCAACAACAATAACAACGGCACCACCACCCTCCGCTTCCAGCCCGACGGCGCTCTCCCGCCCGGCAACGCCCCCAGCATCCGTTTCCGCGGTGCCGACGACACCACCCTCACCCTCGCCCCCGGCCGCAACCGCCTGAATTATGAAATTCAAAGCGACACCCCGCGCTAAGCCCGCGAGAACGCGGCGCACCTCCGCCTTCACCCTCGCCGAAGTCCTCGCCGCCCTCGTCTTCATGGCCATCGTCATTCCCGTCGCCGTGCAGGGCCTCCGCATCGCCAGCCTTGCCGGACAAGTTGGCGAACGCAAAACCGCCGCCGCCCGCCTTGCCACGCGCGTCATCAACGAAATCCTCGTCACCGGCCAGTGGAAAGAATCCGCACCCGGCGGCACCCTCCTCGACGGCCCCTACGAATACCGCTGGCACGCCACCTCCGAAACCTGGAACGAAAACGCCCTCCGCCTCGTCTCCGTCCAAGTCCAATTCGACATCCAAGGCCAACCCTACGACGTCACCCTAAGTACCCTCGCCGACACCTCCCAACCCTAATTCCCCCACTCCCTCACACGCTCACACACTCACACCCCGGCACTCTCACACCCGCTGCCTCCCCACTAATTACTAATCACTAATTACTAATTACTTTCCCCTCGTGCGCCCCTCCCCCCACACCACCGCGTTCACCCTGCTGGAACTGCTCATCGCCGTCTCCACCTTCGCCGTCGTGTTGGGCGCCATCACCACCGTCTTCTACAG
>BJHT01000592.1 GCA_014193395.1 Verrucomicrobiota bacterium
CCCGCCCTCCCCGCGCTGTGACCCTCCGCTCACGCCGCCACCGCGCTCACTGCCGGCACTCGCACAGCCACCGCCGCCGGCAGCCGCCGGGCCGGCGCGGCCACGCCCACCGCTCTTCCCCGATTGGCCGCCAAACTGAGTCCTACCACCCCGGTGAACACCATCAAATCCAAGTCGAACTGCCCATAGAACACCGTGTAAAAGAAAAGCCGACCCACGAAATACGTCAGCAAAAACGTGTTCAACTTCCTCAGCTCCGGATCCCCGTGCCGGTAATTCCGCACCAGCAACCGGATCGCCGCGGCGCAGAACCACACGAACGCCAGAAACCCCGCCAGCCCGAACGGGATGATCAACGTCAAGAATCCATTGTGATAGTTCCCGCTGACCAGCGTGTCCTCGTACGCCGTCACCATCCCACGCCGCACCGCCTCCTGGGTCAGCCAATAATCCATCCCGCTATACCCGTAACCCTTCCCCAACAGCAAATATTGCGGCACCTCCGGTATCACCACCCGCCACATTTGCAGCCGCCAGTCAAACGTTCCCAGCGCATCATGCCGAGCCGTCGGATCCACGTTCAACGGCAGGAAACTCAAACTCCGCTGCACCGACAGCGGCAACCGGTCCACAAAGCCCACCACCCCGGCCGACAACAACCCCAACCCCAGCAGCATCACAACCAGCAACTTGCTCCGATGCAATCCCTCCAGAAAAAACTGCACCCAGAACAGGATAAACAGCAGAATCACCGACGACCGAAATCCCCCGAACATCGCGCTCGCCCCCACCAGCATGAACAACACCGGCCGCCACGGCCGCGAAAAATCCATCACTCCGCCCACGCCGTGCCGCACCAAGGCATAACAAAACAACGCCTGTGCCGCCACGGCGACCCCTGTATAGCGCTGCAACGTCGATTGCGTGGTCGCCTGGTGGAACGCCACGTCGGACGGAAAAATCGAGTACAGAAAATAAAACTTCCGGCCCAGCGCAAACGCCACGTCGCTGAAGATTGCCGTCGTGCCCGTCAGAAAAAACATCCCCCCGTACCACACCGCCTTTTCCCGCGGAATCACTCGCGCCGTCAGCGCAAAAAATCCCACCACCGCCGCCAGCACCCCCAGATACCGCTTCCCTCCCCACATCTCCGAACCGAGCGCCCGCCCGCCAAAACCACCCCGGAACAACACCGTAACCAGCACCACCAGCGTCAACACCACCAACGGCCACCCCACCGACCGCACAAAATGAATCGTTGCCCCGCGGCTCAGGGTCCGCGTCACCACCGACGCCCCCAGGCTTAAAAACGCCACCACGATCCACAGCGCCGGCTGCCCCGGCAAAAACATGAAAATCAACGCCGCGTTCCAACTGAAAATCAGCGCCACATGATGCCACCGCAACACCAGCGGCAGCAGCAACACGCCCGGAATCGCCGCCGTCACCGCCAGCGTCGGCAGGGCCAGCGGCGAGGCGACCAGATACCCCATGACCACCGCCACCAACGCGACGGCCAGCATCGCCAGCGGTATGGCTGCATTCCCATTCATCGCCGCTGACAGGACTCCAGAATCGCCGCGTTCGCAATCATTTCATCCCGCGCCCGCCAAAATCTCGGCGTACGTCTCCACCGTCCTCCGCGCCACCGCCGTCGGCGCGAACCGCTCCGCCGCCCGGCGCGTCGCCGCCTCCGCCCGCACCCAAGCCGCCGCCGGCGCCGCTGCAAACTCCCGCAGGCTGTCCACCAACGCTCCCGCATCCTCGCCCGCAAACAACGTCCCCAACGCGCCGTTCTCCAGCAGGGCCGGAATCCCCGCCGCCTTCGCTCCCATCACCACCCGCCCGCCTGCCATCCCCTGGCTGAGGGACAACGGCGCGGTTTCCTCGCGCGACGGCAGGACCACCACATTGGACCAGCCGTAATGCTCGAACAACTCCTGCCGGCTCACCATCCCCGTCACCCGCACCTCCGCAGCCATCCCCAATCGTGCAATCTCCGCGTTCAGCCGCGCCTCCATCCCCTCCCGCGGCATGCCAATTATCCGGCACTCGAACTTCACCCCCGCCGCCTTCAGCCGCCCGCACGCCTCCACCAGCAGCGCCTGATTCTTCCGCTGCGAAACGACCCCCACGCAGATGATCCGCAACCCCTCGCGCCGCACGGGCGGCAACGAAAAAAATTCCGGATCAATCGGATTGGAAATCGGCCAGATTCTCCCCTTAGCCCACCCCGCCAGATACTCGGTCACATACGGGGTGATCGAAATCAGATTCGCCGCCCGCCGCGCCGCCCGCCGTTGCAGCAGCTCGCGGAGATAGTTGGCGACGAAACCCGGGTGCAATCGCGCCAGTCCCCTCGCCTCGCGCAGCACCAACCCGTGAATCGTGATCACATGCGGCCATCCCGCCCCCGTCGCCGCCAGCAAATATTCCGCCGTCGGCTGGCCATGGACAATGTCCGGCCGCAACTCCGCCACCACCCGCCGCAGTCGCCACACCTCGCGCGCATACAACGTTGCCGTCTTCCCCCGCGGCACACACGGCAGGTAGTGATAACGCACGCTCCCCCGCTCCTCCCGCCGCTCCGCCCCCAGCCCGTCCACCAGCGTGACCACGTCCACCGTCAGATTCGACATCCCCTCGAATTCCCGCAGCAACGTCTCGGAAACC
>BJHT01000593.1 GCA_014193395.1 Verrucomicrobiota bacterium
CCGCCAGTCGCATCGCCAGCAGCCGCTGTTGGTCGCGGACCGCTTGGCAGTCGGCCAGCGCCGTGATCACGTCCGGGGCCAGGTCCGGCCGTTTCAAATGAAATCGTTTTGGCATGGCGCCCAAATTACCTGCGCTCAATACATAGTGCAATTACTAACGCGAAGTGGTATAATTAGTAATCAGTGATTAGTAATTAGCGGGGCGTGATGCGTGATTAGGGGCTGAGTTCGATGTGGAGGTTGCTGAACAGGGAAGAACTGAAACCACTAACCGGCACTAACTGGCACTAATAAGACAAGCAGGGTGAGTTGCTTCGCAAATGCTGTCTGGCTTGGTTTTTATTAGTGCCGGGTAGTGCTGGTTAGTGGTTTTCTATCTTTAGTATCGGACCGGTGCCTGGTTCAGGACTGGCGGTCACGAAATCCCGAACCGTCCCCACTAATTACTAATCACTAATTACTGATTACTTTTCCCTCCCCCTGCTCCCGGCACCGCGGGCGTCGTCGCCTCGGTCGGTTTGCCGAGGAACTCCTCGAGGCACCCGACCAGCGTGGCGAGGCTCACGGGCTTGGCGAGGAACTTCATCCCGGCGCTGATCAGCCCGCCTTTGCCCGCCTCCTTGGGCGACACGGTGGCGGTGAGGAACACGATGGGCACCTGCCGCAGGACGGCGTCATTTTTCATGCGCGCGGCAATCTCGCCGCCGTCGGCGCCGGGCATGATGACGTCCAGCAACACCAGGTCGGGCCGGAACTCGCGCGCGACGGCGAGGGCGTTGACGCTGGAGTTTTCGCCGCGCACTTCGTAGCGGCCGGTGGATTCGAGATTGAGCTTCACCATGCGCGTGATGGCGTGCTCGTCGTCAACAATCAGAATGCGATGCTTGTTCATAGTGGTGCGATGATTCCGAGTTTCCCGTCGTTAGATTTTGAAATGCAGCGTGACGCGCAGCCCGCCTTCCGGGCGGTTGCGCAGGCGGATCGCGCCGCCGTGCGACTCGATGATGTTGCGCGCCACCGTCAGGCCCAGGCCGGTGCCGGCGCCGGCCGGTTTGGTGGTGAAGAAGGGGACAAACAACTTGTCCAGATGCTGGTCGGAAATGCCCGGTCCGGTGTCATCAATTTCGACCTCGAACACGCTGTCGCCGGGATGAAACAGAATGCCCTGCCGCGACCCCGCCGAGCGCTGGAACTCGTCGGGCGTAATCGCCCGCTCGCGGGTGCGGATGGTGAGGATGCCGCCGTCGTTCATGGCGTGGCAGGCGTTGGTGCAGAGATTGACCAGCACCTGCGTGATCTTCGCCCGGTCGAACAGCACGCCCGCCCCGCGGTCGCAGAACTCGCGCACGACCGACACTCCGCGCTGGGTGATTTCGTGGCGTACCAACGCCAGCACGCCTTCGATGACCGCGTGCGGATTCTCCAGTTGCAGCGCGAGCGCGCCGGGTTTGGAGAGGTTCAGCAGGTCCCGCACGATGGCGTCGGAGCGCCGCACCGCATCGGTCATGTCTTCGAGCACGCCACGCGTGGCCGCATCGCCCGCGCTGAACTGGCGTGTGAGGTAGTCCAAGCCCATCTGGATGATCGCCAGCGGATTCTTCACCTCGTGGGCGACGCCGGCGGCGAGCAGGCCGACGGTCTGGAGCCGTTCGGCTTCGATCAGGCTGGCCTGCGCCTGCTGGAGGTCGGAGTTTGATTTGCGCAAGTCTTCGTTGGCCTTCGTCACCCGCTGCTCGGCTCGTTTGGTGTCCGTGACATCCCAGAAAATCCCCTGCGTGCCGATGATCTGACCCGCCGCGTCGTGGATCAGGCTCTTGATGACATGCACGTACCGGGTTCCGCCGGTGGCCGGGACGTGCTCCTCGACGACCTCAATGGTCGCGCGCGTCGCCACCACGCGGCGGTCGTCATCGACATATTTTTGCGCCAGTTCCCGCGGAAAAAAATCGAAGTCCGTGCGGCCGACGATCTCGTGCAACGGGCGGCCGAGCGCCGCGCAGAAGTTGCGATTGGCAAAGGTGAACCGGCCCTCGAGGTCTTTGCGCATGATGCTGGGCGGCAGGCTTTCGACGAGGGAATGGTAGAAGGCCTCCGATTCCCGCAGCGATTCCTGCGCCCGTTTGCGCTCGATGGCGTAGTGAATGGAACGCAGCAGCAGGCGCGGGTTGAAATGGCCTTTGACCAGAAAATCCTGCGCCCCCGCCTGGACGAACCGCGTGGCCAGCTCGTCGCTGTCATTGCCCGACAAGACGATGATCGGCACTTTGCCGACCCGGGCCAGGGCGGTTTGGAGCGTGACTTCGCCGTCGCTGTCGGGCAGGTGCAGATCAAGGATGAGGAGATCGAAGGCGAGCTGGTCAAGGCAGGCCAGACCGCGTTCCAGCGTGCCCGCCTGCACGAGGCGGAAGCCCCCGGGCTTCGCTGCATCGAGCAGCACCCGGAGCACGAGCTGCTGTTCGGGGTCGTCTTCGATGTGCAGGACGTTGAGTGGCTTGGATTCCATGACCTGACAGGTTCGGCGCGGGCGGATCAGCAGTGGCCCTGAAGCGATTCGATTGCGGCAGAGCATTACTGCCAGCACCGGGCGATGGGAAGGACAAACCCGGCGGTCATTGCGGGCGCGGTGGTGAGAGCGCACGACCGGGGGTCGCGGGAGGG
>BJHT01000594.1 GCA_014193395.1 Verrucomicrobiota bacterium
CTGCTCTTTGCGGTACTTTTCCATCTTGACCTGCATTTCCGCGAGGTCCGTTTGTTCATACTCCTCGGGTAACTTCACTCCCTGCCGCCCATCGTGCACCAGCCACGGCATCTGCATGAAGACGCCGCGGAAGTTGGGATTGTGCTTAGGGCCAAGTTCCACGAGGATTGGCAGGAAATTTGGGGCACCGGGGCCCACTTCGTTGGATTGGTAGATGTAGGCGTCTATCTCCCCCTTTTCGAGCAGGGGCATCACGTGATTGAGGACGTTGCCGTTGCGATCCGGTCTATTTCCGATTTTCTTATGCCCAGTGATACCGGCCGCCTGGCACAACGGCGCCGAGTTTTCGGTCCCCCAACTGTGTCCGCCGTGCATCACCCGCAGGCCGGCCGGCTTTTCCGCGACTGCGGGCCGCTTCGGCTCCTCGGCCATGGTGCCCGTGGCCAATATTCCCACCAACAGCGCCGTAACCCAAGTTACTGCAAGAAATTTGCTTCCGCGCCCACCGCCCCGGAAGCGGTCAGAATGCGGGCGGGTGTCAGCGGGTGTGGATATATGAGTCATGGATGTTTTGGATTTTGTTAAAGGAGAGCTTGGTGAATGAATCTTCCGGGTGGCATTGCATTAGAAGGAATTTGCTTTCGCGCCCGCCGCACCGGAAACGGTCAAACTTGGGATCGGCGTCGCGGGGGAGAGGGGGGGCTGGTTCATTCCTACGGGTTGTTGAAACGGATTGCATCAGGTCAGTGATATTCGCGAGGGACGGAGTCATGCGCTTTCAAAAAGCCAGATCACCAGTTCGATTCCGATTTGCGTACGGAAATCCAATGCCATCTGGCCTGAAGGGCTACGCCAAAATCTCCGCCAGCGGGCCGGCGGTGTCGATGTCCTTGAGTTCGCGATCGGGTTCGCCGAACTTCTCGCGTTTGTCGCCCACGGCGTGCAGCAGCGACAGGTAGAAGTTGGACATCGTCCGGTGACCGGTCTTGTTGTAGCCGGGGTACTGAAAGAAGCGCCCCGCGGTCTTCAATCGCCCGCCCAGATTGCCGACCAGAATCATCGGCCACTGCCGGCCACTGCCGTGGTGCTCTTCGGCGGAGTCGCTGAGGTAGATGATGAGTGAGTTGTCGAGCATCGTGCCGTTCCCTTCTTTCACCGCGGCCATTCGCCGTGCGATATCGACGATTCGCTCGGCGTAGAAGCGGCGGACTGGCACGGCGGACAGGTTGCGCTTGGGATCGTCGGGATGCGTGTGGCCGATCGCATGGCCGTCAACCGTCACGCCGAGGTCTTTCCAGGTGTGGTAGCCCTGATATCCGCAGGCGGTGTCGATCACGGCCACGTTCGTCAGTCGCGCCGCGAGCGCCGCCACTGCCACAGAGCACTGCGCCTCGAAGCGGCCCGTCGTTCGCGTGCAATCGAACTTATCCAAGGCGGGCAGGTTGGCCTGCAGGCGGTCCTTCATGTCCCCGAGTTTTTGCTGCCGGGAGCGCAATTGCTCGAATGTGTCCAGATACACGTCCAGTTTCTCGCGGTCCATTTGTGGCAGTTCTTCACGAACACGCCGGATATCCGAGCGGCACCAGTCCAGCAACTTATTTCGCGCCTGGAACAGTTTTCCTGCGCTCCCCTCCGCCGCGCTGCCAAAGAGCGAGCGGAAGGCCGCCTCAGGTTGGCAGATGTACGGCATCGGCCTTCTCGGCGCACTCACCGACAGCCAGCTTGCGAAGACTCTATCGGGGCTAGCCGGCACCCCCAACCCGACGACAGGGAGCACGGCAGGCACCTTGGCGGCAAATGCGTGATCGATCGTCTGCGTGTGGACCGCGTGGTTGATGCCTTGTCCTTGCACACAGCAATTGAACACCCCGAAGCCGCCCCCGTGGTTCGGAGTGACATGCTTGCTAGACAACCCCAGCACGATCGACATCCGATCCTTGATCGCCTCCAGGGGAGCGATCGGCTCGGGCAACTTATGGCCCGCCAGCGGCTCATCAACGAGTTTGTCCACCGGGCTGTTCCAGCCGCCGGCCTTGCCGAGTGTCTGAGGACGGACGTGCGATTCCCACAGTCCGTTGGCCTCGACGACGAAGACGAGCCGTGGCGGCGGTGCTTCGCCCCGGGCCTCGGCCGCCAAGGCATTCAGGAATGGCTGGAGGACGACGGCACCGGCGCCCAAGGTGATTCCCTTGAGGCAGGAGCGACGGGTGATGAGGTTGGGATTCAGAATATTCATGGGAAGGGCGGGCGTGTTCATCATTGCGGTCTAGCATTCGCTCCCGGTTTTGTTAGCGATTTTTGCAGGAATTTTCGTTCGCGCCCGCCGCACCGGAAACGGTCAGAACGGGGTTCAGCGTCGAGGAGTGAGGGAATCTGCCTACCCCACCGGCTTGAGCCGCAGGTCGCGCAGGGTCGTCAGCCCGTGCGCTTCCACATGGCGCATCGGGCGCGCGCCGGTCTGGCGTTTCGGCCCGAAGCGGTGGCGTTCGGCCTCGAAGATGCCGTTGACGAAGTCTTTGGTCCCGAGCACCGCGCCGTCGCAGAAGTAGCGCACCCGGCAGCGCAGCATTTCCCAGCGGGTGAGCTTGCCCTTCTTCGCCATCACTTCCTCCACGCGCTTCTTGCTGATGCCGCGTTTCACGCGCTGGCCATTC
>BJHT01000595.1 GCA_014193395.1 Verrucomicrobiota bacterium
CCCAGGTATTGGACGAATTGCTCGCGCTCCTCGCCGGCGGGCGGGCGGCTCAGGATCGACAGGAACATCCGCTCCACTTTTTTGCCCCAATCCTCGGTGCCCGTGAGCAACTTGTCCGCCAGGTTGCCTTTGCCAGGCTTGCACATCCCGCGGAAACCCTCGCCGTTGTGGAAGAAGAGATGCTCCGTCAAGCTTCCCTGGAAGCGCCCCTGACCGTCGGTCGGCTTGCCGAGATACTGCAACATCTGCTGGTTTGGCTCCGCATTGAGAGCCGCCTCGAGCCCCAGTCCCATCGCGATATGCAGCGACGCGGTCAGCTCCTCAACGCTCAGCGGGCGAACCGGAGCGCGCTCGTAAAACTTCGGCATGGCATCCTTCGCGTCGCCGAGATCGGCGGCCTGATAGGCGTGGCTGTTGACGATTTCGCGGATCAGCCATTTGAGGTCGAAATGGTGCGCCACCAATTCGGTCTCCATTGCCTTCAGCAACGCGGGATGGCTTGGATTGCTGGACGAGCTGAAGTCGTCCACCGGATGCACGAAACCCCGTCCCATGAACTGCGCCCACACGCGGTTGGCCGCAGCCTTCGCGAAGAACGGATTGTCCTTCCCAAGCATCCACTCAATGAACTTCTGGCGCCGCGAAAAGGCCGGCTTCGGCGGCACTTCACCCGGTTTCAGCTTCGGCTCCACGAAATCCTTCGGCTTTTCCGGCTCTTGCAAGACATCACCCAGGAGAAACTTCGGAGGAATGGGGATCGTTTCCTTCTTCTTTGTCTTCGGGTCGATTTTCTCCAGAGAAAACAACGCCTCGCCGACGGCCTTCTCACCGACCAGATACTGTTTGCCCTTTTGATTCGTGATCTCGGGTTTCCCTGGAGCTTCCACGGAGACGGTGCGGGCGAAGAAGGCGGCCATGCCATGATAGTCCTTTTGCGTCCATGTCTCGAACGGATGGTCGTGGCACTTCGCGCACTGAATCTGCGTGCCGAGGAAGAACCGCGAGACGGCGGCGACCATCTCATCCGTATCCGGATAAACGGCGAAATAGAGCTGCGAACCATCCTCCTCGGCCTGGAGAATCTTCGCGGCAATCCGGTCATAGGGTTCGTTGGCTGCGAATTGCTTCGCCAGCCATTCGCGAAACCTGCCGCGAGTGCGATGTCCAACCGTCCCGTCCACCAGCTTGTGATCGCGCGTCAGCATCGCGAGATCAAACACCTGCGCCTGGTGGCGTCCGTAACGCGGGTCCGCCAGCAGCTTGTCGATCAGTTTCGCCCGCTTCTGCGGATCGGCGTCGGCCAGAAACGTCGTCGTTTCCTCCCAGCCCGGGATCATGCCGACGAGGTCGAGGTAAATGCGGCGCAGGAACACCGCATCGGAGGAACGCCCCGGCGGGGTGATCTTCTCCTGGGTCCAGACCGCCTTGATTTCACGGTCAATGGTCGCGGACAGATTGCCTTCCGCTGCATCCATGCTCACACCGGCAAGCAGGAGTGCTGCGGTCAACAACGCACCGACCGACAGCGAGCGGGGTTGTGCGTGGGGGGGGTGGGTCACAAACTTAGCGGATTCCTAGAGGCTTGGAGGTCTCGTAGAAGTAAAAGGTTGGGGCAAATTCGTCATGCTTCATCGATTCTTAGCCGAACTCTTACAGATCCCGCGCAGAAAGTTCGAGGGCGGCATGGGATCCGTTACAAGGATGGACTCCAAGATTGGATTCACTTGAACAACTGCTTGGGCACCCGCTTCTCATACCCCATCGGGGGGCTGCAGGCGGAGCTTTTTGGTTCAGGTCAGCAGTTCCGAGATCGGCCCCGTGCTTTCCTTGAACGACTTCACCTGGCAGCCCATTTGCTGGAGGATGGTGAGGTAGAGGTCCGAGGCGGGCTTGGTGTTGTTTTTCCACTTCACATGCTGGCCGTGCTTGAAGCCGAGCCTGCGCCCGCCGGCGAGGAGCATCGGGAAACTGCCGCCGGAGTGGCTGCTGATCTGCGAGCCGCCGAGGAGCAGGACGGTGTGGTCGAGCAGCGTGCCTTCACGTGCGGGGATGGCTTTGAGCTTGTCCATGAGCCGCGCGAGGCTGGCGCAAAACATCGCGTCGCGCAGGCCGATGACCTTGGTGTCGGGATTGTCCGCGCCGCGGTTGCCGGAGCCTTTGTGATGAAAATCATGCGCGCCGCGGAGCTGCGCGCCGGCGGCCTTGGCCCAGTCCTTGTAATCGTCGTAGTTCGGCCCGCCTTCGCCACCGAGGCTCTGCGTCACGACGCGCGTCATGTCGGTCTGAAACGCGAGCGCGATGAGGTCCATCATCAACTCGATGTGCTCCTGCATGCGGCTTTTCCCCTGCGGTTCGAGGCGCACGGCGGACTCGTCGAACTTCGGGCGGCCCTGCTCGATGATTTTCCCCTTGTCGGTAAGGCGCTGCTCCAGGTCGCGGATCGAGGCGAGGTATTGCTCGACGCGCTGCCGGTCGTCGTAGCCGAGGCGCGCCTGGAAGCTCTTCACATCACCCATCGCGGTGTCGAGGATGCTGCGGTCTTGCGCGAGTCGCGCCTGGGCGTCCTGCAGTTGTGTTTTGTCCGCCGGCGGAAAAAGGCGCTCGAAGACGGCGCGGTAATTGGCCGTGGCGGGGATGTCCGCGCC
>BJHT01000596.1 GCA_014193395.1 Verrucomicrobiota bacterium
AGTTCGGCGTCGGGCTGATCGCGCTGACGCTTGGCTTCGCGGCTTGCAAGCCCGCGAAAAAAGACGAGGCCCCTGCCGCTCCCGGCGTCGCCGCGACCAACGCGCCGATCCACCGGCCGCCACCGTTTCCCGGTGCCGCGCGTCCGCCGAAAACCAACGCCCCCGTCGCCCCCGTTCCGTCCACGGTGACCACAAACCGCCCGGTGCCGCCCGCGCCCACGGCGGTCACCAATCCTCCCGCGGCCAGCCTGCCCATCATCACGCCCCGCACCAATCCGCCTGCCGTCACAGCCATCTCTCCGAGCGCGAATCCACCACCGCCCGTCGTCACGCTGCTCACCAATGCGCCCGTCACCAAGGCCCCGCCGACCAGCGCCCTCCCCGCGACCGCGCCCCCGGGCGTCGTCACCGCGGCCCCGCCGGTGCGTACGCAGATTCAATTGCCGCCGCCCAAAACCACCAACGCCCCGCCGAAATTCAGCGTCGCGGAAATTCGCGCCAAGGCCGCTGAGGGCATGGCCATGGCGCAATACAATCTCGGTGTCCTGTATTATCAGGGCCTGAGCGACGTGAAGCAGGATTATGCCGAGGCGGCGCGGTGGTTTCGCAAGGCGGCCGATCAGTCTTATCCCCAGGCCCTGTCCAATCTCGGCGTGATGTATGCGCGCGGTCAGTCGGTGCCGCAGGACCTCGCCGAAGCCGCGCGCCTCTACCGGCTGGCCGCCGAGAAGGGCGACGCACTCGGCCAGAACAATCTCGCCGTCATGTGCGAGAACGGCCACGGCGTGGCCAAGGATTTTGTCGAAGCCGCCAAGTGGCATCGCAAGGCCGCCGAACAGGGCTACGCGATGCCGCAGTACAACCTCGGCAAGATGTACCTGCACGGCCGCGGCGTGCCGCAGGATTACGAGGAGGCCGCCCGCTGGATCCGCCGCGCTGCCGAGCAGGGCGAAGTCGAGGCGCAGTCGGACATCGGCGTGATGCTCTACAGCGGCCAGGGCGTGTTGCAAAACTACGCCGAGGCCGTGCAGTGGTTCCGCAAATCCGCCGAGCGCGGTTTTCCCCCGGCGATGAATTACCTGTGGGAGGCCAACTACAAAGGCAACGGCGTGAAGCAGGACTACGTCGAGGCCGCCAAGTGGGCGCAGAAGTCCGCCGAAGCCGGCACCCACGAAGGCATGGTGAATCTGGGCGTGATGTATGCCTACGGCCAGGGCGTGAAGAAGGACCTCGTCGAGGCCTACAAGTGGTTCACCATCGCCTTCAAACAAGGCAACTCCCGCGCCGGCACCTACCGCAACGAACTCGCCGAACAGCTCGGGCCGGAAGACATCTTCGAGGGCCGCAAACGCGCCAACGAATACAAAGTCCCCGTCCCGAAACGGGCGGCGCAGCCGTAGCTGGCAGAAAAATGGGGGGCAGAAAAATGGGGACCCGGAGGGGGGATTTTGACTGATAAATGGGGGCTGACGAATAGGGACAGAAGCAGGTGATGCGGCATCCTCGTTCCCATTCGTCAGTCCCCATTCGTCAGTCAAAGCCCGGTATTTATTGGGGGATATCCGGCCTGTGGCGTACTCGGCCTTACTTTTTCATTTGAGCCGATTTGCCTGAACCACGGTGCCGCGAGGCACGCTGAGCTGCAGAGCCGCGACCAACGCGGAGCGCGATCGGCCCCCGCTCGCAGCGCCATCGTCGGAGCCAGGGCGTTTGGAGTTTCCTGCGCTTTCGCGAGTGCGCGCACACTGCGAGCGGGGACCGCCCGCGCGCCGAATTCCTCGCACCCCGCGAAAATTTTTCTGTGCGATGGCTGGCCAGCCCGGCCCGCTGTCAGTTCGGGCCCTCCCATTCCCTTGCCCCAAATTCCCCTGCCCAATTCGCCCATGCTCGCGAGCGGCTCCCTCCCGCGCCGCCAACCAAATCACGCTGGTCTCTCCGCGCCGGCAGGGCGTTGGCAACTGCCGTCGCTCCCCTGCGACCTCACGCGCTGCGACGGGAGGCTGGTCGCGCTCCGCCAGTCGGCGGAAAAGGCATTCGGGCTTGCCTCATCGGAGTATTTGCCTGTCGAATGCGCGCAACGTGATTCGCGAGCCACTATCCAGTTTTCGGCCGTTTCGATGGCAGAGCGTGGCGGTGATGGTCTGTCCGGCGGTTGCGCTGGGGCTTGGCTCGACGACGGCTGGCGCGGCGGAAACTCCCTCGGAAAATTCCCCGGCGAAAATCACTGCGCCCGGCGGTTTGAGCGCGTTGGAGGCGGCCTTCCGCCACCGTGACCGGCTCAAGCCGTTGCAGGCGATCACCGACGAGCCGCCCCCGCTCGCGCCCCACCTTTTCAGCCCCGATCCTGATCGCAATCGCCTGCCGTTTCGCCCGTCGCCGGTGTTTCCTGAGATCGTGGTGGATTTCGTGCCGCGCGTGACTTACGGGGGCGGGCCGCCGCCGCTGTCGCCGAGTCAGTTCAATCCGGACCCGCCGACTGGCCCGGCGTCGACGCGCGCGTTCACTGAGGAACTGGAGCGCGTGAAGCTCGAACTCAGCTACACGCCGCCGCCATTGCCGAAGACGCCCGCGCAGTTCAATCCCGATCCCGGCGCACGGCCCGTTCCCGCCGAACCGCCGCTGTTTCAGCGC
>BJHT01000597.1 GCA_014193395.1 Verrucomicrobiota bacterium
TCAAGCTGCTCGCGTTCAGCCGGCCCTACCGGGGGCGGATGATTCTGGGAATCATCGTGGGGTTCTTCGCCGGCCTGACCAATCCGCTGCTAATGGCCAGCATCAAGCTGGTGGTGGATACGGTGTTCACCGACGCGAAGAGTGGAGGGCTGCTCACCACGCAGCGGCCGGTGCCGGGATTTTTCCAGCCGCTGCTCGATTGGATTCAGAGCTGGGCGTCGGGTTTTGACGCGCGCAGTTCGACCACAATGACAGTGCTGGTGATCGGCACGATTCCGCTGGCGATGCTGTTGCGGGGCTTGTTCAGCTACCTGAACACCTACCTGATGAACTGGGTGGCGATCCGCGCGATCACCGATCTGCGGGTGCGGCTCTTCTCGCATCTGCTGACGCTGGACGCGTCGTTTTTCAACCGGACCAGCACGGGCGAATTGATGTCGCGGTTCGCCGAGCTGGGCTATCTACATTCGCTGGTAAGCTCATCGCTGGTCACGATCATCCGCGAACCGATCACGATCCTGAGCCTGCTGGTGCTGCTCGTGGTGCAGCAACCCAAGCTCAGTGTGGTGGTGCTGGTCGTGCTGCCGCTGAGCCTCATTCCGTTCGTGGTCTATTCGCGGAAGGTGCGCAAATCCAGCGGGACAATGTATCAGCAGTTCGCCGACCTGGGGAAACTGATGCACGAAACCTTCACCGGCTACCGCGTGGTCAAGGCCTACAATCTGGAGGATCGCGTGGTGCAGGAATACGAGAAGACCTCACGCTCGGGGGTCAGTTTCTTCATGCGGGTGCTGCGGTCGGCGGAGATTCCCGGGCCGCTCATCGAGTTCATCGGGGCGGTCGGTGTGGCGGCGTTTTTTCTCTATCTGGCCTTGTATGAGCGCGGGCAGACGCCGGGGGGATTGCTGCAATTTGTCGGGTGCATTTTTCTCATGTACGCGCCGATCAAAAATCTGCTGCGCCTGCACAACCAGCTCGAACAGGCCAACAGCGCGAGCCAACATTTGTTCCATCTGCTCGACACGCAATCCGTGATCGCGGAACCCGCGCAACCCAAGGCGCTGGCGAGCGCCGGCCAGGCGGTGGAGTTCGACTACGTCACGTTCGGCTACACGGCCACGCCGGTGTTGCACGACATCACCCTGACCGTGCCGGCGGGCAAGATGATCGCGCTGGTCGGCGGGAGCGGCGCGGGCAAGACGACGCTCACGAATTTGCTGCTGCGGTTTTACGATCCGGGCGCCGGGGCCATTCGCATCGGCGGCGTGGACATCCGCGCGGTCACGACCCGGACGCTGCGCAGCCAGATCGCGGTGGTGGCGCAGGAGGTGGTGCTCTTCAACGACACTATCCGGAACAACATCCTGCTGGGCCGTCCCGGTGCCGCCGAGCCGGACGTGCAGGCCGCGGCCCGGCACGCGCACGCGCATGAGTTCATTCTTCAACAGCCCAATGGCTACGACACGGTAATCGGCGAACGCGGCGCAGCGTTGTCCGGCGGGCAGCGGCAGCGGATGGCGATTGCTCGCGCGATCCTCAAGGACGCGCCGATTTTGATTCTCGATGAAGCGACCAGTGCGCTGGACACGGAGTCAGAGCGGCATGTGCAGGCGGCGCTCGAAGATCTGATGCAGGGGCGGACGACGATCTGCATCGCGCACCGGTTGTCCACAATTCAGCGGGCGGACCTGATTGTGGTGATGGAGCAGGGGCGGATCGTGGAAACGGGGACGCACGCGGAACTGCTCGCGCAAGGCCGGGTGTATCGCAAGCTGCACGATCTGCAGTTCAACGCGTGACGAAAGGGGCAGGGGAGTTTGGGGCAAAGGAATGGAGGCAAAGGAATGGGGACGGGGAGACTTCGTGTCTTCATTCCTTTGCCTCCATTCCTTTGCCAAATCCGTTGCGGAGATCCGGGTTCCGATCACTGGGAATAGAAAAACGCCGCCGCCACGGGTGTGGCGGCGGCGTGACGAGTGCGGACAGTCGCTTACTACTTTTTCTTCTTCGAGAGACCGTCGGGTTTCTTGAGCGTGTCCTGCATCGAGGAGCGTTCGCCCTCGTCGATCTTGCCGTCGTTGTTCTTGTCGAACTTCGCCATCAGGGCGGCATCCTTCTCGATCAATGCGATTTCATTGGGTTCGAGAATGCCGTTCTTGTTCAGGTCGTACTTGGCGACGGGGCTGAAACTCTCCACCGGCGCGGCGGGTTTTTTCTTGGCGGCCTTGTCGGCGGCGAAGAGGTCACCGCCGGTCAGCAGCGTCGCGAGGGCGAGTCCGAGCGAGAGGGTAAATGCGGATTTCATGGGAGCAGAGGTGTGAAGGGTGAAACTGGGAGGTGAAAAAGCGAACACCCCGCCGCCGCACAAATCGTGTCGGCGACAGGGTGTTCATGAGGGAATCGAAGCGGCTTACTTGGCCTTCTTCTTGGCGGCGAAGCCGGGGAGCTTGGCTTCTTCGGCCTTCTTCTGGTCTTCGGCGCTGATGGCCTTCTTCTCTTCGGGGCTCAGCTTGCCGTCCTTGTTGCTGTCATACTTCTCGGTCAGTTCCTTCATCAGGGTCTTCTGCTCGGCGGTGAGTTCGACGCCTTTTTTCTTGTCGGCGGCGTTGACAGTGAGGGCCGCGGCGCAC
>BJHT01000598.1 GCA_014193395.1 Verrucomicrobiota bacterium
CGGCGGCGCTGGAATACATATCAAATGGGTTTGCGGTCAGTGTCGGCGGCGCGAATCAGGCAGTAACGGAAAATCTCCTGTGTCGCCGGATCCTCACGGTCCGTGTGGCGAAAGATCTCCGCCAACTGTTTGGAAATCTCCTCCCGCTTCGCCGGGTCCACTTTCGCCGCCTCACGCCCGAGCAAATCCCCCTGCGTCGCGCCCTTCACCGCCACCTCCGGCACATCCCACGATTTCAAAATACCGATGTGTTTTTCCGTGATGACCGTGCCCGCCGGCAGCAGCACCAGACCCTTGGCCTCCCGCGCATCGTCTTCCAATTCCATGCCTGCTTCCAGCAGGTCGACATCAATTTTGCCCATAAAAATCGCCCGTTGCCGCCCGTTTCCCTGCCCGCGGAGGCACTGTAGGAAGCTGTTCCCTCGAAGCAAGGACGATGAGGGCGAAGGGGCCGGAGACAGGGGGCAGGAGACAGGGGGCAGGGGACAGAGGGACAAAAACGCGCTGACTGTAATCACGCATCGCGGATCACGGATCACGCAACCCCGGCCTGCGTCTCCACCCTGCATGGCAGCCAGATTAAGTTTGGCACCCGCGGAGGAATCCCGTTCGATGCGCGCGATGAAAATCTTCTGCTGCCAGCACGACATCGCTTGGGAAAACCCCGCCGCCAATCACGCCAAAGCGAAGGCGATCCTCGCCGCCGCCGACATCCCGCGCGGCTCGCTGGTGCTGCTCGCGGAAATGTTCGCCTGTGGTTTCAGCATGAACGTCCCGGCCATCGCGGAACGAGCCGGCGGCGCGACCGAACGCTTCCTCGCCGACACTGCACGCGAGCTTGGCATCTACTTGATGGGCGGCGTCGTGGGTCAGGCACCGAGCGGGCGCGGACGCAACCAGGCCGTCGTGTTTTCGCCCGCCGGCGTCGAGCACGCGCGCTACTGCAAGACGCAGCCTTTTGCCCCCGGCGGCGAGGCGGCGGCTTACGAAGCAGGTCCCGGCCCGCTGGTGTTCCCGTGGGGCGAATGTCTGGTCGCGCCGTTCATTTGTTACGACCTGCGTTTCCCGGAAATCTTCCGTCCCGCCGGACGCGCCGGCGCGCGGCTGATGACCGTCATCGCCAGTTGGCCCGACGCGCGGCTGGCGCACTGGGTCAAGCTGTTGCAAGCCCGCGCCATCGAAAACCAATGCTGGGTGGCCGGCGTGAACCGCATCGGCACGGACCCGCAATTCCATTACTCGGGCCGCAGCCTGATCGTGAATCACCAGGGCGAAATCGTGGCCGACGCCGGCGACCGCGAAGGCGTCATCAGCGCCGACGTGGACTTCGCCGCGATGGACGCGTATCGGCAGGACAAGCCGTTTCTGGCGGACATGCGGGAGGAGTTTGTGCCGGCGGTGCCGCGAATGCCACGGGCTGCCTGAAGGCGTGGCGATGTGGCCGCTCAGGCGGATGAAACTCGGCTCCGAAACTCCACTCCGCGGAAGCAACGTGCTGAACTCTGATTTCGTGAATCCCGCGCCTGACCGTCGGCGGCGGCCAGGGCGCGCGGCGGGACTCTGTCACGGCGTGGCGGCGCTGGCGACCCGGTTGCTGCGGGGCGCGCTCGCGCTGGCGGCAGTGGTGTTCGGCGGAGTGTGTGTCACTGCGCAACCACGCCTGGCGATCAGTTCCCAGATCGGCGAGACGAGCAGGAGTCTTTCCTACCCGGCGTCGCCGGCTGTGTACACCGTCGAGTATGCCGCCGACCTCGCGACCGGACCGTGGCAACTTCTGGGCACCGCCAATCCGCTGGTGATCGATTCTCGCGGTCCGGCAGGATTTTTTCGCCTGCGCAAGCTGAGTGATTTTCCGCGATTGGATCGGAACAATCTGCTGGCGTGGCGTGACCCTGCGGGAGTGGTGCAGCCCGCAGCCGATGTTGCGAGCTGGCTGAACCGTCGGGCGGCGATTCTGGCAGGAATGCAGGCGGTCATGGGCGCGCTGCCCGACGTTTCCAAACGAGTCGATCCCGACCTGCAAATTATTGAGGACTGGAATCTGGGAACCTACCGGCGGCAGCTCGTCACCTACCTTGCCGAGCAGGCCAGCGGGTTCCGGCGTATCTGCTCATTCCCAACCAGTCGCCGCCGTCCGGAGGAAAATTTCCCGCCATGCTGTGCCTGCACCAAACCGATCATTTCGAAGGCCCCGCAGTGGTGGTCGATCTGGGGCGCAGCGTGAATGATCATTACGCCGTGGAACTGGCCGAACGCGGCTACGTTTGCCTGGCCCCGACGTATCCGGGCTTTGGCAATTACCTCCCTGATTTGCAGGCGTTGGGCTACCAGAGCGGCACGATGAAGGCCATCTACGACAATATTCGCGCCGTCGATTTGCTGTGCAGTCTCCCGTCCGTCGCTACCAACCGGATCGGTGTCATCGGCCACTCGCTGGGCGGACACAGCGGCGTTTTCACCGCGGTGTTCGAGCCGCGCATCCGGGCGTTGGTTTCGAGCTGCGGCTTCGATTCATTTCTGGATTATCAGGGCGGCGACATCACCGGCTGGACCGCGACGCGCTACATGCCGCGACTC
>BJHT01000599.1 GCA_014193395.1 Verrucomicrobiota bacterium
GGACGCAAAGACCAGTCACGATATCCCAAAGTCTGGGAGAAACACGTCTCGACATACTTCATCGCTCGATCGATACAAATTGAGAGTGAGTGGAAAGTTGGTCTCCATTTCTGTCCCACTCATCAAGTTCGGTGGCGTGGTGATGTGTACCGAGACGATGTAATCAAAATGCTTCACCGCCATCATTTGCAGGAAGAGTTTCGCTTCGTCCACAAGCCTGATGGCACCCCGGATTTCCGAATCGAGGTGGTAATGCGAGTTTCAGAATCCGATGTTGAGAAACAAGTGCGCACGAAGTTGGCGTGGTTGATTAAGACCACATGGCCGGAGATCCAGACCATACTTGACGCTCACCGCCTTTGATTGTCGGGCTGAATCTGGATCGATGTAGGCAATACAAGCCACCCGCCATCTGCTGTCGAAACGGCGAAAACGTCACCCTGCCGCCACCTAACCGTCACTATGACATTGGGCGAATGATGGAGTCGCAGCGCAAAGAGCGCCCTCGATTCTCTGACATGGGATTCCTGCTTTCCGACGGAACCTGGTGCAACCGCCGCTCGGCGATGGAAATAGGCATCGCCGCGGGACAGGTATCCAAGCGAAGGGACATGGAACTTACGGCCAACGATCTATGGAGAACCTGAGGCTATCATGTGTTTCAGGAGAAATAACTGCCGGCGGTTGATCACCTGCATGGCTTCCTCCCCGGTGAAGATTCGCCAATCGATGACTTCACCAATGAATTTGTTTTCTTCGGTTTTCGGATTGAATCGTTTCCTGCCGGTTGAACAGACAAACTTGCTGCCGGCAGGTGGCAGCCAGCGCAGCGTCCACGCATGGATGTCCTTGTGCCTGTTGTAGGGATGCAAACCAAGATCATCAAACGGGGCATCCGGGTCAAGTGGGATGCCGGTTTCCTCTTGAAACTCGCATAGCGCAGTCTCGAAGGCGGTTTTGCCTTTCTTCAAGCCGCCTTTAGGAATCCCCCAGTTGCCAGGCTCGCCTGTGAAGTGGTCCTGATAAACCCCGCTCTCACGCACCAGGAAAACGCGCAGGGGATCGAGATCGTAAAGCAGGATACCGCAGGTGGTTCGTTTTTCTTCACTCATGGGCTGTCGTGCGAATTTTTTTGTGAGCCGGTCTTTATTTGTCTGGACCATCGCCCACGGGCTGCAGCTTACCTTGAGTGCACCAGTGGACCCACGCGGACGACACCGGATGGCCGGCGGCTTCCAGTGCGGCCCGATAGGCGGCGAGTTGGCCGGAATAGCTGCGAGCCCGTTCTTCGAGGCCGGTGCGGGAGTAGGTTTTGTGGTCGATCAACACGGCTCCCTCATCGGTGAGCAGCACAAGGTCAATGAAGCCCGTGATGCGCTGGCCTTCCGGTGTACGGTGGGTGAATGGAACTTCCACGAGGATTTGGCTGGGTTTGAATTGGTCAGTAAGGAAGCTATGGAATGTGATCACCGATGATGCGATCGCGTCAGCATCCGCGCGAACACCGTGGGCTTTCAGAATGACTCCGATCTTGCCGTGAAAATTCATGATCTCCGGATCGATCAGGTAAGCGGCGAGGATGGCATGGAACGCGTCGCCGATGGACGCGTCGTCCTGACCGGATGGCAGGTTGACGCGGGTGCCGAAACTGACGGGGCTACCGACGGTCACGTCTGCTATAGGTTCCAGTGAGGACGGTATGATTTCCGCAGGAGGGAATTCCACCGCGGCCAGCGGTGGCGGAAACCACCGGGCTGCATGGCTTGCGGACGACCCCTCTTCCGCCCCGGGCTTGAGGTGGCGGATCCGACGGCGGATGCCATCCACCACGTCTTCGGCCACACCTTCTTTGGGTAATTGAAAAACGGGACAGTCAACTCCTTCCGGCAGCCACGGCGCATTCTTGCCATCTAGCGGAAACACGAGGATATCCCGGACGCGAGTCATCGCCACGTAGTGCAGGCGCGATTGTTCGAATGCGGCCTGTTCGGCTGCCTCGCGTCCCACCATTGTATCCGCCACCTTGTCATTGAGAGGAACATCCTTTTTCTGCGCGCCGTATGGATAAGGCCAGAAGCGCAGCCATCTACCCTCCAGCGGCTTGTCGGGATTGAAGTCTTCCGGCGACACCTCAAGCGGCTGGTTCCAAATCCGTTCGCGAGGCTCCTCGGGCAAATCCATGCAGATGACAACCGGCCACTCAAGGCCCTTGGATTTATGCCAGGTAAGGACCTGCACGGCATCCTGGGTCTCGTCAAAGCCACCCAAGTCTTCTTTTGCGATGGCCAGATCCCCACACCATGCAAGCAGGCCCGCGTGGCTCGCCGCGATGGAGGCGGACAGGCAGTTGTTTTCATACTCCATGGCGATGCCGCGGTGTGCTTCGAGATTTGCCCGTCGTTGCGGGGCGCTGCGCGCGCTCCACCGGGAAACGATGCCGGCAAGGTCGCCTCGCGCGATCACCGCATCGAGAAGCTCGGCGGGACTGAGCCGCTGCACGGAATCGCGAAGCGGCTGCAGGGACTTGAGCAAAGTGCTACGGTCAAGGCCCCACTGTCCCTCAGGGCCAC
>BJHT01000600.1 GCA_014193395.1 Verrucomicrobiota bacterium
ACGTCGGCTACCTCGACGCCTCCGGGCGCGTGTGGTTCTGCGGCCGCAAAGCCCACCGCGTCGTCACGCCCCGCGGCACGCTCTTCACCATCCCGTGTGAGGCGATTTTCAGCACGCACCCCGCCGTCTTCCGCACCGCGCTCGTCGGTGTGGAAAGGGCAGGGGAGATGCAGCCCGTGCTCTGCGTCGAGTTGGAGAAAGGCACGCCCGGCACGCCCTCCGCCACTCGCGAACAACTTCGCCAGGAACTCCTCACGCTCGGCGCGGCCCATCCGCTCACCCGCGACATCCGCACCATCCTCTTCCATCCCGCGTTCCCCGTGGACATCCGCCACAACGCCAAAATCTTCCGCGAAAAACTCGCCGTCTGGGCTGCGGGGCGACTGCGTTGAACCCGTAGCTGTTGAAATAGTTCAGTGTGTGCCGATTCCGGAGGCAACGATCCGGAGCCAACTCGCCCTGCCGGGAAAGCCCGATCGCCCACGACCGGGTTCAGCCTAATAATCAAGCCTGGCGGTTTTCCACCTTCCCGGTCCCGCCCCCTGCGATTCCGTCCAAAAGGCCCGATACCCGGTCGGGACTGAGATAATGCGGGGATAAACGGCCGTAACTTTCTCGTCGGAGATCCGGCGCGGAACCGACCACGTCTTGCCGCCGTCGCGGGAGCCAGCGGTCATCACCATGCTCTCCCCGTCAGCAATCCGATCCCACACTGCGGCCGTCGTGGCGGAATCTTTGGCGGCCAGGTCGCCCCGGCGGGCATCCGAATCGCCCAGCCGTTGAGGCGGGGACCAAGACTGGCCATGATCTCGGGAAACGAGGTGATGGAGGCCGGCCTGACCGGCCGCGCCGGTCCAGACCAGCGCGTGCAACTGCGCGCCGCGCGCGAGCAGGCTGCCGCCCACATGCGGGCAGCCCTGAAACTCCCAGTTGAACTGCCCGACCTTCGCCGGCTCGCCCCACCGCACGCCGCTGTCCGCCGACGAAATCACCGCCATGTCCCGTGGATTCTTGTCGCGGAACAGCACCTGCACCCGGCCCTCCGCTCCGACGGCCAGGGTGTTCCAACAACACTCGCAGGTCTCCGCCTTCAGCGTGGTGTTCTTGCTCCACGATCTCCCGCCGTCGCGCGAATTCGCATAGCGCAGCCCCTTCGGCCCGCCACGGCTGTCGAGCCAGACGAGATGAAACACGCCCGCGGCATCCGCCGCGCAATCCACGAAGCTATGGTCGGACGGCAGACCGTCATCGGCGGGATTCGGCCCCGGTTGCCACGTCGCGCCGCCGTCGGCGGACAGCGCGGTGGCCATTGGCCCGCGGCCATTGAAGCCCGTGCCCGGCCGGTTCCAGATGGCAACCACCTTCGCGCCGCTTGCGGCGATCTGCGCGTCCATGCCGCGATGCGGAGCCAATGGCGCGGTCGCGTCCGTGTCCACGCGGACGGGTGCGGACCAGTTTTCGCCGGCGTCGGTCGAGCGCAGATACCGGAGCACCGGCGATTTCGAGTTGGTCGCGTAATCGCCGAGCAGTAGATGAATCGCGCCGCCGTCCACTGCGACATCGAGACTCTCGATTCCCACGCGGACCACCTCGCGTTTGGTTTTGCCGGATTTCCCGGCGGGCGCGCCGTGCGCGTGCGCGTGGTGGTCAGCCGACGCCGTGGTGGCGGCAGGATTTGTGACTGGTGCAACCGGAACAGGCGCGCTGGCGGACGTTGCGGGAGCCGGTGGCGTCGCCGGGTCACACCCGGAGAAACCAATGACGGCGATGGTGGCGGCGGCGATGCGGCGTGCGGTGCGGAGGATTTTTTTCATGCGTCATTCAGCGATGGTTTGGCTCGGGCTTGGTTCACAGCGTGTCCCACAGTTCGTCTTTGTAGTTCGGGTCCGTCGCGTTGGTGATCCCGTTGCCCAGCCAGGCGCCGGGTACTCCCGGATAAAATGGGGCCACCACCAGCGTCGCCGCGGCGTGCCCGTCGATGTAGCCCACATTCACCGCGCGCCCGCCCGAATGGCGCGGATTCGGCCGGCCCAAGGTCGCGTTCTGCACCACCGAGGGCGGCATCAGGTGCGTCGAGAGAATGTAGGTGCCGGGTGCGTTGATGCCCGCGTCGGCAATGTCCACCGTCTCGACGGGCTTCTGAATGATGGACAGGTCCACGGCGTTCATCAGCGTGTTGAAGCCGTAGCCGGCGGAGGTGAGCGGCTGCTCGTTGGCGGGACAATTCCAAACCTGCATGCCGGACGTGTCGGCATTGTTGGTGCCCTGTTGGAGATAGGGATACAGCAGCGTCTTGCGGTCCACGCCGCCGCTGTAGGTGACGTGCTTGCCCTGATCGTCGGCGTAGAGATACGCGGCCATGGCGATCTGGCGCGTGTTGCTGAGGCACTTGATCGATTTGGCCTTGTCCTTGGCCTTGCCCAGCGCGGGCAGCAACATGCTGGCGAGGATGCCAATGATGGCGATCACGACGAGCAGTTCGATGAGGGTGAAGCCGCGCTGGCAGCGGCCGTGCGGAATGGAGACGGAGGTTTTCATGGTGGGAGGGGATGAGGAGTG
>BJHT01000601.1 GCA_014193395.1 Verrucomicrobiota bacterium
CCGCCGGTGCCGTCGGCCTCGCCGCCGCGGCCGAGCGCGAGGGTTTTGCCATCGGGGGAATAAGCGGCGGCGGCGATCTGCAGGTCTTTGAATTCCTTGCTCAGGTCGTGCTGCACGACGCCGGTGGTGGCGTTCCACAGTTTTACCGCGGTGTGGCGGCCGGAGTCGAACACGAGGGGGTAACGCTCGGAGACGCAGGCTTGCTGGAGGTCCGGGGCGAGCGCGACGGCGTAGGCCCAGCCTTTGACCTGCCAGCGTTTTTTTTCCGCGCCGGTGGCGCGGTCGTAGAGGATGACGTTGCCCGCGTCGTCGCCGGTGATGAGCGTGGACTGGTCGTGGCTCGCGGCGAGGCCGACGATCCATTCGTGACCTTGAATGGTGCGGGCGGGTGGCTGGGCTTTGACGGTGATTTCGAGGGGCGGCGGCGATTTGCGGCCGGAACTTTTGTTGCGCGCAATGTCTTCGATGGTGCGGGCGTTGAGGATGATTTTGGCGGGTGCGCCGGGCGCGGCGTCGAGGTCCCAGTAGCGGAGGGTGTGGTCGTTGCTGGCGGAGAGGAGCCAGCGATTCTCGACGCTGAGGAGGCGGTTGATGACGTTGCTGTGGCCGACGCACTGGCGCACGGGCGCGAGCGCGGGGTGGAGGGGTTTCTCGGATTTGTCGCTGCTGCTCGCGTTGGCGGCGGGTTGGTTTTTTTCGGAGGACGGCTCCGGGGTTTTGTCGGGCGGGGTGGACAAATCCCAGACGAGGATTTCGCCGAGGTTGTTGCCGGCGGCGAGGTGTTTCGCGCCGACGAAACTCACGGCGGAAACCCAGTCGGCGTCCCACGGGAGTGAGTAGAGGAGGGTGGCTTTGTCGAAGTTCATGCGGTCAGGCGGGGTGGGAGGTGAAGCGGGGCGGGCCTTGTTTTGGAGTGCGGTGACTTGTCGTCGCACTCCAAAGCTCGACGGCGGGCAACGGTGGTGCGGTCTGGGGGAATTTTTTAGACGTGGCAGTACGGATGGAAAGGAATGGCGAGGATGAAGCCGGGTTGGTGAGTTCCCACCCCTCACCCTCATTCCCTCTCCCCGTTGAGGGGAGAGGGAGGTCCGAGGCGGGCGCGTGTTGTGTGAGGTTCATCAGCTCGGGCAGGAGCGAGGCTGCGGGTGGGCGGGCCGCCTGCGCTCCGGGACGCGCTCACGAGAGGAGGGCTTTGATGGGTTTGGAGCCTTCCGGCGTGGCCCAGACGGGGCGGGTGCCGACGTAGTGTTTTTCGCGCGGGTTCACGCCGAGCGCGGTGTAGATGGTGGCGAAGAGGTCGCCTTCGCTGACGGGGTTCTCGGCAACTTCGCGGCCGTCGGCGTCGGTGGAGCCGTAAACGACGCCGCCTTTTATCCCGCCGCCGGCGAGCACGATGGTCCAGCCGCGGATGAAATGGTCGCGGCCCGCGCGGTTGTTGATGGTGGGCGTGCGGCCGACTTCGCCCATCCACACGACGAGCGTGTCCTGCAATTGCCCGGTGCGTTCGAGGTCGATGAGGAGGCCGGACCACGCGGGATCGAGCACCTGCATGTTGGCTTTGTGACAGACGAAGTTGTCCGCGTGGCTGTCGTAGTTGTCCTGGCCGACTTCGACGAAGGGCACGCCAGCCGTGACGAGTTTGCGCGCGAGAAAACAGCCGCGCCCGAAATCGGTCGCGCCGTAGAGGGCCTCGTGCGCGGGCCAGTCCTTGCTCGTGTCGAAGAGGGACTTGGCGCGCAGGAGACGCCAGGCGCGTTCCTTGGCGACGCGATGGCTTTCGTAGGCATCGGCGCCGTTGGCTTTTTTGTGCTCGGCTTCGATGGCGCGGAGGAGTTCGTTGCGACGCTCTTCATTGGCCGCGGGCAGGTAGGGGCTGGTAAAGTAAGGGAGCTTGCCGTTGCGATCGATGCTAAAGGGTTCGTAGCGCGGGCCGAGATAGCCGGAGCCGGCATTTCCGGTCGGTCCCATGCGCACGAAGCTCGGCAGGTCGGCGTCGGCCTGGCCGAGATATTTGGCGATCATCGCACCGAGTTCCGGGTGCGGCGTGCGCTCGGACTGCTTGTAGCAGGTGTGCATGTGGTAGATGCCGTCGGGATGATCGGGCGACTGCGTCCTCATGCTGCGGATGATGCCGAGCTTGCCGACTTGCTGCGCCATCTTCGGTAGATACTCGCAGATGCGGTAGCCGGGCAGGGCGGTCTTGATTTCACGGAAGGGTCCGGCGGTCGAGCGGCCGGGCTTCATGTCGAAGGTGTCGATCTGGCTCGCGCCGCCATTCATCCAGAGAAGAATGCAGCGCTTGCCGCGTTTCTGCGCCTCGGCGGCGATGGTTTGGGAGTTGAAGAGTCCGCCCCAATTGGCGACCGCGACGCCGGCGGTGGTGGCGAGCGCGCCCTTGAGGAGCGCCCGGCGGGAGAGGTGTTCGTGTCCGGGACAATGGCCGTTCATACGGGAAAGGCAGACTCGTTTGGTGGGGTGGTGTTCAATGGCGAAGTTCAAAGTTCAAGGTTCAAAGTTCAAAGTTTCGGGGAAGCGCCAAGCGCAAAGGTCCATTG
>BJHT01000602.1 GCA_014193395.1 Verrucomicrobiota bacterium
GCCAACGATATTCTCAACACGATCGGCAATCCGGCGACGCAGAACTTTACTTCGGTCAATGCCGCCGCTCAAGCGGCTTCGGTTTCCGTCACTAGCGCGGTGAAGACCTTGGCCGCGGCCGGCGCTCGAAAATTTCTGGTCATCAATCTGCCCAACATCGCACAGACCCCGCGCTTTACCACCGGATCGGGCGCGCCGGCCGCCTCGCTCGCGGATGCCGGCTCACTCACGTATAACGCTTCCATCCGCGCCAATCTCACCGCGGCCGGTCTGCCGGCGGGCACCGATGTCACGCTCGTGGATCTGCAATCGTTCCTAAACCTAATTGTGAAGAATCCGGCGTCCTTCGGCTTCACGGTCACGAACCAGAGCATGGTCGACATTCTCGCCGCCGGCGGCACCCCGGGCCCAGCGGACGGGTATGTCTTTTTTGATGGCATTCATCCGACCACGCGCACTCATGCCATTCTCACGGGCGCGTTGCAGGAAATCCTGAACCCCGAGTTCGTGCTTGGCACCGCCGGCACCCAAGGCGCCGCCCTTGTTGCCCTCGCTGATCTGACCGCCGACACCGTCGACGCCCGGCTCAATCAGATTAGGAGCGGCACCAATCGCCACGGGGCCGATGGTTTTGTTTCCTACACCTATCAGGATGGGGGACGCCACTTCGATAGCTATCAGCCGAGCTACGATGCGAACACACGGGCCCTCACCGCTGGATTTGATTGCAAGATCCAATCCAATTTCACCGTTGGGCTGGCCTTCAGTGTAGAGACCGTTAATGCGAAGGTGAAGACGAACTATGGTCTTGGTTCCTTCAAAATCTCAGGCGAGTCCAGCACCGGTTACGCCCAGTGGAAATCGGGCGCGACTTTCTTTGAGGCCACGGGCACCTACGGCGGCCAGAATGTCCGCGATATCTCTCGGCCCACTTCGCTGGCGACCTTCCGCGCAACCGGCAAAGCCTCCGGCCACCGCTACGGGGCCTCGGTGCGGGTGGGACATGACTTCAGCAGCAGCGCGTTGCACGTCACGCCGTTTGTCGGGTTGCGGTATACGCGCGGCTCACTGGGCAGCTACACCGAGTCCGGCGTCACGGGTTTGAATTTCTCGTATGGGGACCAAGACATGCGGAGCCTCGCGGGCCAGATCGGGGCGACGGCGGATTACGTATTCCACGCCGGCGACCTACCGCTGACTTTCGGCCTCACCGGCGTCTATTCGGGCGACCTCAACCAGGCCCGGCGTACGCTTTCCGGTCGGCTCGCCGACAATCTCTCCGGCTGGACTGGCGTGCAGGTCGACGACGGCAACGGCGACAGCTTCAAGGTCGGTTTTCACGTGACGGGTAGAGCCGGCAAACTTTGGGCTTGGACCGCGGGCCTCGGCACCGAGATGCGCAGTGATGGCAAGGATGCCGCTCAATATTCCGCCGCAATTCATACCGGCTTCTGAGCCGCCGATCAGTCCTCCCCCTCAAGGCCGCGCTGAACAAGGGATCAGCGTTCGAACCTCGGTAGGCCGCGATGGTAGGAGAAAACTGGCATCGCTCTGCTGCGCGACCAGCGCGCACTTTGACAAGTTCTCGCTTTGCTTCATGCTGTCTTATGCCCAGCCAAAGCTTCGCTATTACTCGTCGGGTTGAATTTCACGAAACTGATGCCGCCGGGATCATGCATTTCTCGAATTTCTACCGTTGGATGGAGGTCTGCGAGCATGAGTGGTTTCGCTCCCTCGGCCTACCGATGATGAGCACCAATCCCGCCGGCATCCGCTTCGGCTGGCCGCGCCGTGAGGCCTCCTGCAGTTTCCAACGGCCCCTGCGCTGCGGCGATCTGGTGCGCATCACGGGCACTCTCATCGAACTCGGGACCACCAGCCTCACCTACGAATTCAGCTTCCACAAAGATCGGGCCGGTAAATGGACTCAGGTGGCGCTGGGTCGCATGAGCACGGTGCACGTTCGGCAGGATGCGAGCGGCCGCATGGAGGCCGAGCCCATCTCCGCGCCCACCGTCGCGGCGTTTAGCCCGACTCCCTAGCCCCCCACGCGCTGCGCCCTCCTCGCATGGTCCCGAACCAATCTCCCCGGCGTGCTGATCCTGAAAACCTCGCTAGCAACGCGGGCGAATTCCGAAACGGGGAAAAACGAAAAAGGGTAGGCGATAATCTTCCGGCATGAATCTGGATCATTCCCCCTCGATCTTACCGGCCTTCGCTCTTACTCCGCCGACGTTGGAACAGCGCGGCGATCTGCGCCGGCGGCCGGCTGGTGCGGTGATCGGTCGGCAGCGTTGGAATCACTTGCTGTTCGCACACTGGACCCTCGATCCGTCGTTGATCCAAGCGACGCTGCCCCCGGGGCTCTACGTCGACACTTTTGCTGGGGCGGCGTATATCGGCATCGTGCCATTTTCGATGGAGCGCGTTCGCCCGGCGTGGCTGCCTCCGCTGCCTTGGTTATCTTGGTTTCACGAGCTCAACGTGCGCACCTACGTCTATGATGAGCAGGGGCAGCCGGGCGTGTGGTTCTACTCACTCGATTGTAATCAG
>BJHT01000603.1 GCA_014193395.1 Verrucomicrobiota bacterium
GACTCCGTGGAGCAAACCGGCCACCCGCCACGACGTGGTGCCATTCCGATTTTCGAACCGGCTGACGGTGAATTCTGTCTGATTCATGCTTAGGTTGCCGTGTCAACTGGCAACCTAGCTTCGTGCCAAATTTAAGTGGCGATTGAATTGCGACTTAAATGGCGGGATGGACGGGACTCGAAACCGTCAATCCCCCATTTTGATCTTGGGCGATAACATCCATGTTTAAGAGGAGAAAACACTCTATGTGAGAGCTATTCGATGGAAATCTCAGCGGCGGGATGATACTCGATTAAAACCGGCGGTTTGAAAACAGGGATTTTCTTCGGGTCGATCTGCTTCACCCTTCAACCAGAAAAGATCTTCTTCGGCTGGATGAATTTTCTTCCCTCGTGAACCGAGTGGGTGTGGGCGGCGGCGGGTTTGTGGGCACCGGCAACGGATCGGAGGGTTCGCGGCATGCATTCCGAAGGGCGACGCAAATGCTGCCACTGCAAAACGTTCTTCATTCCCGATCCGCGCAATCGCCATCACCAGCGATACTGCGGCCAGCCGGCGTGTCGCCGGGCGAGCAAGGCTGAGAGTCAGCGCAAATGGGAAGGCAAGGCCGAGAATCGCGACTATTATTGCGGCTCGGAAAAGGCCACGAAAGTGCGCGCGTGGCGGGCGGCTCACCCCGGCTACTGGAAGCGGCGGCGGAAGAAGTCTGATGCGTTACCAGATGTCTTGATTACACAAGCGTCTGAGCCAACGAGCGTAGCAAAGCCAGACGTCGAGATTGCGTTACCAGATGTCTGGATCGCGCAAGATCCGTTACTGGTGGGGCTTATCGCGCACTTCACCGGGGTTGCGTTACCAGAGGACATCGCGGTCGTGACGAATCGTTTCGTAGCTCACGGGCTGGCCTTGCAAGGCCGCTCAAAACATGAAAATCGAAAAACGAATCCTCTCGACCGACCGACTGCGCCGCTGCCCGGAGCAGTTTTCGTTCGTTGATCATCGCCTGGTGCGCGCCGGCTATCTGCGGCGCGCCGAGGCCAAAGCGTGGGCGTTGTACCTGGTGCTGATCACCGTGGGCGACGAACACGGCCTGAGTTATTATTCGGACCCCAGTCTGGCGCGGCTGTTGTCGCTCCCGCCGGAGGAAATTGCCGCCGCCCGGTGCCAGCTGCTGGCCGCGGAGATGATCGCCTACGCGGAGCCGCTCTATCAAGTGCTCTCCCTGACCCCGACCGGGTCGGAACGGACAGGAGGTATCCGATGATCGACTATCAGGCCTTTTGCCAAATCCGCCAGCTGCGGGACGCCGAGCACCTCACCATCACCCAGATCGCCCACCAGCTCGGACTGCATTGGCAGACGGTGAGCAAATGGGAAAAGCGACCGCGCTTCGAGCGCCGCTCGTCGGCTCCGACCCGGCGCCGCGCCAGCAAGCTCGAGGCGTTCAAGCCCGCGATTCAACGGCTCCTGGCGACGCACGCCTACAGTGCCGCGCAACTCTTCACCCGGTTGCAGGAGCAGGGCTATACCGGCCGTTACACGATCCTCAAAACCTACGTGCGCCAGGTCCGGCCGCCGCGGACGGAGGCGTTCCTCACGCTGCACTTTGCGCCCGGCCAGTGCGCGCAGGTCGACTGGGGCTCGTGGGGCAGTATCCGCGTGGGCAACACCCGACGGCGGCTGAGCTTTTTTGCGCTGGTCCTGTGCCACAGCCGGCTGCTCTACGTCGAGTTCACCCTGGGCCAGAGCCAGGAGCAGTGGCTCGCCTGCCACGCGCACGCCTTCGCGGCCCTCGGCGGCGTGCCCGCGGAACTCATGGTGGACAACTGCAAGACCGCGGTGCTCGCGCGTCCGCCCGGCGCGGCGCCGGTGTTCAACCCCACCTACCTCGATTTTGCCCGGCACCACGGCTTCACCATCAAGGCCTGTGCGCCGCGGCGGCCCCAGCAAAAGGGCCGGGTCGAAAACGGCGTCGGCTACGTGAAAAAAAACTTCCTGGCCGGCCTGGAACTGAGCGACTTTGCGCCGCTCAACCCGGCGGCGCGGGTCTGGCTCGAGACGGTCGCCAACGGGCGGCTCCACGGTGAGACCGGCCGCCGCCCCCAGGATCTGTTCCTGGAGGAGCAGTCCCTCCTGCGCCCGTTGCCGCTGGCACCCTACGACGCGGCGCTCATCCGGCCGGTGCGCGCGACGACCCGCTGTCGGGTCGTGGTGGAGACCAACCGCTACTCGGTGCCGCCGGCCTGCGCCGGGCAGTTGCTCACGCTCAAGCTCTACGCCGATCGGCTGCGACTGCTCCGCGGCGACCAACTCGTCGCCGAGCACGTGCGCAGCTACGAAAGCCGCCAGGACTTCGAGCAGCCCGACCACGTGCAGACGCTCCTGCACGAACGCAGCCAGGCCCGGCACCAGAAACTGCTGCTCACCTTCCTCGGCCTCCTGCTCATCACCTTCCTGATCGGGCGCGTGGTGCCGGTCGACCCCGTGCTGTCGGCGGTCGGTGACCGGGCGTCCCACGACACCTATGAACAGGCCCGGCGCG
>BJHT01000604.1 GCA_014193395.1 Verrucomicrobiota bacterium
TGGCTTCGCCGGGTTCCGTTTAGCCCGGGAAACGGGCGACTAGCCAGGCCAGACCGGGGTAGCAACTCACGCTGAATACAACCACTGAACCACTTGAACCCTCCCGACCCCGTCGAGTGAAAAAACCACCCATGAGCAATCCCTCCTGTATCGCGATGAAGAAAGTCAGAACAGCCATCCTGATGGTATTGTCAACGTTCGCGGCAGTTCATGCCGCGGACGAGGAGACCAACAAGCTCACCGAATTGACCGTGGAAAAAGCACGGGCTCTTGCGCAGACCAAGGGTGATTTGCGTCTCGACGGGTTGGCCAAAATCTCGCCCGAGGCGGCTGCGGCGCTGGCGGAATACAAAGGGCGGTTGTTCCTCAATGGACTGAAGGAACTCCCGCTCGACGTGGCCAGGGCTCTGATCTCGTACAAAGCCGAATTGAGTCTCGACGGCCTGACGGAGATATCGGAAGAGGTCGCCGTCGCGCTGGGGCAGCCGGCTCGGGGAGGCAATCTCCACCTGCAAAATCTGAAATCGCTGCCGGCCGGTGTTGCCAAGGGGTTGGCACCGCACCGCGGGGCCTTGTATTTCAGCAGCGTGCCCGAGCTTTCCGATGAGGCGGCCGAGGCGCTGAAGTCGAATAGTGGGGTCGGCTTGGTATTCGAGAAGTTGAACAAGGTTTCGGACAAGGCGTTGATCACGCTCGCCCAGAGCAAGGGAAACTGGCTCGTGTTGAACGGCCTGACGACGATTTCAGACGATGTGGCCAGGGCGATCGCACAACACCCGGGGAGAGTGAAGTTGACCCGCGTGACCACGCTTTCCGACGAGGCCGCCAGGGCGCTGGCCGAACACAAGGGCTCGTTGTTTCTCTCCGGCCTGAGCACCTTGTCGCCCGAGGCGATCAAAGTCTTGCAGGCAAGGAAAGATGGCAACCCCCTGCCCTCCAGATTCCACTAGATCGCCAAATACAACCACTGAACCACTTAAACCCTCCCGACCCCGTCGAGTGAAAGGACCACCCATGAGCAATATCTTATCGAATCGTATCTTATCGCGTCGCACCGTCCTGCGGGGCCTCGGCACCGCCCTGGCGCTCCCCTGGCTCGAAGCGATGATGCCCAGGTCGGCCCGCGCGGCCGCCGCCGGGAAGCCACCGGTGCGGATGGCGTTCATTCATGTTCCCAACGGGATCGTGACGCGCCGACTTCAGGATGGGAAAGTGCTGAATGCTGCCTGGACGCCGGAAGGCCGATTGGACTGGCGGCCTGGTCAAGGAGGCGTGCTTCTGCCCGCCTGGACGCCGGAAGCAGCCGGTGCCCTGCCTAGGCAGTTACCGTCGCTCCTCGATCCGTTGGCCGATTTTCGCGACGACTTCAGCATCATTACCGGATTGGCGAACGCCCCCGGCCGCGCGGGCCTCGGACACGGCCCGGCCCAGGGGGCCTATACCACGTGTGCCCGGCCGAATCGCACAACGGGCAACGACTACCGGGCAGGGACGTCGGTGGATCAAGTCGCCGCCAATCATCTGGGCGACCGGACGCGGTTGCCGTCCCTGCAGGTCGGCAAAGAAGATCCTGGCGCAATTGAAGGATACATGTCATCGCTATCATGGCGCGACGCCACCACGCCGTTACCGCTCATCGCCAACCCTCGGAATGTTTTCGACCGCTTGTTCGCGACCGACTCCGGCCGGGCCGGCGCCCAGCGTGAAGCCGAACGGAGCAGCATCCTCGACTTCATCCGCGAAGAAGCCGGCAGTTTGCAAACAAATCTCGGAGCCAACGATCGCCGCAAGCTCGACGAATACTTCACCTCCATCCGCGACATCGAACAGCGGATCGAACGTAACGCCCGCATGCCGGTTGCCGCGCCGCCTGGTGGCTTCGCAGTGCCCGATGCGAAAGCTCAGTTCAATTGGGCGGAACATGTCCGCCTGCTGGGCGATTTGATGACCCTCGCTTTTCAGACCGACACGACCCGCATTTGCACCTTCGTTTTCGCCAACGAGTTTAGTGGAGCGTCGTATCCTTACGCCGGCATCAACGATTCCCACCACCATGTGTCTCATCACGGTGACAAAGCGGACCACATCGCCGCCACCGCCCGGATCAACCTGCACATGCTCGAGCAATTCGCCTACCTCCTTCGCAAGCTGAAGGAAACAAAGGAGGGCGAAGGGACGCTGCTGGACAATTGCATGATCTCCTACGGCTCGGGCAACAGCGACGGCAACGGCCACACCAAGAGCAACCTGCCGGTCCTGCTCGCGGGCCGCGGCGGCGACTCGCTCCAACCCGGCCGGCATGTCCGCTTCGCCGAAGAAACGCCGCTCGCCAACCTCTGGCTGAGCATGCTCGACCGCTTCGGCACCAAAACCGGGAGCTTCGGCGACAGCACGGGGAGATTGAGCGGGCTGTAGGCATCGATTGGCAGCCAGACCTATGAAAAAATCTGAAATCAGAGGCTCTTGCAAAACCCCGTCCGCGAACCTTTGAAGAGTCACAGCCCTTTCTGATGACG
>BJHT01000605.1 GCA_014193395.1 Verrucomicrobiota bacterium
TGGCCACAAGCAGGATTACGAGAAGGCCCGCGAGCATCTACAGAAAGCCGCAGACGCCGACAACGCCTCCGCCCAGAACATGCTCGGTGCCATGTATCGCAATGGCGTTGGAGTTCCCATGAACTTCGCCAAGGCCGAGCACTGGTTCCGCAAGGCCGCCGAGCAGGGCGACCCCAAGAGCATGAGCAACTTGGGCCAGATCCTCGGCCCCGACGGCCCGGATGCCACGAAGAGCGTCGAGGCGATGAAATGGCTGCTTCTCGCCCACCGCGCCAACGAACCCATGGCCCGCAACCTCCTGAACGAAATCCTCCGCACCCGCCCGCCGGAAATCGTGAAGGAGGCGCAGAAGCAGATGAACGAATTCAAGCCCCGTGGATCCTCGGAAAGGTAGCGAAAGCGAGCCGGGCAATGGACTGACCACGGCTGGCTTGGAGGATCACGCGCATCCGGAAGGCCCGTCCAGACGATGACCATCGCCGAGGCATTTGAGATCGCGTTTGCTGCGCACCGCCAGCCGGGCCGGGAGGCAGAGGCTGCGGAAATGTTGCGGCAGATCCTCGCCGCGGATGTCGGCGATGCCGATGTGTGGCATCAGCTCGGTATGACTGCGCACCAGGCCGGCTGGAATGAGGCGGCAGTCGGTTTTTTCAGCCGCGCAGTGGCCATCGCCCCCAAGTCAGCCGTGCTGTTTTCCAACCTCGGCAACATGCTAGCAGCCGTGGGGCGGATGGAGGAAGGCGTGGCCGCTTGCAAACGGGCGATCAAGCTCCAGCCGGACTATGCCGAGGCGCACAACAATCTCGGCATCGCGCTCGGAAAGCTCGACCGGAATGCCCAAGCCGTGGAGGCATTCCGCAAGGCCGTGAAGCTCCGGGAGACCTACGCCGATGCACACAGCAATATGGGCAATACGCTGGCGTTGCTGGGCAGGCTAGAAGAGGCGATCGCCGCCTACCAGCGGGCGTTGGAATTGAAGCCGGATTACGCAAACGCCTCCTTCAACCTTGGCTTCGCGCTGGGCCAGTTCGGGCGCTACGGAGAGGCGCGTGCCGCGTGCCGCCGCGCCGTGGAACTAGACCCCGCGCACACGCTGGCCGATTTCACACGCGCGCTCTACCACCTCGTCGAGGGTCAGTTCGAGGAGGGGTTGCCACTCTACGAAGCGCGGTGGGAGACACCCGAGTTCACCTCACCGCGGCGCAATTTTTCACAGCCCATGTGGGATGGCAGCCCGCTGAATGGCAGGACTCTGCTCATCCACGCCGAGCAAGGCTTTGGCGACTCCATCCAGTTCATCCGCTACGCGATGCTGGCGGCGGGGCGCGGCGGTCAGGTGATCGTCGAAGCGCCGGCACCGCTGCTGGAGGTTTTTTCCACGGGTGAAGGAATCGGCCAGCTCGTTCCGCAAGGTGAGGCGCTGCCGCACTTCGATCTGCATATCCCGATGATGAGCCTGCCGCTGGCCTTCGGCACCACGCTTCAGACCATCCCGCAAAGTGTGCCGTATCTTTCCGCCAATGCGCCGCGCTGCGCGTTCTGGCGCGAGTGGCTCGCGAAAAATGACGCGCCGCTGAAAGTGGGCCTCGTCTGGGCGGGCAGGCCGACCCACACCGGAGACCGCCAGCGCTCGATGCACCTGCGCCAGTGGCTCCCGATCTTCCGCGTGCAGGGTGTGGATTTCGTGAGTCTGCAATTCGACCGCGGCATTGAGCAGATCGCGCAGCTTCCCGGCAGGCAGCCAATCTGCGACGCGAGCGCGGACATCCATGACTTTGCCGACACCGCCGCGCTGATTTCGCAACTCGATCTTGTCATCGCCGTGGACACCGCGGTCGCGCATCTCGCCGGCGCGCTCGGCAAGCCGGTGTGGGTGCTCGTTCCCTTCGCGCCCGATTGGCGTTGGATGCTCCAGCGTGAGGACAGTCCTTGGTATCCGACCATGCGCCTCTTCCGCCAGCAGCGCGTCGGCGAATGGGACCCGGTGATCGCGAAAGTGCGCGGGGAATTGCAGGCGCTGGTCCATTCGCGCTACTGAACGAGTCTACCGCCATGACCATCCAGCAGACCTTTCAGCTTGCGATCCAGCACCACCAGTCGGGACGTGCGGCGGAGGCGGAAGCCGCATACCGGCAGGTTCTCGCGATACAACCGGACAACGCGGATGCGTTGCACATGCTCGGATTGCTCGCGCACCAGCTCGGCCACCATGACGCGGGCGCGGAACTCATCGTTCAGGCCGTGGCCATCGCACCGGAGAATTCGGTCTTCCACTCGAACCTTGCCACTGTGCTTTTTGAAAGCGGGCGGCTCGATGAAGCCATCGCCGCATATCGCAGGACGATCGAACTCGAACCCGGCTACGCCGGTGCGCACAACAGCCTGGGCCACGCGCTCACTTTGAAAGGCGAACTGGATGAAGCCGTCGCCGCCTGCAATCGCGCGATCGCCCTCCAGCCCGACTACGCGATGGCCCATAACAATCTCGGCAACGCGCTCGGGAAAATCGGTC
>BJHT01000606.1 GCA_014193395.1 Verrucomicrobiota bacterium
CCCCTGCCGCCCCTGCGCCACCACCCCGTCCAGCATGCACAAATGCAAGTGCACGTGTGCGTTCAGTGTCGCGCCAAAGCGGTGCACAAACAACACTCCGCCGCTGCGGGCCGCTAGTTCCGCTCGCTGGCCAGACCGTGTGAGTACTCGGAACAGAAGCCCTTTTGTCATTCTGAGCCGGAACCGTGCAGTAGGAAATTGCGAAGAGGCGAACTTTGTGGCCCGCCGCGTTAGCGGCGGGACTTCACCGAGCGGAGCGACGAGGAAGTTCCGGCTTCGATCTCCACTCCGGGACGGGAAGTTTTGGAAGGAGCGGGTTCCCCAGCTTCCCGACCTCACCGGCCTTCCTATTCAAGTTCTGCTCCGCCCGAGCCCGAATGCGCCAGCGCTGGTCCGCCCCGCGGACCGAGGCTGGCCATTCATCCGCGGCCTTGGTTTGTTATCCGCGGTATCCGCGCCATCCGCGGTCAAGATCTGGCGGTCCGGCCGATGGGGCTCAACAGGCTGACGCGTCCCCGGCCACCGCTCAGCCGGACCGTTCGGAGACCACAGCCGTCCCATAGGGCAATCCGTCGAGCGACACACCCCGCCCTGCGGGCACCCCGCTCGAGAGGGGATCCTGTCGAAACGCTTCTCGAAGGTCCCCTCTCGAGCGGGGTGCCCGCAGCGCCGGGGTGTGTGGGCTCGGAATGGCTGCCTCCATTCCGCCCGCACTCTGGAAAGTCCTGCATTACCCTCCTCCGGTTGGGTACGTCGTCCAGCCTCGACGCACCGACTGGGAGACCAGCTTTTTATGGACCCGGTGGGACGGCTGTGGTCGGAGACCGGCTCTACCTGCTGCGCGCAAGCCAACCGACTCCTATCAAGTCCGCCCCAACACGGTCCGCGGCGCCTCCACGAGCATGGTGTGAATCGCCGCCTCGCTGACTCCAAGCGCCCGCAGCCGCGGCAGAAATGAGGTCCAGAGCGAGTCGTACCCACGGCCGCCGTTCGCGCGCATCTGCGAAAGCCGGCACGTATCCGTCGCCAACAGAATCTTCGCTGCATGCCCCATCCGCACGAGTGTCGCGATTCGTTCGGCCCGGACCTCGTCCGGCGCCAACATCGTCCAGCCGATCAAATCGAACTCGCAATAGGCCCCGCGCTCCAGGATTGGCCGATAGTAATTCAGATCGATCTCCGCGTCCTCATGCCAATGCGCATCGCAGTGCCCGATGACCACCCGCGTCAAATCGGCGCCCGCGGCTTCGAGCACGTCGAGTTGCGCATGGCCCGCGCGCCCGAGCGACGCATGCGTGGAAATCGCCACGCCCGTCCGGCGCTGCGCCTGCGCGGCCCCCTCGAAGACCCTCCGCTCGTTCTCGCGCAGTTGATAGTTCGGATTCGGCACGGGTTCGTTGTGACTCGCCACCTCGCCGATCAATCCCGCCCGCACACCGTCCTCGCCTTCCTCGATTTGTCTCACGAAGTAGTCCGCAATTTCACCCACCGGGGCGATCTTCAACCAGTCGGGATACACCGCCTCGTCGTAGAACGCCGTCCCGGAGACAATCGGCACGCCCGAACCCTCGCTGATCTCGCGCAGCCGCGCCGGATTGCGCCCGATCCCGACCGGCGTCACCTCCACGATCGCCCCGCCGCCCGCCCGCTTGAAGTGCTCCAGTTCGCCGACGATGAGCGGCACATCCATCACGCGGTTGTCCGGCCGCCCTGAAAACAGCGACACGTCGCAATACAGATGTTCGTGCGCCAGCGTCGGACCGAGCTGCTCGACCGGGATGTCGCCGGTCACGGTGGTGATAGAGGGCGTGGGCACGGCCCCGACGGTTTGCTGATCGCCGGGACCAGTCAACCCGGAGCCCCTTTCCGAACTCACCCGTACGTGGCCCCTTGGGGACCCGGCCTCCGACGCGCCACGAGGGTTGGTTTGTCATCCATTATTGAGATTCGCCTATCAGTCTGACACACCCCGTCGCTATCGCGCCACCCCTCTCCGAGAGGGGACCCCAACCAACATAGATTAAAATCCCCTCTGGGAGAGGGGTGCCCGCCAGGGCGGGGTGTGTCGGGAAGTTTCGAGACAGTTCTCACTTTCGATGTCAGGCTATTGAGCGAACCTCAATAGATGACAAACACCGAGCGAGAATTTCGCTGCACTGGCCACCCGCAAGACACAGTGTCGCGCCCGTTTGGAACAAAGCCCGGCGGCCACCCCTGATCGCTGTCTGCGGCTCCTCCTGCCCACCCTCGCCTGCCATGGAACGCGCCATCGAAATCTTCGCCCTCGTGCACCTGCTGCTGCTGGGTGCCTCGCATATTCTGCAGCGGGAGGTCTGGGCCGAGTTCTTCATCGTCCTCGCCGGCACGGGAAGGCCGGGAGCATTTGCCCATGGCTTTCTCAGTCTATGGTTCGGCTCCAGCGTCGCCGGGTTGTATAACGTCTGGGAAGGTCCGGGCCTGGCGCTGACCCTGTGGGGCTGGATCCTGATCCTGAAAGCCGCCC
>BJHT01000607.1 GCA_014193395.1 Verrucomicrobiota bacterium
CAAGCAGGGAACTGTCGGCTTGTTGTTCAACGACAAGGAAGACCGCCTGGCCTGGTGTTACCGCAACTTATCGTCTGATTGGTGGGCTGAGAACTTCCGGATCCAAAACACCCCGGAGATGGTGGCCAAGACTAAGGACCCGCTGTTGCACCGCACTTCGGGCTGTCTTTTGCAGGGCAAAGGCTTCGTGCGTGAAATTTTCCAATTCGGCGAACTCCGGACCTCGCTTCGTCTGCGCGAAAAAGCAACGGCATTCGACTACTCAGTGAAAGTCATTTCGACGCAACCGGACAACCTTAAAGATTGGTTGAGCGAGGCGACCAAACCGTCTCCCTCGGATTGGAAAGCTCACTGCGCCTACTGGAAGTCGTTCTGGAACCGAAGTTATGTACACGTGACTTCGGCCCGCAAGGGAACCTTTAATCTCGATCAATGCCGTTTCACGCAATTCCCCCAAGGCTCCAAAGCATATGAAGGGCACAAGGAAATCGATGCTGAAAAGAACGTTTTCCAGATCAGCCAGCGGTACGCCTTGGAACGCTTTTCCGAAGCATGTGCCAGCCGCGGAGCAGTACCACCCAACGCGAATGGCTCACTATTTACCATGGACATGCCGGCAGGAGTGATGGGTGGGTACAATCGCATTAGTGAAAGCCCGATTTCGCCCGACTTCCGCTACTGGCAGGAATGCTGCTGGTTCATGTGGCAGAACCTGCGTTTTCCCTATTGGTCGATGGCTTCCCGCGGCGACTACGACACGCTACGTCCTGGAGCGCAGTACGTGCGCGACAGTCTGGATATTTGCAAGGACCACTGCAAGAAAATCTTCGGCCATGACGGGGCTTTTATCTTTGAAGCCAGTGCGTTGCTGAACATCGGGAAAATCAATCCGCCCGGCTTGAAGCACTTGCGCCATCACTTCCTTGCAACCGTTGAAACGCCCGCCATCATGTGTGAGTACTACGAGCACACGCGGGACCGCGCGTTCTTGGAGAACGTATTGTTGCCCTGTGCCGACGAGTTCTTGAAATTCTATGAGATCCATTATCCGAAGCGTGACGGCAACGGCATTCTACAGATGGAGGATGTGGGTGCCGCCGAGACCTTTCAACCGGTGACCAATCCGGCGACCGAGATCAGTGGCATCAAGTACGTGCTCACGAAGTTGCTGTCGTTCGACGTTGACGAGGCACGGCAGCGACGCTGGACCGCCATGTTGAAGGCAATGCCCGGCGTCGCGTTACGCAAGGTGCGCGGATTGGATCTCTTGGCCGTCGGCGACAAATACGCTCCCGGGGGCATGGAGGGCGGCGCCGACTCCGGCGAACACCCCGAGCTATATGCGGTTTATCCGTTCCGCCAGGTGTCTCTCGCCCAGCCCCAACTGCTGAGCGTTGCGCGGCAATCGTTCCACCTGCGCATCGTCAGCCTGGACGGCAGCAAAGACACCCGCAGCATGGAGACCGGCGGGTGGCAGATGTCGCCAGTGCAGGCGGCCTACTTGGGACTGCCTCGCGAAGCTGCCCGGCTGACGAGCATCAATTTCCACGACCAGTTTATCGATTACCGCGACAACTTTGACCCCAATGCACCTTATCCTAAACGGCCTCGGGCGCGGTTCCCGGCGTTCTGGGAGACCAAGACGGACGGCACTCCTGACAACGATCACGGGGCGGCTTCGGCCAACGCTTTGCAAAGCATGTTGCTGCAAAGCGACGGACGGAGGATCTTTCTATTGCCGGCCTGGCCCGAAGATTGGGACGTCGCGTTCAAACTCTGTGCCGCCGACAATACCACAGTGGAGTGCGTGTTTCGCGACGGGAAGGTCCAGTCACTCAAGGTCACCCCCGAGGCCCGCCGCAGCGACATCGTTGACATGACTACGCCAGCGCAGCGGATCAGAACGCTGGTGGAGGTCGCACTAGCCGACCATAACTACCTGTTCGGGCTGCCGCCGATGCTTGATGCCCAGCCAATACCCGGCAAGGCCACAAGCTCGTGGATCGAGAAGTTCGGCCATACCATCCAGGGTCTCAAAGCCGGCCCCTGGCCCAACAGCCTCTTCTCGGACCGGGTCGCGTACGTTCACGTTCTTAATTGGCCCAAGGAAGGAGTAAGGCTGCCGGAGATTCCCCGTAAGCTGGTTTCTGCCCAGTCCGTCACCGGAAACATCGAGGTCAAGCAGGTCGAGGGAGGATGGCTGCTGACTGGGACTCCGGATCCCCTGGACACGATCGTCAAGCTAGAGTTCGACGCTTCGGTGGAGGAGATCGCCATGGCGCTTCCCTCGGTCGGGTCGTTGACTTTGGGCCGGCCGTGTTCCCGTGAAGCTGACGCTGTAGGCCGCCTCGTAGCCGAGGTGGATCTGGGCGGCCAAAGGTCGGTTCAGCGCTTTGAGTTCACGATTGATAATCCCGGTTACCTCCGCGGCCAGAGCAAGCCCTATGAGTTCCAGGTGAAGCAAACGGACGGAAACTGGAAGACGGTCTATAAGGGCGAGGTG
>BJHT01000608.1 GCA_014193395.1 Verrucomicrobiota bacterium
GGAGATCATCGGCGATCTCATCAAGGATCGGATCGCCAACACCTTGTGGCCCACCTTGGAGGCCCTGGAGGAAGCCTTGGGGGAGGAATTACGGCCCATCTACCAAAGTGCCGAGCGCGTGCGCGACTTGGTTTCGCATCCTTGGCTGACGGATCAAGTAAACGCTACCGCGTCGAGAAATAGTGTAATTGCAAGATAGAAGTGGTATTAGATCTCGGAGCGCGATGGCCAGCTCGCGGTGAGTCGCGGTGGGATACAAGCGCCAGTTAGCCAGTCCTAATTTGATGGCTGCCGACAGATCGGCACCGAGGGCTTGCATTTCGCGCCTCATCTTATCGGGGACTTCCAAGGTGACTTTCATGGGTTGGGCCTAAGTCGGTGGCGGTCGTGCTCAGCCGCAATTTATTAGTCGAGCCGTTTTCCCGGCACACAGCGACACGAATTTGTCGAGTCAGCGATAAACCTCGCGGCGGTGGCGGACGCGGTTGACACGCACGACGCGGATTTCATCAGCAATTTCGTAAACGACCCGGTAGTCGCCCACGCGGATGCGCCAGTCACTTTGGCTGCCCGCCAGCTTGCGGCAGCCGGGCGGCCGCGGGTTTCGGGCCAGGGCTTGAATCGCCGCGATGACGCGGTCGTGAATCGCGGACGAGAGGCGGGCGAGGTCTTTCTCGGCAGCGCGTTCAAGCAGGACGCGATACATGGTCACGGCTGCTGGCGTTCGGCGAGGTACTCTTCCAACGGACGGTACTGGAGCGGCTTGCGGCGGGCGCGCTTGAGCCAGGCTGTGTCTTCCGAATCCTCGACTCGTTCGAGAAGTTCCTCGTAGTCCTTGATGGGGATGATGACGGAGACGGGTTTGCCTTTCCGTGTCACAATCTCAAGGTCGGGCGGTGCTGCTTTCATGACTGACAGTCTAACTTGTTTTGAAGTGGCGCGTAAAACGTGTTTCCGAAAACGATCTGGCAGCCTGTGCCAGTCTTTTTCCGATCAAATTCTCAGATCAGTTTCTTCATCGTCTCCGCGCCTTCGACGCCGACGAGTTTCTGGTCGAGGCCGCCGTAGAAGTAGGTGAGTTTGTCGGGGTCGAGACCCATCTTGGTAAGGATGGTCGCGTGGAGGCTTTTCACATGGTAGCTGTCCACGACGGCGGAGGCGCCGAGTTCGTCGGTCTCACCGACGGAGATGCCGCCGGGGACGCCGCCGCCGGCCATCCACATGGTGAAGCCGGAGGCGTTGTGGTCGCGACCGGTGCCTTTGGCGTATTCCGCGGTGGGTTGACGTCCGAACTCGCCACCCCAGACGATGAGGGTGCTGTCGAGGAGACCGCGTTGTTTGAGGTCTTTGAGGAGGCCGGCGATGGGTTTGTCGGTGCGGCCGGCGTGGTAGGTGTGATTTTTCACGAGGTCGCCGTGGGCATCCCAGTTGTCGTCGTTGTGTGCGCCGCCGGCGTAGAGTTGGATGAAGCGGACGCCGCGTTCGACGAGGCGGCGGGCGAGGAGACAGCGGCGGCCGAAGTCTTCGGTGGCTTTCTCATTGATTCCGTAGAGTTCCTTGGTGGCTTCGGTTTCTTTGGAGAGGTCCACGGCTTCGGGGGCGTGGGTTTGCATCTTGAAGGCCATCTCGTAACTCGCGATGCGGGCGGCGAGGCTGGAGTTGTCGGCGCGCGGGGCGAGGTGTTCGGTGTTGAAGTCTTTGAGGGTGTCGAGGAAGCGGCGCTGCGAGGCTTCGCTCATGCTGGCGGGGCGTTTGAGGTCGAGGATGGGTTCGCCGGCGGAGCGGAGGATGGTGCCTTGATAGCTCGCGGGCATGTAACCGCTGGACCAGTTCTTCGCGCCGCTGATGGGGCCGCCAGTGGGGTCAAGCATGACAACGAAGCCGGGGAGGTTTTCGTTGACGCTGCCGAGGCCGTAGTTGACCCACGAGCCGAGACAGGGGCTGCCGGATTGCACTTTGCCGGTGTTCATCTGGAGCATCGCGGAGCCGTGGATGGGTGAGTCGGCGACCATCGAGTGGATGAAGGCAATGTCATCGACGCAGGTGCCGAGGTGGGGGAAGAGGTCGCTGACGAGCTTGCCGCATTTGCCGTAGGGTTTGAAGGCCCACTTGGGTCCGACGACGCGGCCCTCGTTCTTTTTGCCGCCGCGGCCGAAGGTTTTCACGGGAATGGTTTTGCCGTCGAGTTTGTAGAGTTCGGGCTTGTGCTCGAAGGTATCGACCTGGCTGGGGCCGCCGTACATGAAGAGGAAGATGACGCTCTTGGCCTTGGCCTCGAAGTGGGATTTCTTGGGCGCAAGGGGATTGCCGAGGGGCGCAGTGGGCGCGGCGGTAGCGGCGGGGGTGAAGAAGTTGTCAAGGGTGAGTAGGCCGGTCATGGCAAGGCCGGTGAAGCCGGCGCCGGCTTCCCAGAGGAATTCGCGGCGGGTGCGATGGCAGAAGTTTCCGGGGGCGGGGGAGGTGGGGTGCATGGGGGGGGGGGGGTGAAGGGGTG
>BJHT01000609.1 GCA_014193395.1 Verrucomicrobiota bacterium
GGGATCATGCTCCGGACCGATGACTTCGCGAGCGGCATCCTGAAGACGCTGTCGGCCCGTTTCCCAAAGGGATACGCCGCGTTTTACTGCATGAGGCACGAACTCACCGAGGGGCAGTATGTGGACTACCTCAATACACTTCCCTCCGCCGACCAGCTTCCAGCAAATCTCGGGCATAATGGCAAGCCGGGCCAGATCCTTCCGTTCACGGAAAAAGACATCACCCACAACGGAATCAAGGGTGGGACGCCCGATAAGCCAGGCGCATCTGCGATTTACACGACGGCGACTCCCCACAGGCCTTGTTCCGGGCTGGTGAGGTATGAACATACACGCTACGCCACGTGGGCCGGCCTGCGGCCGATGACGGAACTCGAATTCGAGAAATCAGCCCGCGGACCATTGCGGCCGGTGGCGGACGAATTTACCTGGGGGACGGCGGCGATTGCTGGTTCCAACACCAGCAAAAAAGCTACTGGCCCACATGACGGCTACGCGGTGACCAATGCCGGCGGTTCCGACGAAGGCATTTCCTGGATGGGAGAGAATGGCCCCGATGCCACCCGCGGCAACGCCGTTTGGAGCGGCGCGGTTCGCAAAGATGCCAAGGGTGGCGCTCCTGCTGACGCCCTGAATCAGAACCCGCGCGGGGGCATCTTCGCCACGCCAGAGAGCGACCGTGTCGCCGCGGGTGCCTCCTACTGGGGAATCATGGAGTTGAGCGGCAACCTCAGTGAGCGGGTCGTGACGGTTGGCAACATCGCCGGCCGTCGGTTCGCCGGCACGCACGGCGCATGGCCCGCCCCATTCGCAACGGTCGGCAAAGGAGAGAATCTGAGGACGCCGGAGGATTGGGGCTGGGGATTCGGCGCGCGCGGAGGCAGCATGCGCGGAAGGTATGCGGATCTGCGAACGTCGGACCGCGAAGCCATCAATGCAACCGCACCTCTTCTGCCGGCTCGAAATCGTCATTCCAACCAGCAGGTCGGTTTCCGAGGCGTCCGCACGGCAAAAATCGTCCCATTCGAATTGAAGCCGCAGGAAAGAGTCGTCGCGACGCCTTTCTCGGACAAAGGCGGGACGGTAGTGCGGCCTCCGTCGAGCGGTTGGGATAACCACGCGGTAGTGCTCGGGAGCGTCACGGTGACACCGCGGGACGCAAAAACCGCAACGATCTCGTTCGATGTATCATGGAAGGAATCCTGGCGCTCCGAGCACAATCACGACGCCGCCTGGGTATTCTTCAAGGCACGGTCCGGCGACCCCGCCGCATGGCAGCATGTGAAACTGGTCGCTGACCGGGTCGTGAACCCGACCGGATACGGCCAGGCCGACGGTGGCACGAAGGTGGATATCATCGTGCCGGATGGCCCGGATGGCTTCACCGGCGCGTTCATCCGCCGCGCCGCCCACGGCAGCGGACCGCTGGATGCCAGCCGCGTCACCGTGGTCTGCGACGCCAACGCCCTCAAAGGCATCGCAGCCGATAGCAAAGGCAGCATCCGCGCGATCGCCGTCCAGATGGTTTACGTGCCCGAGGGTCCGTTCTCCCTTGGCGCTGGCGGCCCGGAGGTGGGCAGCTTTCACCAGCACACCGATGGTACGGACAAGAGCAAGCCCTACCGCGTCACAGGCCCCGGCCCGATCGCGACCGGAAAAAAGCAAGGGCAGCTTTGGGCCGGGAACCACGGCGGCCCGCTCGTCGATGGGGGTGAAATTCCTGCCGCGTATCCCGACGGCTACGCCCACTTCTATTGCATGAAATTCCAAATCAGCCCGGCCCAGTATGCCGACTTTTTGAATACGCTCGACCCGAAACTGGCGGAAGAGCGGTATGCCGGATTCGAGCGGTGCGTCCTCAACCACGTTGTTTACTCCGGGGTGAATGGTCGCGTCTTGAAGGACCCCAAGGGCGGCTACACCAGCACGCCGGGACGACAACGCGGCGGGCCTGGCTGCTTCGGTCTATCCTGGGCCGATGGAGCCACGTTCGCCGCATGGGCCGGCCTGCGTCCGATGACGGAACTGGAACTCGAGAAGGCAGTGCGCGGTCCGCGCGAACCGGTCCCCGAAGAACTCGGCCATTCCTACTGGGGCGTCGGCGGCTTCGGCGGGGTTGATTGGGATGCATTCAAGGGCGACCCGCAGTGCGAGCGGACGGTCACAGCGTGCGCGCCAGGTCTGCATTTCAAGGGCACACACGGCCTTGGCTCGACAGCGCTGCCCGCGGACTGGCCACAGGCTGATGCCATGGGTTCTGGAGTGAGGTGCACCCACTACTCGTCAGTTAACCTCGAACGGCTGCGCGGAGCGGTTGAGGCACCGGGATTTTTCCAGCCCAACAACATCCCCAACATCGAACTGCCCCGCGCGCGCCTGTCGGACCGGCTCTTCGCCGGACTCGCCGATCCCGAACGGCTCTGGTCGCACAAGTGGCGTGGCGTGCGAACCGCGCCGAAAGGAGTAGGACCATGAGCGCCGATATGACACGCG
>BJHT01000610.1 GCA_014193395.1 Verrucomicrobiota bacterium
AATGCATCGCGGGCGGAGAGCATGCGGTATGCGGACTCAAACACCCGCTCGTGGTCGGTGGCCGCCTGTGCCTCCACCACCCGCTTGGCGGCGTTGAAGTCACGCAGCAGGGTTCGCCGGTTGGAAAGTCGGGCGGGCGACATGCCATCACCCAGTTGCATTTCCTTCGGAAGATCGATCTGCGCAAGGGCGTTGCATTTGATTTCAAACGGATCGTAAGCGCGGCCAAACCTGCCGCCGCCCGTGCCGGGCCCGCCCAAAAAACCCGCCCCTGATGATGTGCCCGGCGGACTGATGGAGATGAACGGCGGCAGAATATCGGCCCCGAAATGCCTGGCGACGATGGCGCCGAAACTCGGCTCGTCTTTCAGGGCAGCCGGGCCTCCCTGGCCGCTTAGCGGCAGCGGATTGTGGTCAGCGAACAGCATTGTCGTGCGAACGACCGAAAGCATGTTGCTTCGCGAGGCCAGCCGGGGCAGCAGCTCGGTGAAATGCTCACCCGGCGTGCGCGTGGGAATCGTCGAGAACGGCGTGCGATGCCCGGAGGGGGCGTCGGGCTTCGGGTCGAACGTATCCATCTGCGGAGGACCTCCCCACAGCCAGACCAGTATCACCGCCCTGGCCTTGCCCGCACGACGCGGTGTGGCAGCCACGGCTGGACCGGACAGCCCCGACAGCCCAGACATGGCGAATGGCAGCGAAGCCGCAGCGGTGAGAAATGAACGCCGGGTGATGTGCCCACACGACCGCCCTGGGAACTTACCGTGATGGTTGCGATCTGTTTTTGAGCCTTGGATTTGCACCGGGGAATGAGTGGGTCTGGAGAATTGGATTTCGGACATGGACACGGTTCGACCGTCACTGGGAACAACCGCCCGCACGATACTATATTAGGTTCTTATGCTCGCCTGCCGCACGCATCTTCGTCGTGCTGCGCCAACGCCTCGGCATCGAGGCGGATGAATTTGCCAGCGGCAAGGGACGCGTCGCGGGGCTGGAACTGGTGCGAGATGAAAGGCACCGAGGGGTAATATGCAGCCCTCGAACAGGCGTGCTGGTGGTGCAGCAGTGTGGGTTCCAGTGTTACCTTTGAGGTCATGGCGACCGACGCCCTGCCCCAACACACGCCCACTCCGCCATGACTCAAAGCTAACTTAGGGGTTTGAAAGGTCTGGGCGATGGTCACGGTGGATGGGTGCGCGTGGATAGCTCGCGCGGGGCTGGTGTGCAATCCGCCGCTCGGTCAGGTCGTCGTTCGAGCGGGTTGAAAGCACGAATGGACACGAACTGACACAAATGGGATTTCGGAATCACGCGCGGGCTGCAACGGGCTGCGCTCCGCTCCATTCGTGTCCATTCGTGGTTCCAAAATGGGCCGTCGTCTCATTGGACGAATCACATCCCGGCGTGCAGCCCCGCATTCATCAGCGTTCCGTGGCGATTCTCGAATCCGGTGCGGCGCGCTATTTTGGATCGAGCGCCGGGCGCAGCGGCTTCGTGCGGATCTTGTAGCCCTCGGCGCTCGGGTGGAGCTTGTCGGCGACGAAAAGCTCGGGGCCCGGCTGGCCGTCGCTGCCGAACGTGACGTTCCAGCCTGCGGCGAGTTCGTCGGCGTCGAGCGTGCCGGCGGGTTTGCCCTCGATGCTCACGCGATATTTCCCGGCGGCGAGGCCGTTCACTTTCAAAATGCAGCGCGAAAGATCGAGCACTGCGGTGAGCGGGCGGTAGAGTTCTCAGTTCTCAGTTCTCAGTGGTCGGATTCAAGACATCCGACCACTGAGAACTGAGAACTGAGAACTTTCCCCGCCCAAGCAGCACCCTGGCCACACCGACTCACGACCGCCCCGCACGCCGCCAAATCCCCCCGGCGGTAAAATGCGCGCTTTCCTAATCATTCCACTTGTATCGCAAAAAATTCCCGGTAGCTATCCCGCCCTCTATGGAACTCCTCGTTGCAACCCTCTGTGATACCGCCGTCGAAAACCAAGGCAAACTGAACGTGCTCGGCGCGTTTGATGCCGTCATTGCGCAAGCCTTCCCCGCAGGTTTTGCCTACACGCTCGTCCTGCGTTTCTCGTTCACCGCCGAAGACCATGGCACCCACAAATTCTCCATCCGCCTCACCGACGACTCCGGCGTCGCCGGCGAACAGCCGCCGAATGAGGCCGAGCTGAAGGTGAACATGCCTCCCGGGACGAAGGGCTTCTCGACCCAGAACATGATCCAGCCGCTCCAAGGCACCGTGCAGAAGGCCGGCAACTATCACTTCGCCGTCCATTTCGACGGAAATGTGCTTGCCCGCATTCCGTTCCGCGTCATCAGCCAGGCCGAGCTCCAGCAGCCCGCTGCCTAGTGCTCTGTCACTCGTTCATTGATGGGTAAAGCTTGATGAGTTTAGTGCGTGCGTCTGCGGTGGTGAACTGCCAGCGGATGTTGGTGGCGGATTGATTGCGGTCGCGCTGCCACGCGCGCAACT
>BJHT01000611.1 GCA_014193395.1 Verrucomicrobiota bacterium
TTGAGCCGCACAAGGCTGCGGACGCGAGCCATGAGCGTGTCATACTCAACCGGCTTCGTCAGGAAATCATCGGCCCCCGCCTCCAGCCCGCGCAACCGTTCGCTCGGCTCTCCGAGGGCGGTCACCATCACGACGGGGATGTGCAAGGTCGCGGGGTCGGCCTTGAGCTGGCGGCAGCATTCGTAGCCGTCCATGCCGGGCATCATGATGTCGAGCAGGATCAGGTCCGGCTGCCAGGCCACCGCCTCACGCAAAGCCTCGAACCCGTCCCGCGCGCTGGACACCTGAAAGTATTCGTAACTCCCAAGCACCCCCTGGGTGAGTCCGATTGGCAACAATGGGTTCCTGTTTTCGCGTCCGCGCTTGAAGCTGATTGCGTGCGGAGCGGGAACATGAGTCAACGTCGGGATGGAACTGCCTCCCGATGTGCGTGCGTTGATCGCAGGGCTTCAGCGAGAACTTGCTGAGTTGCGTGCGGAGAATGCCGCCCTGAAGCAAGAAGTCGCCGATCTGCGCCGCCAGTTGGGCAAGAACAGCTCCAACAGCAGCAAGCCGCCGTCGAGTGACGGGTTAAGCAAGAAGCCGCGGATCGCGGGCAGCCTGCGCGGGGTGTCAGGCAAGCAGAGCGGCGGGCAGCCCGGGCATCAGGGCGACACGCTGCGTCCGGTGGCTGAACCGGACAAGATCGAACGCCATGAAGTGACCCATTGCGCGCATTGCCAGGCCGGCCTCACAGCGGGGATGGCGACGGGGATGGAGAAGCGACAGGTGTTCGATATGCCGCAGCCTCGGCTGGAGGTAACCGAGCATCAAGCCCACATCTACACCTGTGCCGGTTGCCGCGGCGTGACGAAGGCGGCGTTTCCGCCGGCGGTGAGCGCGCATGTTCAGTATGGTCCCCGGATTAAGGCGGCGGCGGTCTATCTGAATGTGCAGCATCTGGTTCCCGAGGATCGCGTCGGCGCCATCATGCAAGACCTGTTTGGTGCCGGGCGTCTGTGTCCGGCCAGCATCGTCGCCTGGGGCGAGAAGAAAGCCGCAGAACTGGCGCCGGTCGTGGCGCATATCTCAGCCTTGGTGGCCAAGGCGGCGGTGCGAAATCTGGATGAAACCGGGTTCCGCATCAGCAGCAAAACCCAGTGGCTGCATACCGCCTCGACGGTGGCGTTGACCCATTACCGCGTGTCGGAAAAGCGCGGCGCGGTTTTGACGTCCCTGCAAGGCGGCGTCATCGTGCATGATCACTTCAAGCCGTATTTCTCCCTGAAAGATGTCGCGCACGCTCTGTGCAACGCCCACCACCTGCGTGAACTGAAAGCGCTGATCGACATCGAGAAAGAGCCGTGGGCGAAGAAGATGTCGCGGCTGCTGGTGACCGCCGCCCGCGCCGTCCGGCGCGCCGCGGAGCAAGGCCAAAGCGTGGTGGCCGAGCGTGCCTCGCGGCGCATCGTGGCCGTCTACGATGCGATCGTTCTACGCGGGCTTGCGTTCCACGAACAGCAGCCCGCGCTGGGGCGGCGCCCTGGCGCGCGTGGCAAGTCAGCCAGGCGTCCCGGTCACAATCTGCTGGTCCGCCTGCGTGACTTCAAGACCGAGGTGTTACGGTTCTTGTTCGACTTCGCTGTTCCCTTCACCAACAATCAGGCCGAGCAGGACATCCGGATGATGAAAGTAAAGATGAAAATATCCGGCGGCTTTCGCACCCAATCAGGCGCCGAAACCTTCGCCACGATCCGGTCCGTCCTCTCCACCGCCCGGAAACAAGGTTGGAATCTTCTCACGGCCCTCTCAACCACGCCGGCTTCACTCATCCTCGCTTTATCCGGATAACGCTGGCCCCGCCGTACCTCCACGAGCGCCTTTCTTGCTCACGGTGGGGCGCTTGGGAGTTACGAAAATCGCGAACCCGACCAGACACAGGATCAGCAATTGCTTGCGGCCGAACCGGTTGGCCAACCACCCCATCGGCGCCGTCATGATGGCGGTGGCGATGATGTAGGAGGTCAGGACCCAGGCCACCTGGTCGATGGTGGCGTTCAGGCTGCCCTGCATATACGGCAGCGCAAGGTTGGCGATCGTGGCGTCCAGGGCCTGGATCGTGGTCGAGAAGATCACCAGCACGGTGATCAGCCCCCGTTGCCGGACCGTCTCGGTGGCGGCGGCCTCGCTCATGACAGGACGCCGGCGACGGGAGACGTCGCCGAACCTGCCCGAGCCCTCCCGCCAGTGCGCCGCTTGGTCATGGATCGTGCCCTCAACGTACCGGGTGCGCGGAACCGCGACCGAACAACATGGCGGTCCCTTCCCCAGCGCCGGACGATTGGATCAACGGTCGCGGAATGCGCCGAGGGTCCTGGTCACCGCAGGAAGTGGTAGCACCACCGCCACGCCCCGCCCAGGCGGCACCACAAGTGGCGGAACCCGTCATGCCATCCGAGGCCGAACAGCCCGGGCGACCGGAGAG
>BJHT01000612.1 GCA_014193395.1 Verrucomicrobiota bacterium
CGAGGTCGTGGAGGATGGCTTCGGGAGTGGGTTTGGGTTTCATTGGGGGAATGTATATGCCATAAACATATACTTAGCAACGAAAAGCACCGGAATACCGCACTGACCAGAATTTTGTCTTACGCCCCTCGCGGTAATCTTTCGCCTCGATCAAGCGCTCCAATTGGAAATGCCGCCACACCTCCCGCTGCGGAAAAATCGCGACCGCAATCCACACCACGACCACCGCCGCGAGCGCTTTCCACGGCCCACCGCCGATCGCGGGCGCAGGCAATGGGCGCGCTTCCAACCCACGTCTGAGCTGCGGCCATTGCTGCAACCCAAGCGCACCGAGGAACGCCACAGCCCCCACGATGAACGCCCCGTTCGCTGCGAACTTGGCAGCACGTATCATGAACAGTTCTTCGGGCGGCAACTGAATCCCCGCCATGCCCGCCATGATCTTTCGTTCGAGCATCGGCCCGCCGAACATCGAAATGGCCATGACCTCCACACACGCCGGCGCGATCACCCACAAAAGCATCAGCGGCCACGCCACGCCGTGCAGCACGGACAACACCCGCGCCAGCAGCACCACCCGCCACAACGCCACCACCGCGAGCAGCGCCAGATTCGCCTTCGCCGAAGCGAGCGGATCGAGAAATCGCTCGACCGGAATCGCATACAACCACGCCAGCGGCGCAGTCATCCAAAACAACGGCAGGAACCGACGGAACTGCGACCAGAACCCGACCGGCTCGCCTTTCGGATAAATCACCCACAGGCAGCACCCGCGGATGAATGCGTAGATGAAAAATGCCGAGATCAGCGACACCACCAGCGGCCCGATAATCCACGGCGATTCGAGGAGGAACTTCTGATCGTAGTTCCGCGCGATGGCCGCAGTGAACACCAGCACCACGCCGACGCCCGCCGCGCTGCGGCTCTCCGCGATTTCGCGAATCGCCTTCGCCTCGCCGAACTGAAACCGCAGAATGGTGCCCAGGTTCACGCCGCCGGTTCTAGCGTCGGCCCGCGCACGGAGCGATGGGAAACTCGGTCCAGCCTTGGAGTGCGGCCGTCCCCGGCCGCAGCAACGCCCGCACGCACGGCGCAGCTCGATTGGCGAGGCCCACCCCGCGCTCCACCCCGCTGCGCCCGAGGACGGGCGCACTCCGGCACGCTCCCGCGGAGTGCGGCCGTCCCCGGCCGCAGCGACGTCCACCCGCACGGCACGGCTGGATTGGCGAGGCCCACCCCGCGCTCCACCCCGCTGCGCCCGAGGACGGGCGCACTCCGGCACACTCCTGCGGAGTGCGGCCGTCCCCGGCCGCAGCAACGCCCGCACGCACGGCGCGGCTCGATTGGCGAGGCCCACCCCGCGCTCCACCCCGCTGCGCCCGAGGACGGGCGCACTCCGGCACGCTCCCGCGGAGTGCGGCCGTCCCCGGCCGCAGCGACGTCCACCCGCACCGGCCGCGTGGATCAACGAAGGCCGCACCGCGCTCCACCTCGCTGCGCCCGAGGACGGGCGCTCTCCGGGGCGGCCCGCGGCGGGCGACAACCGAGGCTGGAACGGAAACCATTTTTCCAACAAACTCGGGAAACACCCCGCGCGGGAGCCGCGGGTTCGCGCGCGCAACACCGTTAACAATTTCCAATGTCCGAATCGTTCATCACCAAAGGCGGCCTCTGGGTCGTCACGCACAACGTCCTCAGCGTCGCCGTCGTTGTGCTCGGCCCCGTGTTTTCCGGCCAGTGGCATCAACCCGCGAGCGTCGCCGTGGGCGCGGTGCTGTTCGTCGCGGGCGGCGCGCTCGGGATCGCGGGCGTGCGGGCGCTGGGTGCGAATCGCACGCCGTATCCGCAGCCGCTGGCGCAAGCGCAGCTCGTGCGGACGGGCGTGTACCGCTGGGTGCGACATCCGCTCTACGGCAGCCTCGTGCTCGCGTCGCTCGGCTGGGCGCTGCTCTGGCAGAGCGCCGCCGCGCTGCTGGTTACACCCCTGCTCGCCGCCGTGCTGCTCGCCAAATCCCGCCGCGAGGAAGAATGGTTGCGGCTGAAATTCCCCGAGTACGCGGACTACTCGGCCGCGACCCGACGCCTGATTCCGTGGGTGTTTTGAGCCGTGTTTGTGCGGTCGGAGCGCGGGCGGTCCCCGCCCGCAGCGCGCCCGCATGGCGAAAGGCTCCCGAACATTTCATCGCTCCCTTTGCCTTACACCGCTGCACCCGCGGTCCGGTCGCGCTCCGCCCCGCCGCCGAAGATTGAACAGAATCCCCGTTGCAGAAACTAACCCAATACGAAGCGTCGGCACGCCGGGGCGAAACTTCGCCGCCGGCACCGACGCCCCAACAACTGAAAACATGACGTGACGTGTTTATGAAAACGAATTCCCTCTCCCAGATTCCCGTGTGGTGCGTGGCGGTCGTCGCGGCGGCCCTGACCACGCTCGGC
>BJHT01000613.1 GCA_014193395.1 Verrucomicrobiota bacterium
CCGTAACAGCGGACAAACGGGGCGTTTATTGCTTCTTCGCCGAAAATCACCCAGCGCGTGTGTTCCAAATACTCCATCCGCTCCTCGGGCGTCCGGCTGCGCCAGAAGTCGGACGGGGCGGACAGTCCTTCGTCGATGGTTTGAAACAGGTGGAACGGCTCCCGCGAGCGGTCGTTCCATCGGTCCCGTTGTTCCGGTGTGAGTTCGTCAACCCAGGTCATGGTCTAGGAAGCGTTGGAGTCCACGGTAGTCATCGGTGAGCTTTCAGCTCGATGTAAGCGCCTGGTCTAATCCGATCCAACGCGGAACGGATGCGTGGAGCGAGTTCGAGCACGGCGGGCAGATAGTTTGTTGGCAGTTCAATTATCGCGAGTTTCCGATGCTTCAGATTTTGTTGATAGCGCAGGTTCTTGTCGCTGGTGATGAGCACGTCGAAATGAACTTCAGCAGTGCGAATCAGGTCGCCGTTTTTCACCAAGGCCCAGCCCATCTCAAACGCGGTCTTAACAGAGTGTCCGGGCAGGTGCCGGCGGAGCGGACGCGGCACGCAATGGTCGAGCAGCACCTTCATCTCACGGGTGCGGCTTCCAACGCGGCGTGATGACCAAACTCCAATACGGCGAGCGCTTGCGCGCGCTTCACGGCTGGGAAGGCGTCAAGATACTCGTCGAGACTAACGCCGCCCTCAAGGTTTACGAACAGACTACTGACGGGCACGCGCGTGCCGGTGAAGCACGGCTCACCGCTCCGGACTTCCGGGTCAGTGGTGATGGGCAGGCGGCGGGGGCGTTTGTCAAATGTGGAAGATGTTTTCATCTGCTTGGGTGGTTCGGGTCACTCTGTCTCCTATCACTTACTTCGATTGGACCGCCCTTGGCTTCCTTGTAACGTGTCCAACCGGCCTCTGGGTTTGAAACCAGTCGTTTGTGCTCGTCCTTCGTGACACAGCAGGCGATGACGTTTTGGTCAATGAAATCGGAAATCCTGCCATTGGCATCCTTCTGCTTCGCAAGTTCAAGAATTCGTTTAATCAGCCACTTCTTCCCGAACACATGCTCATGTTGGACATCCTTCGAGCTTCCACTTTGAAGGATTGCGAGTGCCTCTTTGGTGCAATAACGACAGGCCGTCTTGTCTCCTTCAAGAAACTCACCGTTTTCTTTATCCAACTTTTTTAGCTTTCGCTTGTGACGAAACGGGGCAATCGCAATCCGCCATAACATCGAATCAATAATGTGACGTTGGTATTGTATCCGAATGCTCGAGCCTGCGACTAGACTGATGACTTCCTTCGCCGCGCAGATTACATCCGCAGCATCTCTATTTGGCTCAATGTCACGAGCACAAATTGCTTTGTGTAATTTGCCCATACTCACTCTTGCTCAGAAAACGCCTTTACTACTCGTAGCTTCAGTTGATTGCAGCCTGTTCCTTCAATATTGCCCTATCGCACCAATCGCCGAAGCGCTCGCCCGCAGTGCGTTCCGTCGCGAAGCGGGTAAGGAGCGGCCGGAGTTCGGACTCGATTTCGGGGTCTTTCACCACGTCCTTGAAGAGGCGGTTGAGGCGCGTGCCGGCGGCGTTGCCGCCGAGCCAGAGCTGGTAGCGGCCGGGGGCTTTGCCGACGAAGGCCATTTCGGCCATGTAGGGACGGGCGCAGCCGTTGGGGCAACCGGTAGAGCGGATGATGATCTCTTCGGTGCCGAGGCCGAGATCGGCGCAGAGTTTTTCGATGCGGTCCACGAGGCCGGGCAACATGCGTTCGGACTCGGCCAGCGCGAGGCCGCAGGTGGGCAGCGCAGGGCAGGCCATGGAGTTGCCGTGGAGGAGGGTGGTCTGATTTTCGGTGCGGACGCCGTGCTCGGCGAGGAGCGCGGTGATGGCCGTTTTTTCGACGGGGCCGACGTTGGCGAGGAGGACGTTTTGGTTGCCGGTGAGGCGGAATTCGATTTTGGGGAACTGCTCGGCGACTCGGCGCAGCGCGGTTTTTTGGCGTTGGGTGTCGGTGTCCTTCACCCGGCCGGTCTCGACGAAGAGCGTGAGAAAGTGGGTGCCGTCGAGGGCCTGGTGCCAACCGTAGGAATCGTTGGAGGAAGTGAATTGGTACGGGCGTGCGGGTTCGATCGACACGCCGGCGCGCTTTTCAATTTCGCCACGAACAAAGTCCACGCCGCGTTCCTGCACGACGTATTTGAGGCGCGCGTGTTTGCGGTCGGTGCGGTCACCGAAATCGCGGTGGACGGTGAGCACGGCCTTGGCAATTTCCACGACGTGCTCGCGCGGGAAGTAGCCGAGCACATCGGCGAGCCGCGGATAGGTCATCTCGTTGCCATGACTGCGGCCCATGCCGCCGCCGACGGTGAGATTGTAGCCGAGCAGCTTTCCGTTTTCGGCGATGGCGATGAAGCCTAGGTCGTTGGTGAAGA
>BJHT01000614.1 GCA_014193395.1 Verrucomicrobiota bacterium
AAAATCTCCTCTTCCAATATCCCAAGGGCCGCGCGCTGCTCCTGTCGCTCACCGCGATCCTGCCGCTGTTCATGATGGGCATCCGCTGGGCCGCGTCGCTCGGCGACTCCAACGCGCTGAGCAACCGCATCACCACGGTGATGTTCTACATCGTCCACACCGTGTTCCTGGCGGCCTGCACGGCGGTCGCCTTCAACCCCGTGTTCAGCCCGCGCGCGCTCGGCTACGGGCTGCCGTTCCTGCCGTTTTATTACCTCGGCGCGCTGAGCATCGGCTACTTCAGCGGGTACCTGCTGCTCGTTTTTGGCGAGGAAAAACCAAATGCGTGGGAACGACCGAAAGGCATTTTCAAGCTCGGCTATGCCGTCGTCGTGGGCGCGGTCCTCGTCGCCTCGGTCGGCGTGCCCACCGCGCTGTTCCTCCGTAATCTGCCGTCCATCCAGGCCGAGAACAGTCCCGCGCTCCGCCGCTTCGCCGGTCATCTCGCCCAATCCGTCCCGCCGGAAAAAACCATCATCCTCGCCGACGACGCCTCATGGCTCGTCCTCATGGCCGCCGCCAACCCCGCGCTCGCCAGCCAGAATCTGCTCGTGGACAAACGCTCCCTCGGCGTGCCGACGTACCATCAGATGCTCCAGCGCCGCGCGCCGGCGCTGTGGCCCGATCTCTTCGGCGGCAAGCTCCCGACCAACTCGCTCCCGCAATCGCTCCAAACGCAAATCCTCACCCGCCTCGCGGTCACCAACGCGCTTTTTCACCTTCACGCCACGCACGGCAGCCAGCTCTTTGAAGCCCTCCAGTGTCGCCCCAACGGCCTGGCCAGCCGTTTGATTCCCTATCCTTCACCAGCCGCCACCGGCAGTGCTGCGAGCACCGCCGGAATCGCCGCGCCGGGACGGTCGAAGCTCAATCCCAAAATGCAGGACGCCGTCCTCGCGCCGCCGCTCACCGCGCCCGAGGTCGCCTACAACGAGGACTTCTGGAAACGCGCCGACGAATCGCTCGGCGGCTTTGGCAAGACCGGCCCGACCGCGCCACGCAGCCAGGCCATCATTTCCGCCAGCTATTCGCAGGCGCTCAATTCGTGGGGCGTCGAGCTTCAGCGCGCCGGTCTGCTCGCCGAGGCGGAAAAACATTTCACCCGCGCCCTCGCCATCAATCCCGACAACGCCGTCGCCGCGGTCAATCTCACCGTCAACCGCAAGCTCCGCGGCGGCCGCGAAAAACCCGTCGCCGCTGATCCCGCCACCGACCAGAAGCTCGCACGCCAGCGCACCTGGGCGGTGATCCTCAATGCCCACGGCCCCATCGACGAGCCGCGCTACTGCACGCAGATCGGCGAAGCCTTCGCCAAGGGCGGCCTGCTACGACAGGCGGCGCAGCAGTTCCTCCGCGCCCAGGCCCTCGACCCCGAGGCCTTCGATCCCCGCGTCGGCCTCGCGGATGTCTTCACCCAGGCGCGGCTGCCCGACCTCGCGCTCGAGCTGATTCGCGACACCCGCACGGCTTCGGCGCAGGCGCTGCTCATCAGCACGAATCAGATCACGCTCACCTGCGCCGAGGCCGTGGCGCTCTACAACCAGACCAATTCCGCCGCCGCCGACCAACTGCTCGCCGCCGCCCTGGAAAAATTCCCGCGCGATCCCCGCGTGCCCGCCACGCAGACCAAGCTCAACATCTTCTCGCGGCGCTTCACCAACGCCCTCGTCTCCGTCGAGCGCGAACTCAGCCTCACGCCCAACAACCAGCGCGCGCTCCTGAACAAAGGCGCGATCCTCGTGGAACTGAAACAATACGAGAAGGCCCTCGCGCCGCTGGACACGCTGCTGCGCGCACGTCCCGACCACGCGCCCGCGCTGCTCAACCGCAGCATCGCCCATCTCAACCTCAACCACCTCGACCTCGCCCAGCGCGACTGCGACGCCCTCCGCCGCCTCGAACCCAACCTGACCTCCGCCCCCATCGGCCTCGCCGAGATCGCCCTCCGCCGGCAGCGCACCAACGACGCCATCAAACACTTCGAAACCGCCCGCCAGCTCGCCGCCCCCGGCTCGCCCGAATTCCGCTCCCTCGAAAAACGCATCGGCGAACTCAAAGGCCCGCCCCGGTGATCCACGAAGTCGCAGAGGGAAATTTTCAACCACACGGATGAACACGGATGAAAACTGACCGCCGCGTTTTGGCGTGCGGTGACTCGTCACCGCTTTCGCGCAGGCGACTGGTCGCCGTCGAAGTTCAGGACGAATCCGATCACGCGCGCACGCCACCGCCGGCGCGAGCCGTGAACGCCCCGTTCCACATCTGCGCGTCCGTTAGTTCGACGGCGACAAGTCGCCTCGGGAAAGCGGTGACCAGTCACCGCACTCCAAACATCGTCCCCATCCGATTGCGCTCAA
>BJHT01000615.1 GCA_014193395.1 Verrucomicrobiota bacterium
GAGCCGGGTGGGTTTGGTGTGGGACTTCAGTTCCTCGGGCAAGGCTCCGGTGCGGGTGAGCTTGAGCAGCTCGGGCTGCGTCTCCGCCGCGCTGGCCGGCGTGAGGACGCGGGCACGGAATGGATGCCAGCCATGGGCGTCCATGAAGCGGAGCGCGGCGAGGCGGTTGAACCAGGTGTATGCGACGCGCTCGATGAGGCCGGAGCGATCCGCCGCTTCGAGTTTGCGCAACGCCGCCACCTGCGGCGCGTAGGTAGTGAGAAAATCGGGCGTCTGGGCGGAGAGCGCGAAGTCGAGCTTGCGCGTGACCGCCTCCATGAGCTGGCGGCGGACGGACGGTGCGAAGGTCTTGAGGGCGGAGGTGTTCATCAAAATTAATTATTCTGGTCGAAGAAAGTCGCTTGCGGTTTTGGCGGTGCCGGAGGTGCCGACGGACGTTCCTTGGCGGCGCTGAATTCTTCTAGCATCGGCGGCTCGTTAAAATAGGCATCCATCATTTTCACGAACTCCTCGTCCTTAAGCATGTCGTAGGTCACGTCCTTGAAGACATAGGAGACTTTCATGGTCTCACAACGCTTATCGGGATCGCCGAAGGAGTAGAGCCAATCGTCAATGATGCGAAAGCGGACATGCTCAGGTTTGGGGGCCGGGCCAAGCTGCCGCACCCAAGTTTCCGGGAGTTGCTGGAGAACCTCGGGGAGAATGGTGTCGGCAATATCCTCGGCGGTTTTCCGATACTGCGCCGCGAGCGCCTGCTTCAATAAGTTGGAGAAGATGAGCAGCGCCGATTTCAATTTAACGACCGCGGCCTCAAACTTTTCAATGTCGCGCCGGCGGATGATCTTGCCAACGCCCGTGACCGGGCGCAGGAATTTTTCCTCGATGTCATTCCGGATCGCCTCAATGGTGGCCTGGGAAACATTGGGCGGTCCGAATAATTTTTTATCCGCCACATCTTTCCGCCCCACCAATGGATCCTCCCCGTCGATGAGATTCACGGCGCTATCAATCTTGCGGGCGAGTTCCTTGTTCTTGCGGGCGACACTGACCAGATGCTTCGGCAAGGTCACCGTGTGCTGCGAAATGCGATAGCCGCCCACATGAAGTTCCACAAACTGGATGCGGGCATTGTAAACATTGACCGAGCGGGCGAGGTCGAAGTTCTTGGGCGGATTTTGGGCCAGATCCTGTTTCACTGCCGTCAGTTTCTGCTGGTCCAAAACATCCAAGCCCAAGGTGCGCGTCGTTTCGCCGTCGGGACCGCTGCCCAATTCGGTTTCCAACGCGGCGGGCGGCTTGGCCAGCACGATGCCGTTCGCCTTTGGCTGGGACTGCGGCTGTGGGGTGGTGGCCACGGGTAATTCGCCCGGCGGCGCTTCCAACTGGCGCGCGGTTGGGCTGAAGACAAAGGTCTGGTCGTCGGCGATAACCACACAGATGCGGACACCAGGCTCACCGCCCAAGGGTTCGCCTGCGGCGGCGGCGGCGTTCTGCACAATCTCCAATCCTTCCAAAGAGCCGTAACCCATGCGGCAAATCTCCGGGTCCACGTCGAGGATGACCGTGACGGCCTTGGGCCCCAGCCGCTGCCAAGCCTGCGCGAGGGCGTTCGCCAGCGGCGGCCAGACGCCCGGTCCGATCATCACCACGCGCTGAGTGGCGCGGTGGATCGCGTCGATCAGCAAGCCGTCGGTGATGGATTGGAGGGCAGGCATTTTAGAGGCTGATGCGGTGTCCCTTTTCCAATTCTGCCTGAGCCGCCTTGCGCAGGGCTGCGAGCCATTGATCGAGGTCCGCCTCGGTGGCGATGTAAGCCAAACTACATTGCGGGCGCAGGCTGCTGGCCGGCGTGTAGCGGACGGCTGGCGCGGGCGGCGGGTTCTTCTCGCCGGGTTTTTCCGAGACTGGCGGAGCCGCAAGTCGTGCTGCCAGGGCTAATTGGGAGGGATAATCCTGCGTGAGATAGCGCTGGAGCCGGTCGCGGATGCCGGTGACGAACCGGGCGGACTGGATGGCGGCGCGGGCTTCCACGGTGAGTGCCAGCACTTGGGTGCGGTGGGCCTCGTTCAGCCGCTTGAAGTCCTCGATGGCCTGAAGGCGGGCCGATTGCGCGTCCACGGTGGCGAGCGCCCGGTCGCGCTCGGCCTTGAGCAGATCCGCCAGGAGGCCGCGCAGTTTCGCGACAGCCGTCTTGGCCTTGGGAACGGCATTGCCGCGATACGGATGAGCGGAGGCGGCCAAATCCCGCAGCGGCTGCACCTCGACAGCCGGGACTTCGGCAAAATTCGCCTCTTCCTCCCGCAGGAACGTGATGGCGTCATCATACGCGGCGCGTTGCGGGCCGGGCATGAAGGCCTTGATCGGCGAGAGCACATCCTCTTTGGCCG
>BJHT01000616.1 GCA_014193395.1 Verrucomicrobiota bacterium
GGCGATTGTGAAGGCGGCGTTCAGCGGCACGGGGATGCGGACGGATTGGAACCCCGCGGACGCGGGTCCGTCCGGGGCGTGCTATCGCGCGCTGGTGGGCGAGACGAAGGCGGCAATGGCGGCGGCGAAGGAAAAGGGGATCACGCTGCGGCTGCGGGCGCTGCTGTGGGTGCAGGGCGAGAGCGATGCGAACGCGGCGGACGCGGCAAATTACGAAAAGAATCTCGGCGCGATGCTGGCGGCGTTGCGGAAAGACCTCGAAGCGCCGGAGTTGGTGGCCTTGCTCGCGGTGAACACGCGGTTCGGGAACGACAAGAATCCGTTCATGCCCAAGGTGATCGCCGCGCAGCAGGCTTTGGCGGCGAAGGACAAGCTGTGTGTCTATGTTGATACGGCGGGCGCGGAGACGCTGCTGCCGGGTCGCACGCATTTCACGGCGGCAGGAACATTAGAGGTTGGGCGGAGGTTTGCGGCGGAGTTGGCGAAACGGGGAGCTTCGGGGAATTGACTGTTCTCCTAAATGACACGTCCCCGAAAATTCCTCATCGCTTTCGCGGCGCTGGCGGTTCTCTTCGCCGTCTTTGGTCGCCCGCCGGCAGCATGGAAACAAGTGCGGGTGGGCATGACCTGGGAGGAAGCAAACGGGCTTGTGAATCAGAAGGGTGTCGTTTCGGAGTCGCGCTCCGTGACAGCTGCGGACGGACAGCGGCATGCCGAGCGCACGTTTTTTGCTACAAATCGTTCGTTGTTCCGCTGTGGGTGCTCCGTATCGACCTGCGAGATCACCAAGTTACCAGCACTCGAATCGGATTGGTGCTGGGAGACATTGAGAGGATTGCACATGAGTGATTTATGTCCGAACCGTCCGTCGCAGGGGAGGGGGCGATCGAGGTGGGAAGGAACAAGTAATAAGTAACTGGTGGAATACCCAATGACTGGAGTTACCCGTTCCCTACTAATCACTAATTACTAACTACTTTTCCCAACGAAGCTATGACCACTGATCTCACCAATGCCGCCAGTCGCGCCGCGCTCGCGGAGGTTTATCGGAATGCGCTGCTGGGTGATGTAACGCCGTTCTGGTTGAAGCACGGGATGGATCGCGAGCATGGGGGGATCATGACGGCGGTGGATCGCGACGGGACGGTGGTGGACACGGACAAGTCGGTGTGGTTTCAGGGGCGGGCGGCGTGGATGTCTGCGACGTTGCATAACACTGTAGCCGCCGACGTGAGGAGGCGGACGGCTACGAGCAACGCGGGGGAATCCGCCTCCTTACCTCGGCGGCTACGGGAGGGGGAGTGGCTCGCGGCGGCGCGGAGTTGTGTGGAGTTTTTGCGGGCGCACTGTTTTTCGCCGGGCGGGAAGATGTATTTCACGGTGACGCGGGAGGGGCGTCCGTTGCGGATGCGGCGGTATGTGTTCAGCGAATCGTTTGCGGCGATTGCCTTCGCGGCGTTCGCGCAGGCGACGGGGGATCAGCGGGCGGCGGAGGAGGCGCAGCGGTGTTTTGCGACGTATCTGCATCACAGTTTCACGCCGGGCGTGATGCCGCCGAAGTTCGAGGCGACGCGGCCGATGAAGGGGATCGGGCCGCACATGATCGGCATCGCGACGGCGCAGGAGCTGCGGGCGAATCTGGGCGACGTGAGCGTGAGCGGGCGGAGTTGTACGGAGTGGATTGATTTCAGCATCGCGGAGATTGAGCGGGATTTTCTGAAGCCGGAGCACCAGGCGCTGATGGAAAATGTCGCGCCCGACGGGAGTGTGATTGATCACTTTGACGGGCGGACGCTGAACCCAGGTCATGCGCTGGAGTGTGCGTGGTTTTTGATGCACGAGGGGCGGTTGCGCGGGGACAAGCGGTTGATCGGGGTGGGGACGCAGATTCTGGATTGGATGTGGGCGCGCGGGTGGGACAACGAGTTTGGCGGGCTGCTTTATTTCACGGATTTGAAGGGCCTGCCGGTGCAGGAGTATTGGCAGGACATGAAGTTCTGGTGGCCGCACAACGAGGCGATTATCGCGACGTTGCTGGCGTGGAAGCTGACGGGGGAGGCGCGGTACGCGGCGATGCACCGGCAGGTGCATGACTGGAGTTTCCAACATTTTCCCGACCCGGAGTTCGGCGAGTGGTTCGGGTATTTGCGGCGCGATGGCAAGGTGGCGTCGCGGGCGAAGGGGACGTTGTGGAAGGGGCCGTTTCATTTGCCGCGGATGCTGTGGTTCTGCGCGCGGGAGTTGGCAGAAAAATAGGGGGCAGAAAGATGGGGCGGGGACGGCGGCAGAAAAATGGGGGCAGAAAGAGGGAGGCTGTTTTCTCGGCATTTTGCGGATCTCGGCCGGGTTTTTCGGGAGGCGGGGGTGTGACAGGAGCGGG
>BJHT01000617.1 GCA_014193395.1 Verrucomicrobiota bacterium
TCCTCCCCAACCCCAAACGACCCGCCAGCTCGCGCCCGGCGCCCGGCTCCTCACCGATCACGCATCACAGATCACGAATCACTCCCCACGCCCCCAAATCCCCGTTGTTTTCCCCCTCTTCCAAGGCTATTTTCGCGCCGTTCGCAACCCATTGAACCTATGAACAAATCTTGGCACCTCCCCCGCCGCACCTTCCTCCGCGGCCTCGGCACCCTCGTCGCGCTGCCCGCCCTCGAAGCCATGCTGCCCGCGCCCTTGCTGGCCGTGCCCGGCGTACCCGCCGGTCCCGTCAAGCGCCTGGCCTTCGTGTACATCCCCAACGGCGCGAACATGGCCGACTGGACGCCCAAGACGCTGGGCCGCGATTACGAGATGCCCGCCATTCTCCAGCCAGTGAAAGATTTCAAAAGCGACCTCCTCGTCCTCAGCGGTCTCGCCCACACCAAGGCCCGCGGCAACGGCGACGGCCCCGGCGACCACGCGCGCGCGAACGCGACCTTTCTCACGGCCTGCCAGGCGCGCAAAACCGCGGGTGCGGACATCAAGGTCGGCATTTCGGTGGACCAGATTGCGGCGCAAAAAATCGGTGGCCTCACCCGTTTTCCCTCGCTCGAACTGAGCTGCGACCGCGCCCGCAATGCCGGCGCTTGCGACTCCGGCTACAGTTGCGCCTACCAATACAATCTCGCCTGGCGCTCTGAATCGATGCCCATGACCCCCGAGGTCGATCCTCGCCTGGTCTTCGAGCGCCTCTTTGCCGGGCGCACCGCCAGCGAATCCGCCGAGGCCCGCGCCAAGCGCCAGAACTACCAGAAGAGCGTGCTGGATTTCGTGATGGAAGACGCCCGTCGGATGAAATCCAACCTCGGCCACACCGACCAGCGGAAGCTCGACGAATACCTGACCTCCGTGCGCGAACTCGAACAGCGCATCGAGAAGACCGAGCGATTCGCCGCCAGCCAGCCCGACCTCAAGGCCCCCACCGGCATTCCCAAGGACTTCGAGCCGCACGTCCGCATGATGTACGACCTGATGACCGTCGCGTTCCAGACCGACACCACGCGCATCGCCACGCTCCTCGCCGCGCACGACGGCAGCAACCGTCCCTACCCGTCCATCGGCGTCCCCGAAGGCCACCACGACCTCTCCCACCACGGCCGCGAAGAAGCCAAGATGGCGAAGATCGCGAAGATCAACACGCTGCACATGCAGCAATTCGCCTATTTCCTGAACAAGCTCAAATCGGTGAAAGAAGGCGACGGCACGCTGCTCGACAACTGCATGATCGTCTATGGCAGCGGCATCGCCGACGGCAATGCCCACGCCCACCACGACCTCCCGCTCATCCTTGCCGGCCATGGCGGCGGCACCATCCAGACCGGCCGCCATGTTGAATTCGAAAAGGAAACCCCCGCCGCCAATCTCTTTCTCGCCCTGCTCGACCGCATGAACGCCCCCACCGCCCGCATGGGCGACAGCACCGGCAAGCTCGACCTGAACAGCGGCCCCACCAGCGGCCCCTGTCAGGCCGCCGAGCGCATCGTCACCGGCGGCGACCGGAAGAAAAAGAAGTAGGCTCAGCGGACGGGAGAAGCAGTCGCAGGGTCAATGCTATCCTGACGGGGCAGCTCAACTCGGCGCATCGCGTCGCCCGCGGCCTCCCGCATCTCATCGTATCACTCGGCTCGCGCCCCCCGGCGGCACGCGGGTGCCGGCGGACGCGGGCGGAACTTTGACGGCGACCAACCGCCTGCGCGAAAGCCCTGACAAGTTAGCGCACTTCAAAGGCGGCGCGGCGCGCACGGTTCCCTGGTAGCGCAGACTTCCAAGTTTGCTGTATCGCGGGTTTCCGAACCCGCAGACGCTCCGACCACCCGCCACGCCACGGCTTGCCGCACCCCCTCAAAAATTCGTGGCCTCGGACGATTTGGAAATCGACGATACAGCAGGTTTGGAGACCCGCGCATCGGAAGCGCTCGCAGCTCACGCCCCCGGCGGCAAGGGGCGGGGAGATGAAGGAGCTTCTTGCTCCGCCGGTGGCTACACGGTCCCGCGCCAGAATAGTTCTCATCTCCGGGTCACCACGCAGCAGGGTGGCGAGCATCACGAGGTTGTTCCGAATCACCACCCCGTCAAACTCGGCACGCTCAAAGGCCTCCTCCGCAGTGTGGCGCAACCCCATCGGATGAGCGTGGCGGAGTTGCTGGAGCGGCTGGATTTGTAGCTGCGAATCGGCTTGGGGGGGCGTAAGACAAAATTCTGGTCAGTGCGGTATTCCGGTGCTTTTCGTTGCTAAGTATATGTTTATGGCATATACATTCCCCCAATGAAACCCAAACCCACTCCCGAAGCCATCCTCCACGACCTCG
>BJHT01000618.1 GCA_014193395.1 Verrucomicrobiota bacterium
CACGATGAGCGCGGCCAGAACGATAAGTTCAGACTGTGGCGAAAAACGGCCCAGCGTAGTAGCGGCGAAGGCCACCCCAAGCGCGCTGAAACTAAAAACAAGACCTTGGAGACGCTGAGCATTCATAAGTATCCGGATTTTAAGCCGGGGAAAACAATTCTTTCAAAAACGGGCGGGCGGGTAAGGCAAATATTATGGCGGCATAATCGGCCAGGGTGGCCCGATCGCTCATAAAACGTACCAGTCTAGGATGCGCCACCCTCTGAAATAAGGCGAGGAAAAGATCCGCGGCGAGCTCCGGCCGGCGACTAAGCACCTGCAGGAAAAGCGCGTCCATCTTGCGCAGTGCCCAAGGATCCGCCCGGTGAGGTGTGGGGCCTCGACCCGCGACCAAAGCGTGCGCGCATTCCTCGGCCCATCGCTGGATACGCTGAAACGCGTAGCCGCTACTGGCACGCGCTCCACCGGCCATAAGCCCTGCTCGGACGTATGAACCGTCTGCCGCCGACGGGTGATCGAGCATTCCCATTGGCAGCATCCCGTGCTCCGTCCGTCGAATCCAGTATTGATGACCACGCAGGCGCCGATCGATAAAACCCGTCAACTCACTACGAAAAGCCTCGGGGCCGGTCGGCTCTGGCGCGAAGACCGTAACTTCAAGCAGCGCCCGTGTCGGGGAAATGGGTAATAAATAATAGAAAAGAATCCGACCGTCACACCGAGACGTAAAATGCATGATCTCGGCAATATCAGAATCAAAAACCGGCGCCGCGCACTCGACCTCCTGACCAAGAAACGACTGCCAAAGCACCGCCCCGCCGCGGGCAGGTACCGCGAGCGGACGGGTATCAACTACCCACTTGGCCCGATAGGCTCCGCCAGAGGTTTCCACTTCCCAGTACTCACCCACCTTCCGCGGAGCGGAAAGAACCGAAACGCCAAGCTCGAGCCGCAGCCGCTCGGACCGGCCAAGCATTGCAATAGACTCTTGGTAAAACTCGCCGGCCGGTAACATAGCGTAGGGAAAATCGGCGCAGGCCACTAGCGCCCGCCCGTTGGGAGAAGCCACGGATACGCTTGACCAACGCCGGCGGACCAAGTGCGTCAACTGTGCGGAGGGGTGCAGCCAGAAACACCACGTACGGTCATCAGCATAATCGCAGCGGCTTTCGATCACCGTTGTCCGCGGAGCAGCTTCGCCGTGCGCGGCCAACCTGCGCGCCAAACTCAGGCCGGCGCAACCCCCGCCCAAAATCAGGAGTTCAGTCTCCATGACGGGCGACAATGCCAGGTAAGCCAAGCAAGGCGCGGTGTAAGCCTGACGTGTGCGGCGGCGGCCGCGACCAGAAAGCCGCGCGCAGCGGCAGTGTCACCAAGGCGTGCGCGGTAATGCCCGCCTTCTGCCAATCTGTGACCACCGCACGGCGCTCCCAATAGGCGTAGTCATTGACCGCCAACCGCCGACCGATCGCACGGTAGACACGGCTAGCGACGAGAATCCCACACCGCGAGCGCGCCGGCAGAAAGGCAAGTCCCGCCTCACCGCTCGAGTAGAAGACCTCCGCTTGCGCCAATAGATTGGCCACACCGGTCCGCAATATCGGCCGTAAAATTTTCCCCGGATCGATCAAGTCAACCGGCAAAATGTCACCCACTAGGCTAGCCGGAAGATAACGCCGCCCCATCCGCGCATCTTCGGCGACGTCCCGACAAATATTGGTGAGCTGCATCGCGATCCCAAGATCGACGGCGTGGGCCGCGGCGGCTCGGTCCGCAACGTCGAGTACCCGGCTCATCATGAGACCAACGGTGCCGGCCGCCCGATAGCAATAGCGCAGGAGCTCGCTTTCATCTGCCATCCGCACTGATTCAGCGTCGTTGGTCATGCCGTGGATAAGTTCGAGGACAACCGCCGCCTCGATCTCGCACTCGTGCATGAGCGCTAAACCGTCTTGGAGCGCTGGATCGTTTGTCGCGCCGTCCAAGATCGCTTGCCGCGCCGCCGCCAGCGCCGCCCGCGCCGCTTCACCTGAGGCCGCTTTGTCGACGAGTTCGTCGATGTGACGACAGAAGGCGTAAAGCCGCGTAGCCCGCGCGGCGTGAGTCGGACCAAGCAGCCGGCGTGCCCAATAGAAACTGCGCCCCTGCCGAGCTAAAACCGCCTCAGCGGCGATCGACGACGAGGACGCGGCGCGGCGGTTCATGAGGCCAAGGGGATCAAAGCATCGACAACCTTGGCTGAGCAGAGCACGCCGGGCAAGCCGGCGCCAGGGTGCGTGCCGGCGCCGGTTAGGTAGAGGTTCCTCACCGACTCGGAGCGGTTGTGAAAACGGAACCAAGCAGACTGACGAAAGATGGGCGCGACG
>BJHT01000619.1 GCA_014193395.1 Verrucomicrobiota bacterium
CAGCGGTTCCATTCGCCGTCGAGGCGCGTGGGGCGGCGCTATTCGGCGGGCAGGGCGTTGAGTTGGTCGGTCAGCTTTTTGATGGCCTTGGCGCGCGCCGGGCCGGAGAGCTGGCTGAGGTCGTTGCTGTGCATGTAGGCGCGCACTTTCTCGCCGGTGACGCGCGAATTCTTGGCGATGACGTAGCCGACGATCGCCACCAGCCAGACGACGGCGACGGCGACGGCACCGTAAACGAGGGGACGATGACGTTGGGAAATCATGATGGCACGAGGGTCGCGGACGGTGAATTAGGATGGTTCAGGAGCACGTTCACAGATCAAGGAGACGTGGCTTACTTCGGTTCCGTTACGCCGTTTCTTTTCGTGGTGCTGGCTTCGACGCGCTGGCGCGCCTCGGTCAGTTGTTCGGGCGTCAGCAGTTTGGCCACGACCTCGCGAAAACCCGCCGCGTCCTTTTCGCCCTGCGCCGCCGCGAGTGTCCAGTATTTGTAAGCCTCGACGAGGTCGCGCCCGACGCCGCGGCCGCTGACGAACATCACGCCGAGATTCAACTGCCCCTGTGACGAGCCCTGCTCCGCGGCCTTGCGATACCATTTCACGGCCTCGGTGTCGTCCTTGGCGACGCCGTCGCCATTTGCATAGAGCACGCCGAGATTGGCCTGCGCCGCCGCGTGTCCCTGCTCGGCCGCGCGGCGGTACCACTTGGCGGCCTCCTTGTGATCGAGTTCCACGCCGAGGCCCTTGGCGTGCATGCTCCCGAGGTTGAACTGCGCCACGGCGTCATTTTGTTCCGCCGATTTGCGGTACCATTGCGCCGCTTCCGCGAGATCCTTGCCCACGCCTTCGCCATTGAAATAACGCCAAGCCAGATTGACCTGCGCCTTGAGATCGCCCGCCTGCGCCTTCTTGCGCAACGCCAGCAACTCCGGATCCTCAGCCCGGCACGCGGGCAACGCGAGGAGAAGCAAGAGGAGCAGAAACTGCCAACCCACGCGTCTGCAAAAGGGCACCGTTCGATTCATTGCCGGGACGCTAGCGAAATGAAGTTGTGAACGCAATCCTTGGCCGACGAAGGGCTGCGACGGGGGCAGCTCGCCGATTTTTTGCGGCGAACGCGGGCGAAGCTCAGCGCTCACGGAGAGCACCTGGACAGGTGAAGTGGCAGCCCATCAACCCGCCTTCGCCTTTCGCCGCGTCACCAAATCCGTTCCCGCTCAAGCAGACCTTGGCCAAGCGCCGCGACCCTCCGCCGGTCGTTCGTCGGCCAAACGGACTCGTCCGCTTTGGCTGGCCGCCGTGGGCTACCAACTATCCGCGCGGCTGTGTCGCCGATTTGCGCCAGCGACACCGGCGCGCTGCAATGCGTGGTGGAGCCATGCCACCCCGCCGCCTCACCGCTCAGGAACCGGCAGGGTTGTCGGGCCTGCGCCTCCAGCATCCGGCGATGCGACGTTCTGCATCCGAAATCCGGAGTGATCTCCGCCGTGTCCAGTCGCCGGAGCCAGGCCTCTCCGCCCTTCATTATCAGGGCAATTCGATTGCCGCGCTGTCCGATCTCGCGGCGGAAGTCAACGGCGGCGGTGGTTTTGCCGTCGCTGGGTTCGCGGTGACGACGATGCGGCAGCGGTTATTGGGCGGCGTGCTCATCGTGGCGTGGCGTGCGGAGAGTCGTAGTCGTTTTTGTTCCGTGGGTTCGGAACGAAACGGCACGCGGATTTTTTTTGAGACCGGAATTTTGTTGGCGGCTGCGGGTGTGGGCGCGGAAGCTCTCGGGCATGACTGACATGGCGAGGCCGCGGATTGCGGTGGTGTTCACGGGCGGGACGATTTCGATGCGCGTGGATGCGCTGGCGGGCGGGGCGGTGCCGGCGTTGTCGGGGGAGGAGATTTTGGCGTTGGTGCCGGGGTTGGAAAAGATTGCGGCGGTGAGGGTGGTGGAGTTTGCGCGGGTGGCGGGGCCGCATATCACGCCGGTGCGGATGCTGGAACTGGCGCGCGTGGTGGAGGCGCAACTGGCGGACGCGACGGTGCAGGGGGTGGTGATCACGCACGGGACGGACACGCTGGAGGAGACGGCGTATTTGCTCGATCTGGTGCTGGATTCGGAGAAGCCGGTGGTGCTGGTGGGTTCGATGCGGAACGGGTCGGAGCTGGGGTTCGATGGGCCGGCGAATTTGCGGTCGGCGGTGCGGGTGGCGGTGGAGCCGGCGGCGCGCGGGTTGGGCGTGTTGGTCGTGATGAATGATCAGTTGCTCGCGGCGGCGGAGGCGACGAAGACGCACACGGAAGCGGTGGATACGTTTCAGAGCCGCGATTTCGGGGCGCTGGGAATTGTAGATAAGGATCGGGTGAT
>BJHT01000620.1 GCA_014193395.1 Verrucomicrobiota bacterium
GATGGGGACTACACGTTCCTCAACGAACCGCTGGCCAAGCACTACGGCATCCCGGGCGTCACGGGCCCCCAGTGGCGCAAAGTGGATGGCGTGCGAAAATACGGGCGCGGCGGCGTCCTCGGACTGGCCAGCGTGCAGGCCCGACAATCGGGCGCTTCCCGCACCAGCCCGGTGCTTCGCGGCAACTGGGTCGTCGAGACGCTGCTGGGTGAGAAGCTGCCGCGCCCGCCTGCGAATGTCCCGATCCTTCCCGACCAGGCGGGGACGGACAAACTGACGACCCGTCAGATGGCCCAGCAGCATGTGTCGGATGCCACGTGCGCGGCGTGCCATGTGCGCATCGATCCGTTTGGTTTTGCGTTCGAGAAGTTCGACCCGATCGGCCGCTTTCGGGAGAAGGAAAGCGGCGGCCAACCCGTCGATGCGAAGGCCAGGCTGCGGGACGGAACCGAGTTCGACGGAATCGAGGGATTGCGGGAATATCTGCTGACGAAGAAGCGGCGCGGGATCGAGCGTCTGTTCTGCCAGAGGCTGCTTGGCTATGCCTTGGGGAGGATGACCACGCTCTCGGACACGGTGTTGATCGACGGGATGGTGTCGGAGTTGGAGAAGAACGACGGACGGGTATCCGCAGCCGTCCTGGCGATCGTTCGCAGCAGGCAATTCCAGTGGATCCGGGGGCTCGATTTGACAATGAACGAATAACTGAACAACTGACAAAGCGAAGGAGACCTATCATGCACAATCTACTATCACGTCGCACATTTCTGCGTGGGCTGGGCGTCAGCATGGCCCTGCCTTGGATGGAGTCGCTTCCCGCCTGGAGCGCCGAAAGTCCCAAGCGTCGCAACTCCGAACCGCCCGTGCGCTTCGCGTGCCTGTTTTCAGGCAACGGCTTCCAGGGCGGGCAATGGACGGCCGAGGGCGAAGGTGCGCAGATGAAGCTGGGAAAGGTGCTCGAGCCGTTGCTTCCCTTCCGCGAGAAGCTGAATTTCATCCGCGGCCTCTATAACGCCGAGGCATTGATCGGCGGCATCCATAGCTGTCAGACCGGCAACCTGCTCACCGGCGCCCATCTGGCGCCCGGCGGCGAGATCCGGTCAGGCGTCAGTTGCGATCAGGTCATCGCCCGGCGATACCGCGATCAAACCAAGCTGCCGAGCCTCGTCCTCGGCTGTGAACCGCCCATCGCGGCGATCCACAAGGGCTATTCGATGATCTACAGTTCGCATATCTCGTGGAGTTCGGAGACCACGCCCACGCCCTTGGAAGTCTATCCGGCGCTGGCGTTCGATCGCCTGTTCCGCGACAACGTCAACCGGGCGGACCGGAGCGTCCTGGATGCGGTCCTCGAACAGGCGAACGGCTTGCGCAATCGTGTCAGCCGGACCGATCGGCATCGGCTGGACCAATACCTGTCGTCGGTGCGGGAAGTCGAGACGCAGATCGAACGGGCAGGGCAGGCGGGGCGGTTGCAGGGCTGGCGCCCGACCCTCGAGAAGCCGAACATCCCGCGTCCCGCCGATGGCATTCCGCAGGACATTGACCAGCACATGCGGCTCATGTGCGACATTCTCGTCCTGGCGTTCCAGACCGACACCACGCGCGTCTGCACGCTGAAACTCAACAACGACCATTCATCGTTGCGTTTTCCGAATCTAAAATCCTCCGAGCGAAAAACGGGAGGCATCGACTACATGATCCACCATCTCCTGTCGCACAGCAACGGTGCGGACTGGCTCCGGGTGAATCAGTTCTTCGTCGAGCAAGTTGCCTACATCGCGCAGAAGATGGATCAAATCCAGGAAGGAGACCGCACTTTGCTCGACAATTCGATGGTCCTCTACTGCTCGAGCATGATGACGGGCGGCCACGACAACAAACAGTTGCCCGTTGTGCTCCTTGGCAAAGGCGGCGGCCAGATTCGCACGGGACGCGTCCTCGATTACCTCAACAGCCCCAATCGAAAGATGTGCAGCATGTACCTGTCCCTGATGGACAAGGCAGGCGTCCGGCTCGACAGCTTCGGCGATTCCAAGGAAGCGTTAGCGGAAATCTAGTCTCCTGTCACACCCCCGGCACCCCTGACTTTGCGTTTAAGGAAGCCGACACCGGCGGGATCTCCCAGCTTTTCGTCCCCTCGGCGATCTGGCCGAGGACGACATTTGTGACCACATCCGCAAGCTGCCTCACCGCGATGCCCGGCTTGTAGCCTGCGGATTCGCGTCGCGCAGACATCGCCGTGGAGAAAAATCCCACGATGCTCGCGGCAAGCAGCACGACGAAGGCGAGCACCAGGATGAGCGCGACAGCGCGGCGGCGGGTGGTGACG
>BJHT01000621.1 GCA_014193395.1 Verrucomicrobiota bacterium
CGGCGGCGCGAAGCGGCAGGGCTGGGGACGGAGGGTGGGCAAGGCGGGATTGGGAAGGGCGGGTATTAGGGGGGAAAGTAATTAGTAATTAGTGATTAGTAATTAGTGATTAGTAATTAGTGATTAGTAATTAGTGATTAGTGATTAGTAGGCGGTGGGGCGTGAGGTGTGATCCGTGATCCCTGAGCCGTGAGGCGTGAGTTACAATTGTGGGGTGATATTTGCCGGGGCGCTTCTTACTAATCACTAATTACTAATTACTTCTCCGTCCCACGCGGTGTCACTGAACGGGGGCTTCGGGCAGGAGGCGGCTCAGGCGGTGACGGTGGCGCGGATCAAGCGGAGGAGTTTCACGGTGGGTGCGGAAGCGGTGGCGGGGCGCGCGGTGGCGAGGATGGTGGCGATGAAGTCGAGGTGTTCTTCGATGGTTTTGGTCTGTTTGAGGGTGGCACCGTGGGCGCGGGCGTTCTGATAGGCTTTGCTGATTTCGGTTTGGGTGCTGGCGAGGGTGCCGGTGGCGAGGCTTTGCAGGAGGAGTCCGTCGGCGAGGCTGGCGGCGGCCCAGAAATCCAGTTCGTCGGGAGGCGTGCCGGTGTGGCGGGCTTCGAGGGCGAGCCGCCATTGCTCGATTTTCTCACCTAAGTCCTTGGTTGGTTTGTTCGCGAGAAGGGTGAGGAGTAGTTCGGCGAGAAGCGCGTTGGAGGAGGAATAGAAGTTCTCGGAGTGTTTGGCGGTTGGGGTTTGGTCGCAGGCTGTTTGGTAGTTTTTCTGCATGGCCGCCAACGCTTTTTTCCGGGCGGGTCCGCGGCTGATGAGGGCACGGCGTTTTTCGAGGCTGCCGAGGAGGTTCAGGCGTTCGGTCGTTTTGCCGAGCAGGAGCAGGCGGTTCAGGCGAGTGGAGGCTTGACGGATTAAGCGCCGGGCATCCGCGCGGGAAACCTTGGCGTCCGCGCGAAACAGCACCACGGCCTGGCGGGCCTCCAGATTTGACAATTGCTCGGCGGCTTGAAACGAAGCCGAGCCATACTCGTCGGCCAGCACCCGTTGGTAGAGCGCGATGGCTTGCGGGAACTGGCCGAGTTCCGCCGCCGCCCGCGCCAGCGCCGCGCAGACATCGCCGCGGGTCAGCCATGTGTCTGGAGTGTCCGCTTCCAGACACGCCAACTGTCGTTTGAGGTTTTGCACTTCCTCGTCGGTCGTGGCGCGCACGACGTCGCCGGCGAGGTTTTCGGCTTCCATGACGACTTCGCGCGGGTGGGTGAAGGTTCGCGCCGTGGCGGTGTGGGGCGTGCCGCCGCCGGGGCGCAGGCGGAAATTGGGATCACCATAACATTGGTAGGCACCCCAAGTGTTCACCTCCGGGTATCGGGAATAAACTTCCGCGCGAGCCATCCGCACCGCGTCGCCAAAGGTCGCGCCGTTTGACAACATCTCGCGGTAGAAGATCGTGGCGAAGGTCATGGCGGCGGCATCGTTCACGGCCCAGCCGGCGGCGACGACCGCGCGAACACCGCCGCGGATGAACTCGGTGGCGAGGTTGGCGGCCAGCTTGTTTTGGGGTGCGGAAGCGGGCGCGATTTTATCCTCGATGCGGCCGAGGTGGCAGCAGTTGATGAAGACCAGTTCCGGAACTTGGCGCATGCGCCGCACCTCGGCCGGGGTAAGGAACACGCCGTGTCCGAGCACCATGCCCGTGAATTTTTTTGGGGAAGTATCCGCACCCGTCGGCGTGGTCATGTCGGTCTCCGGCGTGCTCTGCATGGCCTGGTCGTACACTCCGTGGCCGGCAAGGTGGAGGATGCGATAGTCGCGTGCGTAAAGGGCGGTCAGGATCGAGGTCGAGTGCTGGCCGGTTTGTTCACTGACCTCGTATTTGTGCTTGTCCAGCGCCTGGGCCACCAAGCGCGCCTCGGCGGCGGCTCCGGGGAGATCGGGCAGTTCGCTCTGGGGATTGCCGACCACCAACGCGGAGTGGTCGGTGCAATTGTTCACGCCGCGCGGGAGATCTTCCACGGCCAATTGCCGCAGGAGGCCCGCCGCCACCGCGGGCGGACGGCCGTGGGTGTCGGCCCGGTTTTCGAGCAGTTCCCACGGATAAGCGGCGGCGGCCTCATCGACGAGCAGCAGCAGGTTGCGACCGGCGGTGGCGAGATCCTTCAAATCATTTGGCAAGAGCAGTTCGAACAATGCGCGCGCCGTGCCGGGGTCGCGCCCGGTGCTGGAGATCGATCGGTGGATGAATTGGTCCACGAGCGCGATCTGCGTCGGCACCAACTCGACATCGACCCGTGCCCGGCGGGTCGGGACGACAAACTTCAGCGC
>BJHT01000622.1 GCA_014193395.1 Verrucomicrobiota bacterium
CGCGCGGCCTGGATGCGCCGCTCATGGGCGCGGGTTTGGCGGTCGAGGGTCTCCGCCTCGAGCAGGCGGCGCAGGAACTCGGCGTGCGACCAGCGGGCTTGGGCCGCCTCGGCCGTCAGCTCGGGGTGGTGCCGCAGCAGGTATCCCAGTTTTAAGTACTTTAGTTGGTCTTCGAGGGCGGGATGCATGGTTGGCCTTGGGTGTAGGGGGTGAGGTCGGGGGCGGATAGTTCGAGCTGGAGCGCGGCGGTGGCGTCGGCGCGGGTGAGGTGCAAGGGGCCCGGCTCCGGCAGGCGCCGCGCCCGCTGTTCGATCAGGTTGACGATATAGTCGCTGGCGTAGGCGCCGAGTGCATGCGCGTCGGTGAGGGCGCGGCCGACGGCCTCGGCCCCGTAGGTGGGCACGAGGCCGAGGATACGCGCCACGTGTTGGCCGGCGTTCAGGCGGCGTTCCTCCAGCCCGCGTTGGTAGGCCGCCGCGGCCGGTGCCAGCTCGAGGAAACGCAGGTGCAAGCGCTGGCGCGCTCCGTGGCGTTTGCGCTCCTCCAGCTCGCGCACGTGCTCGGGGTTTTCCAGATCGGCGCGGCGGGCGAAGCTGCGCGCGTGTTCGGCGACCAGCGTGGTCTGCGCGTAGAGGCGCACCCAGTCGTTCGTCAGGTGCAGGGTGAGGAGCGCGCCGGCCTGCTTCGGCGGCACGGAGTAGCGGTTCGTCTCCACGGTTACCCGACAGCGGCGCGACGCGCGCACCGTCACGGTCCGCACCGCCGCATACGGCACGGGGTTGAGCGCGCCGAGCGCGGCGCGTTCCTCGGGGAGGCGGTCCACGGGGCGGACCTGCGTTTCTGCGTGCTGGCGCACGTTGGCCACGGTTTCCAGCCAGAGGCCCGCCGCCGGCGCGAGTTCCGCGAAGCGGTTGATCGTGCGGCCGGCGAGGAAACTCTTCTTCACGTAGGCCACCGCGTTTTCCACCATGCCATTCGACTGCGGGTGCGCCGGGCCGCAGGCCTTGATCTGGAAACCGTAGTGGTGCGCAAAATCCTGATACTGCGCGTTGAACACCGGCGCCGTCCCCGGCACGTGCGCGAGGACCGCGGTCTTGCAGTTGTCCACCATCACTTCGCGCGGCACGCCGCCGAGTTTTTCAAACGCGCGCTGGTGGCAGCCCAGCCACCATTCCTGGCTCTGGCCGAGGGTAAACTCGACGTAGAGACAGCGGCTATGGCCCAGCACCATGACAAAAAAACTCAGCGCCCGCCGCGTGCCGTCGACGTCGACTGCGCTCCAGCTGCCCCAGTCCACCTGGGCGCACTGGCCGGGCGCGAACTTCAGGGTAAGAAACGCCTCCGGGTGGCGCGGGCGCACGCGGCGCACGTGGTCCTTGAGGATCGAATACCCACCGGTGTAGCCCTGCTCGCGCACCTTGTGCCAGAGCTGCATCGCGGTGAAGGGATGCGTCTCGAGCCAGCGGGCGATCGCGCCCTTGTAGGCGTCGAGTTTGCTCGGGCGCGGTGCCTCCGCGCGGCGGCTGCGCTGGTAACGCTCCACCGCGAGCCACCGGCGCACGGTCTGCACGTGCAGGTCGAGGGTGCGGGCGATTTGCGGCGGGGTGTGCCCGGCGGCCTCCGCGTGTTTGATTTTAGAATACAAGTCGTAGTCGATCATGACGTCACCTCCTGGGCCAGCGGCCGTGCCGCTGGCGACGTGGGCGTGGGCACCGCGGTGGGCGTGAGCGTGGGCGCCGCGGTCGGCGTGGGCGTGAGCGTGGGCGCCGACGCCAGGCCGAGCACCTGGTAGAGCGGTTCGGCATAGGCGAGCACGCCGGCGGCGATGAGCTGCCGACGGGCCTCCGCCACGCCGTCTTCACTCAGGGACAGCAGGCGCGCGAGCGTGCGCGGCGCGTAGTAACGCAGGCCGTGTTCGTCACCGACAGTGACCAGCACGAGGTATAAGGCCCACGCCGGCGCCGAGGCCCGCAGGAGATAATTGCCGCGCACCAGCCGGTGGTCCACCCAGCTAAATTGGGTCGGCGTGTGCCGCACCCGTTCGTGATCGATCAGTTGTTTTTGCATAATCGGGCCGCAGGACGTCGATGCCCTGGATGGCCCGCCCGTGGGAGTGCAGGGAGCGCAGGATCGGCGCGATGTCCTCTTGTAACGCCAACCCGGTGAGATGCGCGATAAGTCCCACCACCATGGGCGGTTGCAGTTTCCAGTCATCTTGTAACGCCACCGCGGCGTCTGGCGGCACAGGTGACTGGGGCGGTGCGGGTTGCGGATTCAAGAGAACTTGTAACGCTACGCGACGACGCGGA
>BJHT01000623.1 GCA_014193395.1 Verrucomicrobiota bacterium
CGGCGTGGGGATCGACGGAGCGCGCGGAGCGGCAGATTTGGAGTGCGGTGACTCGTCACCGCTTTCCCGAGGCGACTTGTCGCCGTCGGAGGTCGGGGCGCGCGAGAATGCGAAAGGGGCGCTCGCGGCTCGCGCCAGCGGTGGCGCGCTCGCGTGACCGGGGCCGCACGGGTTTTCGACGGCGACAAGTCGCCTGCGCAAAAGCGGTGACAAGTCACCGCACTCCAAATATCGGAGTGGCCGGCGCGCTCGGGCGGGCACGGTTGCGGCGCGGGTGGTCGGTGTCGGGCGGTGGAAATTTCAAATTATGCAGCAATATCAGCAGCTTCTTCGGTTGGTGCTCGAGCAGGGCAAGTTCAAGCCCGATCGCACGGGCACGGGCACTTACTCGGTGTTTGGTGCGCAGACGCGCTTTCCGCTGGCGGCGGGTTTCCCCGTGCTCACGACCAAGAAGCTGCATCTCAAGTCGATCATCTACGAGCTGCTGTGGTTCCTGCGCGGCGAGACGAACGTGCGCTGGTTGCAGGAGCGCGGCGTCACGATCTGGAACGAGTGGGCGGACAGGGACGGCAATCTCGGCCGCGTGTATGGCGCGCAGTGGTGCGACTGGCGGACGGCGGACGGCCGTTCGATCCACCAGATCGACCGCGTGATCGAGCAGATCAAAAAGAACCCTGACAGCAGGCGCTTGATCGTGAGTGCGTGGAATGTGGGCGAGGTGGAGCAGATGGCGCTGCCGCCGTGTCACACGCTGTTTCAGTTTTTCGTGCAGGACGGGGCGTTGAGCTGCCAGCTTTACCAGCGGAGCGCGGATTTGTTTCTGGGCGTGCCGTTCAACATCGCCAGCTACGCGCTGCTCACGCGCATGGTGGCGCAGGTGTGCGGATTGCAGGCGGGGGATTTCGTTCACACGTTCGGCGATCTGCATCTCTACGCGAACCATCTCGAACAGGCGAAACTCCAACTCACGCGCGAGCCGCGTGCGTTGCCGACGCTGAAGATCAACCCGGCGGTCACGGACATTCACGCGTTCCAGTTCGAGGATTTCACGCTGGAAAACTACGACCCGTGGCCGGCCATCAAGGCGCCAATTGCGGTGTAGCGCGTCGGACGTGAGGCGATGAAGCGATGAAGCGATGAAGCCGCTGTGGATTTTTTGCGCGGGGATTGGGTTGCTGGCGCTGGCGAGCGGCTGTCGCTCGGTGCGGCCGGGGACGCCGCTGGCGCGGGCGGGGGATGAGATCATTGTGGCGGGGCAGTTGTTTCACACTGGGACGCCGGTGGTGACGTGGCTCGATCCGGGCGGGTATGACGCGTATCGGGTGGAGCGGCGGTTCAGCGCGGAAGGGGAGGCGTCGTGGGAGGCGTCGAAGGCGGCGGTGAAGGGGTTGGCGTCGCCGAACCGGTACAATTCACGGCGGGACGCGCTGGAGCCGGAGCGGGCGGCGGGCTTGCGGGGCGGGGGCTGGGAGCTGGAGACGTTGCGCGAGGTGGTGGATCAGTTCGTGGTGCATTTCGATGCGTGCGGGACGAGCCGGCAGTGTTTCAAGGTGCTGCATGATGTGCGCGGGTTGAGCGTGCATTTCCTGTTGGATCTGGACGGGACGATTTATCAGACGCTCGATGTGAAGGAGCGGGCGTGGCACGCGACGTCGTCGAACACGCGGTCGGTGGGGATCGAGATCGCGAACATCGGGGCGTATGCGCCGGGGAAGGATTCGCTTTTGGACCAATGGTATCAGGCCGATGGCGAGGGTCGCACGCGGGTGACGGTGCCGGCGAAGCTGGGGGAGGATGGGTTTCGGACGGCGGGTTTTGTGGCGCGTCCGGCGCGGGCGGAGCGGGTGCGCGGGGCGGTGCAGGGGCAGGAGTTGGTGCAGTACGATTTCACGCCGGAGCAGTACGCGGCGCTGACGAAACTCACGGCCGCGTTGTGCCGGGTGTTTCCGAAACTGAAGTGCGATTATCCGCGGGATGCGGCCGGGAAGTTGGTGACGCGGAAATTGGCGGACGAGGAATTGGCGCGGTATCAGGGCGTGCTCGGGCATTTTCACATCCAGACAAACAAGGTCGATCCGGGGCCGGCGTTTGACTGGGAGAAGGTGGTGGGCGGGGCGAGGAGGTTGGCGAGGTGAGCAAGCATTTCAAGGCGCTGGCCGCGATGTCGTTGAACCGGGTGATTGGCGCGGGAAACAAAATCCCGTGGCATTTGCCGGAGGATTTTCGGTGGTTCAAGCAGATGACGACGGGGCAGGTGATTGTGATGGGGCGGAAAACGGTTGAGTCGATTGGGCGGGC
>BJHT01000624.1 GCA_014193395.1 Verrucomicrobiota bacterium
CTGCCGCCGTCTGCGGTGCGCTGGTTGATACCTTCAACCGCCTCCCCGCCACCGCCATCCCCGAAGCCGCCCGCGCCGGCCGCGTCGCGCCCCCGCTCGGCGTCATCCACGCCGGCGACCTCATCGACAGCGGCGACAAAAACGGCGGCGACTTCCCCCGGATGCAGCAAACCGAATGGGCCGCCTACACCCGCGAATACGGCCTCACCGGCAAAGACGGCCGCCTGAAATTTCCCGTGTACGAAGTCTATGGCAACCACGACAGCCCCCACGGCGGTGGTCTTGTCCTCGATCAACTCGCCAAGCGCAACCCCCGCCGCCCCGGCGTGAAAAACATCTCCCCCAACGGCCTCCACTACTCGTGGGACTGGGGCAACTTCCACTTCGTCAACCTCGGACTCATCGTCGGCACCGACCGCCGCATCACCCGCAAACGCCGCTACGCCGCCCTCGACAGCCTCGACTTCCTCGTCAGCGACCTCGCCAAAAACGTCGGCTCCAGCGGACGCCCCGTCATCATCACCCACCACGTCGATGTCGCCCGCTACACCGGACCCTGCGAGGAAAACGACGAGGCCGCCCTCAAACGCGAATGGGACCCCTGCGACGTCCGCGGCTTCCACGAAGCCCTCAGGCCCTATCAAATCGCCGCCATCTTCTACGGCCACACCCACGTCCGGAACATCTTCCTCTGGAACGGCCTCACCCCGAAAGCCGAGCGCGGCATCTCCGTCTTCAACACCGACAACGCCAGCCATTTCAACAGCGACCAACAAGCCTTCTTCTACGTCGAAGCCCACCCCACCGAACTGATCATCCGCGAATACGCCACCCCCGACCGGTGGCAGACCGCGGAGTGGACCCCTAACTCGTGGCGCGCACCCGTGAGGGGATAGGGGAAAAGTAATTAGTAATTAGTGATTAGTAATTAGTAGAAAGCCAACAACTCTGGTCGGCAGCAAAACCAACTCAATACTCAGAAGAAAGAATCCAAAAGCCAGAAGCCAGCAGGCCGTATCCAAAAACTCATGTCCCTATCTCAAATCTTAAATCTCCAATCTCAAATCCAATCTCCCCACTCCCATGCCAACCCGCTACCAATCTCCCGAAACGCCCCTTGCGCCACTAATTACTAATCACTAATTACTTTCCCCTCCCCTCATTCTTAACTCATAATTCATAACTCATAATTCCCATGAACCCCCACTGGACCGGCGTCTTCCCCGCAGTCACCACCCAACTCAAGAAGGACCAATCCCTTGACCTCCCCGCCACCGCGCGACACCTCGAGGCCCTTATCGCCTCCGGCGTCACCGGCCTCATCATGTGCGGCTCCCTCGGCGAGAACCAATCCCTCGACCCCGAGGAAAAACGGCGCGTCATCGAACTCGCCGTCAAGACCGCCAACGGCCGCGTGCCCGTCCTCAGCGGCGTCGCCGAGACCAGCACCGCCGCCGCCTGCCGCTACGTGCGCGACTGCGAGAAACTCGGTGCCGACGGCTTCATGGTCATGCCCGCGATGGTTTACAAGGCCGACACCCGCGAAGCCCTCACCTGGTTCCGCACCATCGCCGCCGCCACCGGCCTGCCATGGATGCTCTACAACAATCCCGTCTCCTACCCGGTGGACATCACGCCCGAACTCTTCGCCGAACTCGCCGACGTGAAGAACCTCGTCGCGCTCAAGGAAAGCTCGAGCAACACCCGCCGCATCACCGAACTCCGCAACACCGTCGGCGACCGCTACGCCATCTTCACCGGCGTCGATGACCTCATCCTCGAAAGCTCCATCCTCGGCATCGACGGCTGGGTCGCCGGCAGCGGCATCGCCCTCCCCGCCGAGAACCAATACCTCTGGGAACTCATTCGCGCCGGCGAATGGGACCAGGCCCGCAGCTTCTTCCGCTGGTTCCAGCCGCTGATGAAACTCGATACGCACGTCCACTTCGTGCAATACATCAAACTCTGCCTGCAAGAAACCGGCCTCGGCACCGAATGGGTCCGCGCCCCGCGCCTCCCCATCGCCGGCGACGAGCGCAAGCAAGTCCTCAAAATCATCCGCGACTCCCTCGCCAAACGCCCGACGCTCGGGGCGAAGAAACGCAATGGCGGGAAGAAATCGTGATGCTCTGGCACATCTTGGGGAGGCGACAGCTTGTCGCCTCTCCCCGATCACGCCTTACGCCGGGAACGACCGGGGCGCTCCTTGTTACGGCGGCTCTGCCCCGCGCGTTGGGATGAATTGATCCGCCTCTGACTTTATGCCCGCGCCCACCCCCGAATCCCCCCG
>BJHT01000625.1 GCA_014193395.1 Verrucomicrobiota bacterium
TGCCCGGGACAGTTTGCGAATCGACCGGAGGGGCACGAGACATTGCTCGGGCTGCTGCCCCTGGCCAGTCCGACGGCCCAGCGCGTCTTGCAGCAAGTGCGCCCATGGATTGAGCCAGCCCAGTCCTTTGAGAAGAACCAACTGGGTCTGGACCAGGTGTTCTTCGACAACCTGCGGTTCACTTGGGTGATGGCACTGCTGGCCGATGCCGCCGTATTGCTACGAGCACGAGCGGTGCTGGAACGTCCGCCACCGCGCCCGCTGCTGGCAGGATTGATCCCCGTGCAACTTTCGTTGGATTGGAGGTCGAGGCGTTCAGATCAATTTCACCGGACGAAAACCGAAATCCCCAGAATCACCACTGAAATCGAGGTTTCACACTTTGCCTTTCGTAACACCCTCAAAGAGGGGAAGTGGGCGGGGCGGCGCGGAATTTGGAGTGCGGTGACTTGTCACCGCTTTTCCGAGGCGACTTGTCGCCGTCGAATTGCGAGGAGGCGTCGGTTGAAAGTTGGGCGCTCACGGCTCGCGCCAGCGGCGGCGTGCGGGTGTTGACGGACGCGCACGGAAGTTCGACGGCGACAAGTCGCCTGCGCGAAAGCGGTGACGAGTCACCGCACTCCAAACTGCGGCGGTGTTGATCAATCTCAATCCGGCCAGAGCCAGATGAGGAGCACGCCGGCAAGGAATCCGAGGGCGAAGAGGCCGCTGATTTTGCGCAGCAGTTTTCCGGAGCCGAGAAAGCCGACGATGAGCGCCTTGAAGGCGAGGTTGCTGAGCGAGGCCGCAACGATGATCCGCCAGCCGGTGCGGGCATCGACCTTGTCGCTCGTGACCATCTGGCTCATCGAGAGCGCGATGGCGTCCATGTCGGTCAGGCCCGAGAGCGCGCCGACGACGTAGAGGCCGCGCTGGCCGAGGTATTCGCGCGCGGCGGCGATGGCCAGCAGCACCACGGCGTAGATGGCCGCGAACACGAGCGCGGTTTTCATTTCGGTCGGGTTGCTTTGCTCGGGCAGGGTTCCGTGGTCGCCGTGGTCGGACCTCCAGGCCTTGAGGGTGATGAGTGACATGGCGAGGAACATCACGGCCAGCGGCGGTCCGGCCTTGGGGAGGAAGCTCGGCGTCGTCGAGCCGATGATGAGGATGAGGCGGAGATAGAGCACCGCCGTGGCGACCAAGATGACGAATGCGGCCATGCCTTGCAGGTCCGGCACTTCGCGGCTGCGGCGCGCATAACTCACCGTGGTGGCCGTGCTGGAAATGAGGCCGCCGAGGATGCCGCCCGCGAGCAACCCGGCGCGCTGGCCGAAGAGGCGGTAGATCACATAGCCGCTGAGGCTGATGCCCACGATCAAGACGACCATCAGCCAGATGCGATACGGGTTGAGCACCTGGAAGGGGCCGTAGAATTGGTTCGGCAAAATGGGCTGGATGACCAGCGAGATGAGGACGAATTGCATCACCGCCTTGAAATCCGCGTCGCCGATGCGCGTGGCGACCTCGTGCAGTTGCGGCTTGAGGTGCAGCAGCACCGCCACGCCGCCGCCAACCGCAATTGCGATGGCGGTCGCGCCGTGGACGAGGTACGCGCCGACGGCGAACATCAACAGCAGCGCGGCTTCCGTGGTCATGCCCGGCTCGATGCGGCCGGTGCGGATTTCCTCGAGGTTGCCGATCAGGATGATGGCGGCGAGGGCGACGAGGCCGGCGGCGACCGTCCAGCCACCAAAGTTTTCCGCGAGCAGCGCGCAGAAGGTGCCGAAGACGGTCACGAGCGGGAACGTGCGGAAGCCCGCCAGCCGCGCCTCGGTGCGCTGGCGTTGCAGGCCGACCAGCAGGCCCAGGCCGAGGGCGACGCCGAGGCGTTGGAGAATGGGCAGGATTTCCATGCGCTGAGGGGATCGTAGCGTGGGAGGGCGGTGCGGGCGATGGGAAAGCGTGATCCGTGATGCGTGACGCGGAACTCACTTGGAGAGCGCGGGTGCCGGATGATTTGAGATTTGAGATTTCAAATTTCAGATTTTCGGATCGGCGCGTGCCGTGGCGGTTTTGTGGGAAAGGGGAGGCGCGCGAGCGGTCCCCGCCCGCAGCGGCTTCGCACACGACGGGGCGCGGGAAATTTCGGGCGTTACTTCGCTGGCGGGCGGGCTGCGACCGGGGACCGGTCGTGCGCCGGGGCGGGGTGATCTGAGATCTGAAATCTCAAATTTGAGATTTGAGATTTCAGAATGGGGAGGGGCTTGTGGATTTGTGGCAGGGCTGGCTTCCAGAAGTTCTCTT
>BJHT01000626.1 GCA_014193395.1 Verrucomicrobiota bacterium
CGCGACTTTGCCGACAGCGTGACGCGGCGTTACACGCTGCTGACGCAGAAGGGCGAGCCGTGCTCGGCGGACACCTTTGGCGCGGCCCTGGTCGCGGAGCTGGAGTATCGCACCGACAACGAGGAGGAGCGGGACCGGGAGTATGCCCGGCAGGCCGCCGAACACCGGAGGCGCAGCCTGTGAACGCCCACCTGCGCCCCATGAGCCTGCACGACTTGGAGCCGCTCCAGCGGGCGGCGGCGGCGGATGCGCACGCGGTCATCTTCCCGTCGCACGTCGCGGACAGGGGTGGGGAGATCGTGGGTTACGCGAGCATCTGCCGGGTGCCCCTGCTGTTCCTCTGGGCGCACACAACGAAGCTTGCGGCGCGCGCCAGCTTCCGGCTGCTGGGCGAGGTCGAGGCGGAGGCCGCGAAACTCTCGCCCGTGGTGGTGCTGCCGTGCGCCACGAACAGCCCGTTTCATCCGCTCATGCCGCGGCTGGGCTACCAGCGGCTCGGCCCGGCGGACTTTCATTTCAAACAACTGACCGCAACCCATTGACCTATGTGCTTCCAACCTGACACCCCACCGCCGCGCGATTACGGGCAGGAATCGGCCGACACGCTCGCCGCGCAGGTGCGCCTCGCGCCCGACCAGGCGGCGGCCTACTCCGCCAACCGCCCCGCTTACACGGCGGCGGACTTGACGGCGCTCAACCAATCCCTGCTCGGCACGGGCGGGCAGAAGGGCCTGCTCGATCTCTACCGGCAGAACATCGCGCCCGCGATGGCGGACGCGCAGAACCAGCAGCAGGGCGCACAGGTGGCGGGCCAGCAGGAGTTGCTCACGCGCTACGGCCCCGGCTATTTGCAGGCCATGCAGGGCATCAACCCGCAGCAGACGGCGCTGCGCAACCAGCTTTACGGGCAGGCGGCGGAGCAGCTCGGCGCGGGCGGGGTCTCGCCCTTCGAGCAACGGCAGTATCAGCAGGCGGCGCGGGCGGGGCAGAGCGCGCGGGGACTGGGCGCGGGCGCCAGCGACGCGGCGGCGGAAGCGGCCTACCTGGCGCAGATGCAGAACCAACGGCGGCAGGAGAACCAAGGCTTTGCCACGCGCGTGGTCGGCCTCGATCAGCAGCTTTACGGTGATCCGTTTCAGGCGTTGCTCGGGCGGCCCTCGGGCGCGGGCGCGGCGGGCCAGCAGTTGCTCGGCGGCGCGCAGCAGCAGGGCGGGCAATCGGCGTGGATGCGCAGTCTGTTTGATCCGAACAACGCCTACGCCTCGGACGTGCATAACACGAACTACAACGCGCAGGCGGCGGCGAACATCGCGGGGGCGAACAACACGGCGGCGGTGGTCGGGGCGGGACTCGGGGCGCTGTGACCAATGAAACCCCTGATCCTTAACTACCGTCTCTCACCCACGGACACGCTGCCGTTGGATGAGACGTTTGCAGTCGGGTTTCCCGGCTGTGAGGATCGGCTGCGGGTGACGATTGGACAGCGGTCGGTGCCGGACGGCCACGCGCGCTGGATGTGGGAGCAGATTCAGACTCACGCGGCGGAGCCGGTGTTGATCTTCGTGGACGGGGATGTGTTGTTCGCGGACGCGGTGGTGGATATCGAGATGCCGGAGTGGGCGATGATGATGGGGATGTGGGAACCGCGGCACTGCAATCCCGTCACAAAAGTCTTTCATCACGCTCGGTTGCACACCTGCCTGTTGTGGGTGCGTCCGGGTGCGTTGCTGGCGGCAACGACCGCTTTGAATGTTGGCTGGAAAAATATGCCATTGCGGCCGGTGAACCCGTTCGAGCAGACAATGGTGCCACCGGCGAGTGACGATGGTTATGACATGCCGCATCTCTACGACACGGCAGCGGCGGCCTGTCATTGGTGGCCGCGGCGCATGGTGCGGCTGTCGGAGGAGTTACTGGAACGCTTCACGCACCTGCATTGCGGGGAGTGGGCGGAGGTGGCGGAGCGGAACGGCTTGCCGGGCCTGTGCGCGGTGCATCAGCGGTTGCGCGCGGGCACAATGTCACCCGCGACGTGGCGAAACGAATGTTGGCAGTTCTATCGCACGCGATCGTATCAATCAAATTCGGCGCGACAATGAAATCCCTCTTCCATCGCAAAGGCCGGTGTCGTGGCGTGGTGGTGTGGCGCTGGGCGCGGACGCAGGTGGAATTGTGGTGGGTGCCGGCGGAAGAACGGGTGACGGCGCACACGCATCCGCACATCAACTCGACGCTGCGGCTGTGGTCGCTTGATGCGGACATCGGGGTGCGGCGGCCGGGGC
>BJHT01000627.1 GCA_014193395.1 Verrucomicrobiota bacterium
GGTGATCGTGTCGTCGGGTTGGATCTCGAATGGTTTGGATTTCTGATCGCGCGCCATGGATTTGGCGTTGAGCTTGTGAATCACGCGCTGGCCGTTTTCGACGCGGACGACGGTCACGCGGCTCGGTTCGCCGATGCGGGTGTAGCCGCCCGCCAGCGCGAGCGCCTGAAGCAGGTTCACGCTTTCCTCGTTCGGAATCTCGAAGCTGCCGGGCTTTTGCACTTCGCCCATCACGGTGAAGCGGCGTTTGGCGTAATCGACGACGGTGAGGTTGACCTGCGGGTTGACGAGGAAGCGGCGGTCCAAGGCTTCGCGAATCATCGCCGTTGCCTGATCCACCGTCAGTCCTGCCAGCCGGACGGTGCCGATCAAGGGCAGGGTGACGTTACCGTCCTTGTTCACGCGCACCTTGGAATCAAGGTCGGGTTCCTGAAAAACTTTCAGTTCCACCACATCGTTCGGGCTGAAGACATACGCGCGGCTGGGTCCGGAAAGTCCGGGGTTGAACGACGGGGTGGGGGCGCTGCGCGACGGCGGCGGGACGGAGGCGGTCGCCACGACGCGCGGCGGGAAGGACAGCGGCGGCGGGGTGGAAAACCGAAGGTTATCGGGCACGGCCACGTTGACGGGAGCGGGCGGGGATGTCGGCGCTCCGAGGCCGGCGGACAAGCGTGGGACCGGCGGCACCGGCGCGCTGTAGGCTGGCGCCGGTGCGGTGTAAGCCGGCGCGGGTACGGTGTACGCTGGTCCGGGTGCAGGCGTGGCTGCGGAAATACGCGGCTGGGCTGCTTCCGTTGGCGCGGCAGGGGCCGGGGAGGTGATGCGGAGCGTCGTGGACGTCACGGGAGGGGGCGTCGTGATCGGCGGGGCAGAAGCCACTGGAAACGCGGATGCGGGTGGCGGCGTGGTCGTGCTCGGCGAAGTTGCCACCGACCGCTTGACGGCGCGCGCCGGGTAGGTCGGCGTCGCGATCGTCGGGGTCGAGGGCGCGGGGACGGTCACCGGGAATGGCTCCAGCGTGATCGAGCGCGGATTGGCGGGGGCTTTGGGGGGCGAGGTGTCAAAAACATCCGCGATGCGCGTGTTGCGATTGACGAGCGATTGGCCGGAGGCCGCGCCGGCGGAAAACGCCAACAAGGATCCCGCGGTGACAAGAAAAGCAATATTCATAAGGCGCGATAGGCTTACCACGGAGCGGGCGGGATTTCCAAAGATAAAACCGGGCGCGTGAACGGCGGGGCAACACTAGATGGGGGTGGAATCCGCGGTGTTTCAGCGGGGCGGAGTGGCGGGAGCGGGAGCGGAAGTGGCGGTCGCGGCTGTTGCGGCGGACGCTGGCGCGGTGCGGCGGTCGCGGTGGATTTCGTGGTCGATGACGCCGTCTTTCATGACGATGACGCGCCGGGCGCGGGCGGCGACTTCATCGCCGTGGGTGACGAGGATGATGGTTTTGCCGTCGGCGTTGAGCTTGTCGAGGAGGTCGAGGACTTCGAGGCCGGTCTGGGAATCGAGGTTGCCGGTGGGTTCGTCGGCGAGGATGAGGAGCGGGTCGTTGACGAGGGCGCGGGCGATGGCGACGCGTTGTTGCTGGCCGCCGGAGAGCTGCTTGGGGCGGTGGTCGAGGCGATGGCCGAGGCCGACGAGTTGCGCGAGGGCGACGCAGTGTTCGTGGCAGTCGGCGAGATCGCGGCCCTGGTAAAAGAGCGGGACGTGGATGTTCTCGATGACCGTGAGCTGGTGGATGAGGTTGTAGGATTGGAAGACGAAGCCGAGCGTGCGGCCGCGGAAGGCGGAGAGCTGGTCGTCGTCCATGGTGGCGACGTCCTGGCCGCCGAGAAAATATTTGCCGGAGGTGGGGCGGTCGAGGCAGCCGAGGACGTTGAGGAGAGTCGATTTGCCAGAACCCGACGCGCCCATGATGGCGACGTAGGAGCCGGCTTCGATGACGAGGCTGACGCCGCTCAGGGCGTGAACCTCGACGTCACCCATCGTGTAGGTTTTGTAGAGGTTCTCGATGCGGATGATTTCGCGGGGGGGCATCGGGGGCGGTGCAGGCAGTAGTTAGAAGTAACTATTCAGTTGGAACGGGAGGGAAAACCACAGAGATACGATGAACACCGGGCGGTGGGGCCGCGACCAACGCGGTGCGCTTGCATCGACCTTCCCCGCTCTGCGTTCCTTCCGATCTCTGCGGTGTTCCACTGCGTGCCCCCAAGATCGGAGCGTTTCCTGTTAACACCGCAGAGATTGGAAGGAACGCAGAGCGGGAAGGAGCCGATGG
>BJHT01000628.1 GCA_014193395.1 Verrucomicrobiota bacterium
CTGCCCGATCAGGTAATCGGTGTTGGTGTTGTCCGGCGTCGAGGCGTTTTTCACCAGCCAGCCCGCCACCCAGGACGGGTTGGCGGCGTTCTTGCCCGAGTTATTGCTCCCACTGTTCGCCGGCAGCCAGCCATCAAAATCTTCGGCGTAAAGCCGCCAAAACATGGCGAATTGCCGGGTGTTGTTGAGACACACCACGCCTTGGGATTTGCGTTTGGAATTGGCCAGGGTGGGCAGCAGCATGCTGGCCAGAATGCCGATGATCGCGATGACGACGAGCAGCTCGATCAACGTGAAGCCGGCCCCGGTGGCGTGCGGCGGACGTGCAGTCTGGCGGAGTTCGGGCGGAGTTTTCATAAAGGTGAAACAGCGCCGACAGTGGAAGCCCAGACCCGCGCGAAGTCAAATTTACAAACTCCGCCGCGGTCGCCAACCCGGCGTTGACCTCCCGGTGTTGCCACGGCAAGGTTGCCCCGAACGCCACCAAAAATATGCATCCTCAAGCCGCCATTTCCTCCGGCCGCCAGTCAGCCCCTCCGGGCTTCACCCTCATCGAGCTGCTGGTCGTCATTGCGATCATCGGCATCCTGGCCAGCATGTTGCTGCCAACTCTGAGCCAAGCCAAGACCAAGGCGACCGGCGTTTTGTGCATGAACAACATGAAGCAACTGGCTTTGGGCTGGCGGCTGTATGCGGACGACTACGACGGTCGGCTTGCGCCCGACAGCGACAGTCCCAGTTCGGGAAGCTCCGCCGCCTGCCCCGGCTGGGTGCGGGGTTGGGTTACCTTGGGATCCACCGCCGACAATACCAACACTTCGAATCTAGTCGATCTGACCCGGGGTAACGACGCCTTCGGCAACATTGGTTATTACGTTGGCGATTACCGCTGTTACAAGTGCCCCAACGACAAGAGCAAAGACTCCGGCAACGGGATGCCCCGGGTCCGCAGCGTTTCCATGAACGGCTGGATTCAACCCGGCTGCGGCGCGGGGAACGGCTTGAGCAACGCCTACGAGAAATATCGCAAGCAGGCCGACTTCGTGAAGAAGCGGCCGGAAGACATCTGGGTGTTCCTCGACGAACGCGAGGACAGCATCAACGACGGCTGGTTCTGGGTGAGCGAGGCCGGCTATCTGGCGACGCCCGACCCCACGTTGTATCGCATCGTTGACTGGCCGGGCAGCTATCACACCAAGTCCACCTCCTTCGCGTTTGCAGATGGGCATGCCGAGATGCACCGCTGGAGCGATGCGCGAACTGTTCCAAACATCCAACCCGGGGTCGGCATCCCGCTCGGGGTGGCCATGCCGGGCAATATGGATGTGCAGTGGCTGCAAGAGCATTCCACCGCATATTAATAACTGACACCGCCAAACCGTCCGATGAATCCACGCCTTCTCCCGTTACTGTTGATCGTCACTGCCTCTGTTGCGCCCCTCACGACGGGTTGCAAAAATGACGAGCCGCCGCCGCCACCACCCAAGGTCGAGACCGGGGCAAAAGAGGTCGAAATCACGATTGACCGCGCCCCCGCCGCTGCGCTGGCGGCACCCAAACTGAACAACCAGGGCATTCCCGACGCCGATTTCATCTACAACACCACCCGCCGTTTCATGGAGGAACAGAAGCGCCCCGCCAAGGACCTCGAAGAGCTGGTCGCCAAGGGCTACATGCCCCCGCTCCCGGCTCCGCCCCCCGGCAAGAAATACGTCCTCAATCAGCGCGCCGCGATGATCCAGCTCGTCGATGCGCCCAAAAAGTGAGTGGTGCGCCGGATTGCTGCGACGGATCGAAACTGAGGGCAGCTACCGCTCGCAGCCCTCGGTTCCAAGCCTGCGAAATTTTGGCACCCCCCCCACCTTTCGCTGCCGATCCCGCTCCTTGTCGGTGTTCCAGCGGTAACAAGAAAAACTCTTCCATAACTCGCCGGAACCCATGCCCGCTCTTGAAATCCGCGCCCATCACCACGCCACCCGGCGCCCGTGACCGTGCGCTGCGAGCACGGCCTCATCACCGCCGTCGAACCCGCCGACGCCGCCACCACGCCCGACTCCGTCTGGATCGCCCCCGCACTCTGGGATCTCCAGATGAATGGCTACGCCGGCATTGATTTTCAGCGCGCCGGCCAGACCACCGCCAGCCTCCTCACCGCCGCCCGCGCCCTGCGCGCCGCCGGTTGCACCCGCTATCTCCTCACGCTCATCACCAACGAGTGGTCCGCGCTCACCACGCAACTCCGCGAACTCAAAGCCCTCCGCGACGCCTCGCCCGAACT
>BJHT01000629.1 GCA_014193395.1 Verrucomicrobiota bacterium
CGGCGAAACCGCCGCCGCCCGCGCAGCCATTGAGCGGTGCCGGACCGAAGATCATCGTGCCACCGAGCGGGCCGCCGAAATTTTCACTCGGTGGCCACGCGAAGCCGCACGCCGCGCCGGCTGCTCCCGCTGCGCCTGAATCCGCGCCGCCGCCCGCCGCGCCCACCGCAGTTCCGGAGCCGATGCCCCCCGCGCCATCGCCAGACGCATCCTTGGCCGCGGTCGAAGCTCCGGCCGGAGCGGCATCCGCAGCCGCACCGGATGCACCAGCCGAACCCGCACCCGAAACGGTGCTCGACTCTGCCGCCGAGACGGCCACTGAGACGCCAGCAGAGAGGTCAACCGAACCCGTGATCGAAAGTGCCGTTGAAGCCGGAGCCGAATCTGGAATCTCAAACGAAGCTGCAGCGGAAACCGCAACCGAAGCGGCGGTCCTATCGGAACCGCCCGCCGCCGTCGCAGTCGCGCCTGCGCCCGCGGCCACCACGCCACCGCCCGCGCCCGCCAGGATGGAACCCCGCTGCGACCGGCATCCGGCCAATGCCGCGAAATACATCTGTCCGCGATGCCACGCGTACGCCTGTGACACGTGCGGCAGCCACCCCGGGCCGGGCGGGAAGCCGAAGATTTTCTGTCCGGCCTGCGGAGCCGCGGCGCGGCTGCTGGCGGAGTTCGAAATGGTGCCGACGGAACGACCGGCGCGCGAAGATTTGAACTTCTACCAGCGGGTGAAAGCCGTTTTCAAAAAACCGTTCGGCAAGAGTTGACTCCCGTCGCTCACCATCGGCGGCCAGATTTTTCGGAAACCCTTGCGAAAGTCGTGAGCGCCAAGGGGAAGGATTTCGTGCCCGCGCCGGCGCGTCCCTGCCTTCAGTAAAGAATCGTGAAGGTGCCGTTGCGCGCGAATGCGGCGGGGAGGCCCCAGACGGGGACGCCGTCGGATTTTCCTTGGTCGGCGGTGGGCTGGCCGGCTTTGTCGAAGACCTGCCAGGCGAGCCTGCCGCCGCGCTGCCAGCCGGTGCCGAGGGTCCACACAGCGAGGGTTTCCCCGGTGGGTTGGGTGACGAGGACGGGATGTTTGGCACCGCGGGTGTCGCTCAGTTTTTTCCGGTCGGACACGGTGGCGGAGGGAGTGGCGAGGCCGAAGGAAACTTCGCCCGCGGTTTCCCAACCGATGAGCACGCCGCCGGGGCCGCCGGTGAGCGTGGCGGAACTCATCGGGCATTGCTTGACGGACCACGGGTCCACGACGCCGACGGTGAAGGTCTTGCCGTGGTCGCGCGAGACGAGGAGTTCGATGTCGCGGTTGCCGTCAGCGGTGGCGGAGCGATAGACGGCGAAGAGCGCGCCGCTGGGATCGACGTAGGCTTTCATGCCGCAGCAGCCGCAGGCGCCGGTGGGGGTTGTGTGCGCACGACGTTCGGGGGCGAAGGTTTTCCCATCGTCGACGGAGTGCGCGACGAAGACGGCGCGGAAATTTTCGCCTTTGGATTCCGGCGTGCCGGGCGCGTGCCAGAGGACGTACACATTGCCGCTCGCATCGGCCGCGACCGCGCCGCCGCCGTCGAGGCCTGCTGCGTGGGTGATGAGGCTGCGCTGCGGCTCGAAGGCGGTGCCGGCGTCATCAAGGCGCGTGTAGAGCATCGGGGTGCCGCGGGCGGGTTTGGGCTGCGCGGTGTTGGAGCCGTTCCACGCGACATGCATGCGTCCGGCGCGGCCGAGGGCGAGCTGGGGCCCGCGGATGGTGCCGATGGCGATGGCGCTGCCGGGCTGGCTGTTGACGCGCAGCGGGGCCGAGAAACGTTCTTCGCCCGGCGCGAGGCGCACGTAGAAAATGTCGGCCGCGGCAGGATCGCCTTTCAGATAGATGAGGTGGACGGTGCCGTCGGCAGCGGTGACGGACTGTGGCTGGAGGCCGCCTTTGGGTACGCGCTGCAGGCGCACGGCGGCGGGGGCGGACGCAGCGGTGAGGAGGGCGCAGGCGAGCAGGAGCCGGGCGACGGCGCGGATTGCGGGGGTGAGGCGAGGCAGGAAGATCATGGGTGGAGGGTACGGAAAACGAGGAGGGTCGCAAGCCGGGATAGCGGCGGGTAATGGCAGAAAAATAGGGGGCAGAAAAATGGGAAAAACAGGATGGCCGCTTCGGTGGGGATGCGGGGAGGTGGGCAAAGGAATGGGGGAAGGGAAGGATCAGCGCGTGGTGAAATTATTCCCTTCCCCCATTCCTTTGCCTCCATTCCTTTGCCATTTCCTCTGCGCCCTACAGC
>BJHT01000630.1 GCA_014193395.1 Verrucomicrobiota bacterium
CGCCGCTGCCGGCGGGGAATATGCGTCACCATTCTCCGGTCCCGCCGGCAAGCAGCGGCTCTCCATGACAAGGAAGCCCGTGTGGCTATTCCTCGGGTCGCAGTCTTAGTGTGATATTGCCGCCGAACTCGGCGCGCTGGAGCACGTTCCTGTCATCGAGAAAGAACTCCGCGGCGACATCTTCAGGGTTCCGATCGCTGCGCAACGTGAAGTGGGTCCACGTCTGCTTGCTGTCATCGCGCACGACCGCTTCCTTTCCCCTGCATTCGAGGCGATACGTCTCCTGCTGCCGTATCCGCATCTCAAATTCGCTGAAGACGCGATCGACGGACCATTCGCCACCTGCATCGCCTGGCAGCGCGGTGACGATGCGCATCAGCGAGAAAAGCGTCGCCGTGTTTGGCGGGTAATCGAGGATCTGGACCCTGCCTGCTCTCCCGGCGACACCTTCCCAGTTCACGGTCGCCTTGTTGTCGGCGACCGAAACGGTCTGCTGGCTCTGGCCTCGACGATTGAAGGAGTTTGCGGAAAACATCCGCTTCAACCGGAGCGTCGCGTTCCGTCCGGCAGTTGTCTGTCGGGCCAGCGAAAAGCTGTTCCCTTTTGTGTTCACGACTTCGTCCTCCAGGGTGAGACTGTCTCTTTCAACCACGGTTTTCATCGTGAAACGGCCGGTCACAGCGTCTTCACCATTGATGGTCTGGATGTAGTCGTATTCACGCAAGGCGGGGCTGCCAAAGCCGGCGAAGTCAACGCGCGCCTTCTCCAATGGCGGCGCCGGGGGCCGTTTCACTCGCTGGATATCATCCGGCGGAACGCCGACGGACAAGAGCGATGCCCGTGGCTGGAGGCAGAACTCGGACAAGGCGGAAACCGGGAAGCTCAGGTCGCCGAGAAGCGAATGACGGCAGGACACCGTGCCGTCCGCGAGCTTGAACGATTGCACCGTGAGCAATCCTCCCCCCGCCAGGCGCAGGCGGATCCCCGGCACGGGTGCCACGGACTTCCCGGCGAATTCGACCATTACCGCGCGGTTCAACGGGAACTCGAGGTCGTCCCCTTCGCACTTGACCCGAAGCTCCTCCGGTGTCGCGCCTTCCACGGTGCAAACCGTTTCGTCGCCATTGACCAGCAATACGACGTCCGAAGGCGGCTGTTCCGGCTCCGCGGGTTTGGGCGCGTCGCCCGATGGCGCCGCCGCCTGATTGGCGGACAATGCTTCCTTCGATTTCGCCATCTGTGGGACGGCGCCGACCCACGGAGCGATCCAGAGATTCGAGATGGTGACGGGCGCCTGGGCCACGATGCCGATCACTCTGCCGCGCTTCGGCGATGCTTTGCCGGCCTTGCGTGAAAATTCACCGACGAGCTTCCCATTCACGAACACCGCAAGCTGTCCCGTCTTGCGGTCTGTAATCAGGCGGAAACGGCGCGGCTTGTTTGGGTCGTTGAACGTTTCGAGGTCAGTTTGAATCTGCTGCGGCATAAAGCCTCCCCCTCTTTGGGGCGAGTTGTCGATAACCAAGAACTGGTTTCCATTGCATTGGATCTGGAAGCCGCCGCCCTGCATCGGGTCCGAAAAGAGTTGCAGTTGAAATGACATCAGCCCTCTTTTCACGGATACCTCGAAGCTGACTTCCAGTTTCTCAGGCAGGGCGGCAAGGCTCCGTCCGAGCATTTGGTTTCCCCCGTTGTTCCACTGGTTCTGTCCGATGTCTTGCATGCCAAATGCGCCGTCGAGATATCGCCATCTGGTAAGCGTCCCCGGGACGTTCGAGGCGAATCCTCCCGCGTCGCGCATCCACCTGTCCCGGTCGGCGACCCCGTCCCATACGGGCACGGCGGCGCCTGCGCCGAAGTAGAGGCTGCCCACGTTTGTCCTGTCCATCTGCAGCGGCCCCACAAGCGGCAGTTTGAAATGCAGTTGCCTGCCGTCGAGTCCGGACAATGCGCCGGTGATCCAGTCGCCATTCCGAAGGCGGGCGACCGCGCTCGCGCCGGCCCCTGGTGGAACGACGCTCCCTGCCAGCAGCACCCCGGCGACTCCCCCGACGCCAATCTCCACCACCCCGCCCTTCGCCGGACGCCACTTCATCGGGCCGTCCGTTCCGGCGCTGAGCGCCGAGCCGCGCAGGATATCCCCATTCTTGAAAACGAGCCTGTCGCCGGCCCCGGTGGCCGCGAGTTCTTCCACCGTCCGCCCGGGCGGAAACTCGATGGACCGGATCGATTCCAGCGGCAGCGTGATTTCACCGGCGAAGGATGT
>BJHT01000631.1 GCA_014193395.1 Verrucomicrobiota bacterium
GCTGGACCTCGGCGAGGATCTCCCAGCCGGCGTCGGCCACGCCGGCGCGGATTTGCTCGGCGATGGCGGGCTTGTCATCCAGCACCACCAGTTTGAGCGGCTCGTCGAATTTGCGGCCGGGGTTGGTGGCGACGTTGCGGAGCTTGAGCTCAATCACGCGGCCGACGCGCTCGACGATCAGGTCTTCCTTGAACGGCTTGACCACATAATCCCGCACGCCCTGCTTGGCGACCTTGATCACGTTGTCCCGACCGACCTCGGCGGTGAGCATGATGACGGGGATGCCCTTCAGCTCGCGGTCGGCGCGCAGGCGGCTGAGCATTCCGTAGCCGTCCAGCACGGGCATGGTGATGTCGAGAATGATGAGGTCCGGTTTTTCCTTGGCCGCGAGCGTGCAGCCCTCGAGGCCGTTGCCGGCTTCGAGGACGGTGCAATCGTAGGGCTTGAAGGCCTTGGCAACGATCATGCGGATGGTCTTGCTGTCATCCACGGTGAGAATTTTTGGCGGCATAAAGGGGAGGGGGTTTCGGCGGTCAGGTGAGCAGGAGTTCGATGACCAACTGCCCGTGTTTACAGGCGAAGGGCAGCGTGCGGCAACGGGGACCGGGCGTGCCGTGGGGAGTGAAATGCGGATGCCACGCGAGGTCCGGCGGCGTGATGACACACGGCGTGCCGCGGTCCGTCAGGCGCGATTGGAGTTTGGCGATCACCATGTTCGTGAACTCGCCCATCGTGTCGGCGACCAGTTCATCGGGCACGTCGTCCGCGCGGGCGTGGGCCAGCAGCGTGGCGCTGATCTGCCGGGCGAAACGGGCGGGTGCGTGCAAATGGAGGACGCCGGAAACCGGGCCGCTGTAACGCACGGAACTGGTGATGCAGCGTTCCCCATTGAGGGCCAGGGCAGTGGCGGGCTGCGCGGTGAGCGCGCAATCGGCCATGGTGCTGAAAGCGCTCGTGGCCGCCACGGTCGTAAGCTCGGCGAGCAGGTCAATCATTGGTGAGTACCTTCGGCGGTTTTGGCCGGCACTTAAGCCTGAAGGTTGGAACCGCGGGTGAAATGGGGCGTGGCGTGGGCGAAGTGCGGGGGCGCGGCCCGCGCACGGCGGGCGGCGTGAAGCCCGCGCTCCGCGGGCCCGGCGCGCGACCGGAAAATTCAGCGCGCCACGGGTTAATCTTCCCCCGGCACTGTCGATAGCGGAGGAGACATATGGATGTGTTGACCGCCAGCTTTTCAAAAAAACCTGCGGAACCGCTGGACCGAACGGAGATCGAACAGCGGCTTCGCAATTGCCCCCGGTTGCCCTCGCTGGGCAGCATCAACAGCGCGTTGCGCGAACTGTTGCACGCGGACAATCGCTACAGCTCGCAGATTTCCGACGTGATCCGGCGCGACCCGAGCCTCACGGCGCGGTTGTTGCGCCTGGTCAACTCCGTGTACTACGGCTTCAACTCCCGCATCAACAGCATCGAGGAGGCGGTGTTTTATCTCGGCGTACGCCAGATCCGGCAGCTCGCCACAGTGACTCCGATCATCGAGGACTTTCAGCGCATCGCGGGCAAGACGCCCTTCCCGTGGCGGCTTTTCTGGCAGCATTGCATCAGCACGGCCATCCTCACCCGTGAGATTCTCAGTTCCGACAAACCCGCCAACGACGAGGCGGACTACGTCGCCGGACTGATCCACGACGTGGGTAAAATCGCGATGGCCGCGGTCTTTCCCGCGCACTTCAACGACATCCAGCAGCGCATCGTTGCCGAGCCGATGGACCTGCTCGCGCTCGAGGTCGAGGTGCTCGGCATGGACCACGCCGAACTCGGCGGGCTGTATCTCGAATATCACAACCTCCCGGATGTGCTCGTCGAGGCGGCGCGGTATCACCATCAGCCCGAGCAGGCGCCCCTTCATTCCGAGTTGGTCGCCGCCGTGCAACTGGCCGACCGCCTGGCGCGCTACTCGAAGATCGGCCACAGCGGCAATCCGGGCGAAGTGAGCTTCCAAGACTGGGTCGATTCCAGCGGCTGGGGCATCCTCTACCCGCACCGCGAGGCCACCGAACTCGATCACAAACGCGCCGACCTTAAGCGCAACCTCGAACACCTGCCGACGATTCTCGAAGGCATCGTGTAAGCGGGGCAGGGGAACGGGGCAGGGGAGCCGGTGACGGGTGGCGGAGCTAACCGTCCCGCTCCCGCTCGGACCCCATTCCCCAGCCCTGAAGTTCGAACCCTGACCAGTACCCGCC
>BJHT01000632.1 GCA_014193395.1 Verrucomicrobiota bacterium
CAACCGGCCCGCCGCCTCGCTGGAGCCCGCGCTATACGGCCCGCTCGGCGAACTGCTCAAGACGTAGGAAATGACGGGCCAGAGCGACGGACGGGCAACTCTTTCCATTCTGCGAACGGCCTGGTGTTTACGCACCGATCACGCAACACGCTTATCCAGATACACACCGGCTTATTGAGGCTGCCGGGAACCCAACCCCAACCATGAAGACGACACTCGCAACTCTCATTCTGACACTCTCGATGTTCTCGGCGGCGACGGCTGCCGGGCCGGGCGCTGACGGGAAATCCGTAATCGCGTTCGTTGACGCGCATTGTATGCGCTGCCACGGCAAGGAGGATCCGGAAGGGGATCTCTCCCTGCACACCCTTTCCCCGGATCCGAAATCCCCAAAGGAGATCGAAATCTGGAAGAAAATTTTCGAGCAGCTCGACAGCGGCCAGATGCCGCCGCGGAAGGCCAAACAGCCGTCCCCGGTGGTTCGGCGGCACGCGATCGCGTCGGTCAAATCAACCTTGAAGGCCGGCGGCGTGAAGTTCGACGAACTCAAGGAACTCTCCCCGAGCCGGGGCAACTGGGTCGATCACGACGAACTCTTCTCCGGCAAGGCCGAGGGCGAAGCCGGCACGCCCAGCCGTGTCTGGCGGGTGTCGCCCGAGAGTTACAAGCAGTTCTTAATCCGGCTCAATGTGCAGCTCTCGCTCGGTCTGGACCACATCCTGTTTCCAAGTGCGTCGAGTGAGGCGCCGCTCAAATCGCCATGGAGCCTCGCTCCGAAATGGGATTTCACCGACTACTCGTCGCTCCACCGGATCAGCAGCGCGGAATACGAGCATCACCTGCTGAACTGCAAGCGGGTCACGAAGGAAATCGTTTCAAGGATCGGCCGTTCGCCATCGTTCAAGAAACTGGCGGCGGCGCTGGGCGCGGGAAAGTCGGCGCCGCCCGAACAACTGGACGCGGCAGTCGCCGAAACGTTCGATGTGCTGCTGCGTTTGCCGCTCGGTCCCGCCGAATTGAAATCGCAGAGCGACAACCTGGCGAAGCTTCTCCAGTCTCTGGACGCCCCGTTGGCCGGGGAGCAGTTCCTGATCTCCGTGCTCTGCCATCCCGAGGTGTTGTATCGGATCGAGAGACCGGATGGGGATGTGAAACGGGGCCAGATGCCGCAGCGACATCTGGCGCGGGCTATCTCGTTCACGCTGACCGACCGGGAGCCGGATGCGGTGCTGTGGCAGGCGGCGGTCGAGGGGAAGCTCACGTCGGGCGCTGAAGTGCGGAAGCAGGTCGAACGCATTCTGAACGACCCGGCCATTCCCAAGCCGCGAGAGTTGGGCTTTTTCCAGGAATACTTCGGTTACACGACCGCCCCCGATGTCGCCAAGTGCACGGCCACCGTCAACGAATTGCAGTCGGAGATCGGCTGTGGTTTTCAGATGGGATTCGCGGGCGAGTTTGTCCGCGACACCGACCGGCTCGTCGAGTGGGTTTTGGAATCCGACAAGGATGTGCTGCGGACCCTGTTGACGACGCGAAAGTCATTCATGCGGGGGAATTCTCCGAAGGAGTATCACAAGCGAGTGGCCGCCCTGGTCGAACAGAAGCAGCGGAACGCCGAGCGGGCGGCAAAAGAAGGCAAGCCGTTCGATGAAACAGATTTCAAAAAAAATCTGGGAAAACTGCTCGATGGGGCCAAAGGGCAATTTCAAGGAGGCAACTACGGCATCCTGCTGGCCATCTATGGTATTACATCGCAAGATCCGAAACGCTGGTCGGACTTTGTGTCGAACCAGCACGGACGGCCTGTCCTCATTGCGAAGCCCCGAACTCCTGCGCTCGACTTCGACGAGTGGCTCGCCGGCAAACCGTACGACGCGCATCCCGAGGAGCGGATGGGCATTCTGACGCAGGCCAGTTGGCTGGTCTCGATGTCGTCAAACTTCGACAACCACGCGATTCATCGCGGTCGCTGGATCCGCGAACGGCTGCTCGGCGGCCGCATCCTGGAGGTGCCCATCACCGTCAACGCAATGCTCCCGAACGAGCCGCACCATGGACTGCGCGACCGGATGCGGGTCACCCGCGAGGAATATTGCTGGAAATGCCACAAGACGGTGGACCCGTTGGGGCTGCCTTTCGAGCAGTTCGATCATATCGGCCGGTACAGGACTGCGGAGATCGTCGTGGACAAGGAAAAGACCGACAAGGCGCGGGCCAAGGACGCCCAAAATCCTAGGACG
>BJHT01000633.1 GCA_014193395.1 Verrucomicrobiota bacterium
CGGCCCCGGCCACGTGGCCTCCAATGGCAAAATCGTTGCCGTCACCAAGGCCAGCGGAGAAATCCCCCTGGGCAGCAGCGGCATCCAGATCCAGTTCGAGACCGACCTCATCATCGAAGGCATCCGGCCGACGAGAGTCGTCCGGATCCGCCCGGAAAACTGGCCCAAGATGCAAATCCCCCGTGAGGAGTTTGACAATGGCAACCTCGAAGAACGTTTCCCGACCCCGGCCATTTTCCCGAGATACTGATCCCCATCACTCTCCTGCTCATCCTATGAAGCGCTCACTTTTTGTTCTTGGCTGTTCGCTCGTCCTGCTTGCCTGCTGCGCCGCCCATGCTGCCGACGAAATCTTCCGGCCCGAAGCTGGAAAATTCCCGCCGTTGGAAAAGGCCCACTCCTACCGGGGCGAACTCGTGTTCGTGGACCATGCGAACCGCCGCGGCAGCATTCGCGTGGTGGGGCCGGGCATGTTTTTCCGCAACGACCCGCATCCCTTCGCCCTGCTGCCCTACGCCATCGTCCGCTATCACGGCGCGCCGGCGGATTTAAGGGACATCCCGTTGGGCACCGTGATGCATGTCCGGGCTTTTCTCCCGCCCGACCCGAAACTCTCCGCCGTGCCAGTGCTGCCGGTGGACAACAAGAGCCGGCCCGCAAACTATTCCGGTGGCGGCGGAATCGCGCCCGCCGAGAACCATGTCCTCCTCCTCGAAGATGAGCCCAGCCACAGCCAGCGTGACGGCTTGATCTGGAAGTTGAAGGAAGTGGACCTCAAGAACCTCGCGGGCATGATCATCGCCACCCGTGAACCGAAGCAAGGTGGCGACGGCAAGGCGACCGAGGAAAAGCTGACCTTCGACGCTGCCACCCGCATCTGGCGCGGTCGCGAACAGCTCGAAATCGCGGACTTGATCGCCGAGGGCGCGTGGCCCGCTGAGGGAAAGAAGTCTCTCGGCAGCCAACCCGTCCTGCTTGGCATTACCTGGAAACCCACGCCCGACGGCGTCTTCACCCGCTTTCACATCTCCGACATCTGGCTTGACGACGCCTCCATGCAACGAGCCGCGAAGAGTCAGACCGAAGTTCACAAAGCCTTCATCCGCAGCCGCTGGATGCCCGCGTGGGTTGACGCCGTCGAGTATGGCAAGTTCGGCCGCGCCACCGTGACTGCGACCCTGTTTGGCGGCATGGACGCCTCCCTCTACGCTGATTTCCAAAAAGCCAGCGGAGCCATGATGAACGCAGTCGAGAACACCTTGAAGCACACCCACGGCGCCTACGGCCCTGCGCACATGTGCTCACGCGGGTCCATCTTGGAGGTCACGAAGTCGCCCGGAACGGCCCCCTTGGGCAGCAGCGGAATCCAAATCCGTTTTGAGACAGACCTCGTCATCGAAGGCATCCGCACCGGCCGGACCGTCCGCGTCCGCCCCACCAGTTGGCCCCAAGTCCAAGTGCCGAGAGAGGAATACCTCAACGACGGATCCAACCTCGAAGAGCGCTTCCCGTCCCCGACCATCTTCCCGAAATACTGATGAAGGTTCCAACCGTGCCACCCTTGGAGTGCGGCGTGGGAACGAACGAACCCAAACACCGACGAAATCGGAATGCGCGCTGTCGAAAGCCCGTCCATGTGCATTATTTCGACATTACCATTCTGAAACTCATGGACTTGGATCACGAGAAACTCGCGCATCGTCACGCCGGTTTGGATTTCCGGCTTGCTGGTGTAGAGGGCGCCAATGTCGTCAAAGAACTGCTCGCATGAATCACACAGCCAAAGTTATCGCACTGTCCGCGGCCCTCACCTTGTCCTCGCTCGGCGGGCGCGCGGCCACGGCGGATTTTGAAAAGGAAATCCGACCGCTGCTGAACGAGTTCTGCCTCAAGTGCCACTCGACCAAGGACCACAAAGGGGACCTCGACCTCGAGCGCTTCAAGTCGCTCGACGCCGTGAAGCGCGACGCGAAGGTCTGGCTGCAAGTCGAGGAGCAGCTCGAACTCGCCGAGATGCCGCCCAAGGACAAGCCGCAGCTCTCCAGCGCGCAGAAGGCCAAACTCGTCGCGTGGGTGCGCGGCACGCTCCACGACATCGCGTTGGCCAGCGCGGGCGACCCCGGACCCGTCGTGCTGCGCCGCCTCTCGAACGCCGAATACACCTACACCGTGCGCGACCTCACGGGCGTCGCGGCGCTCGACCCCGCGCGCGA
>BJHT01000634.1 GCA_014193395.1 Verrucomicrobiota bacterium
CCGTGTGGTAGCCGTGGTCGCCGACGAAGATGACCATCGTCCGGTCCCAGAGTTTGCGGCGGTCGAGCGTATCCAGCACGCGACCCAACTGGGCGTCCATAAACGTGGTGCCGGCGCAGTAGGCGCGGAGCAGTTCGCGCCACTCCGTATCGCCGAACTTCGCGAACGCCTCGCCGTAAGCGCCGAAACCGACCGCTTCCTTGCGAGCAGACGTCAAGTCGGCGGGGTCGGTCCACGGCTTGAGCGACGCCGGGGGATACAGGTCGAAATACTTCTTCGGCGCGATGAAGGGGTCGTGCGGCTTCATGAACCCGCAGCCGATGAACCACGGCACGTCGCCGAGTTGCTCAATCTTCGCGACCGTCCCCGCCGCGATTTGACCGTCGGGCTGGTCGTCGTCCCCGCCATCGGCCGCGCCCCACGCGCACCAGTTCAGTTTCCCGCCCGTCACATTTCTTCCGGCGAGCAACTTGCGGCCCAGCGCCGTCGGCTCGAAGGATTCCGCCGAGTGCCACGAACGCCCCGTGTCCATCCACTCCTCCTTGGCCGTCAGGTTCTTCCCGCCGCCGAGGTGAAAGATTTTGCCGAAGGCCGCCGACTGCCAGCCTTGCTCCTTGCAGAGTTGCGGCAGAGTGACCACGTCCGGCAACCGCTGACGCAAGCGCACGTCGTTGCCCACGATGCCCGTCTGCTCCGCGCGCAAGCCGGTTAGCAGGGAGCTTCGGCTCGGGTTGCACACGGGATACTGCACGTAGGCCCGCTCGAAGGTCACTCCGCGCGCCCGCAGGCGGTCGAGGTTGGGCGTTTTCACCAACTCGTGGGTGAACGCCCCGCCGTAATCGCGCAGGTCATCGGCGATGATGAGCAGCACGTTGGGCTTGGTCTGGGCGGCGTGGGTGGACATCACCGCGACGCTGAGGAGCAAGGCGAGCAGGAGCTTGTTCATGGGAGATTATGGCTTTGCACCGAACTGCCAGACCTGCGGCTCGCCGGTGCGACCGCGCAGCGCGATGGACTGAATCTCCGGGCTGTCGCTGCCGCGCGCGGGTGTGAGGCGCAGGTGGATGAGCCGGCCCTTCACAGGCAACTCAACTTTCACTTCCTGCCAGTCCGCGCCCGTCGGCCAGGTGAAGCTCGCCGTGTTCTCGGCGGTGAAATCTTTTTGCTCGCTGGTGCGCCAAGCGAGGCTGGCCGCACCGCCCTGCTTCGCGCGGATGCGCAAGGTCGCGCTGACGGGGCCGGGCAGGTCCAAGCCGGTGCGCGCGAGGAACGGCACGGCTTTCGCGCCGGCCTCGGGCGTGATGACGAGCGCGCCGTCCTTCACGGCGAGCGTGCCGTTGCGGCAGAGCCAGCCCTGCGCGGGGCCGTCGGGCGAGGGGTTTTTCGCGACGCCTGGAGCCCCGACTTTCGTAGCGGCGGGGCGGCGCTTGGTGGCGTGTTCGAGGGTTTTGTCCACATGCGCGGCGAAGAACATTTTGTCCTGCTCGTTGCTGCGCTCCGGTGCGCCCGGCGGCTGCAACGTGGCGGCCCACGTCTTGAGCCTCGCGTCGAGGCGCGCGGCGATGGCGGGGTTTTGCGCGAGGAGATTCTTCGTCTCGCCGTCGGGCTGCGTGACGTTGAAGAGGTAGGTCTCGTTCGTGCCGAGGTGGATGAGCTTCCACGGAAACTCCAGCACGGCGGCCTGCGAACGCCAGCGCCAGAACAGCGCGTCGTGCGGCGCGGCCTTGTTCCCGCCGGTGAGGAACGGCAGCAGGTTCACGCCGTCGAGCTTGTCATCGGGCTTTTGTCCTGCGAGCGCGACCACCGTCGCCGCCACGTCGAGCGCGCTCACGGGATGCTCGAAGACCTGGCCCGCCGGAACTTTCCCCGGCCACGCGGCGAGGAACGGTGTGCGCACGCCGCCGTCGGTGAGCATGCCCTTCTCGCCGGTCAGCGGGAGGTTGAGCGAGCCGTTCCACGCGCCTTCCTTGAGCGGCGCGCCGTTGTCGCCGATGAAAAAAATCAGCGTGTCCTTGTCCACGCCCATCGCCTTGAGCTTCGCGCGGATGCGGCCGAGGCCATCGTCCATCGCGGCGATCATCGCGAGGGCTTGGCGACGTTCCTTCGGCAAATGCGCGGGCGTCTGCGCGAACCACGGCTCGGGCGAATCGAGCGGCACGTGCGGCGCGAACCACGCGAGGTAAAGAAACCACGGCTGCTCCGGCTTCGCC
>BJHT01000635.1 GCA_014193395.1 Verrucomicrobiota bacterium
TCGCGATTCTGCCCAAATAACGGGCCGGAAGGCTGATTTTGGGAAGTTGCAGAGGCTGAGTCACAATCAACGGCGTAGTCAACCGTAAAGTAGTACCGCCACTTTCCCGTACCATTGAGGCTGTAAAAAGGATTGTGTAAACGGCATTCTCCTTGAGAATGAAGGAGAAGCATATGGAACTGGAATTCGACAAGCAGGCGCTGGATCAGCTCCTGGAACAGACCCTAAAGGGCGGGCGGGTTGACCAAAACACGGTGACCGGCCTGGCCAAACAGATGACCAAGCGGCTGCTGGAGCGGGCGCTGCAAGGCGAGCTGACCCACCACCTGGGCTACGACAAGCATGCGGCCGCCGGCCGGGGTAGCGGCAACTCGCGCAACGGCACGAGCCCGAAGACGCTGAAAGGCGAAGCCGGCGAGGTGACCATCGAGGTGCCGCGAGATCGTAACGGCGCCTTCGAGCCACAACTGATTTCTAAACATCAAACCCGCTTTGAGGGGTTCGATCAGAAGATCATCTCGATGTACGCGCGCGGCATGAGTGCGCGCGACATCCAGGGCCACCTGCAGGAGTTGTATGGGGTGGAGGTGAGCGCGGGCCTGATCTCGGAAGTAACCAATGAAGTGATGGAGGAGGTGAAGGCGTGGCAGCAACGGCCGCTGGAGCCGCTCTATCCGATCCTGTATCTGGATGCGCTGTACGTGAAGATCCGGCACGAAGGGCGCGTAGAGAACCGGGCGGTCTACGTGGCGATCGGCGTGGACTGGAGTGGCCGGAAGGAAGTGCTGGGGCTGTGGACGTCGGCCAACGAAGGCGCCAAGTTCTGGCTGATGGTATTGACAGAGCTGAAAAACCGGGGCATTCAGGATGTTTTCATCGCTTGCGTGGACGGACTGAAGGGCTTTCCGCAGGCGATCGAAACGGTCTTCCCGCAGGCGCAAGTGCAGGCATGCATTGTGCATGCCACGCGCGCCAGCCTGAACTACGTGACCTGGAAAGATCGCCGACAGGTGGCGGCGGACTTGAAGACGATCTACCGTGCCGCGACCGAGGAGCAGGCGCAGCAAGCCCTGACCGAGTGCGCCGCCAAGTGGGGCAGTAAGTACGGAGCGGCGATCAAGGTGTGGGAAGACAACTGGGAGCGGCTGACGCCGTTCTTTAGCTACCCCGAGGAAATCCGCAAGGTGATCTACACCACCAACGCCGTCGAGTCGCTCAATAGCACGCTGCGCCGGACGATCAAGACGCGCGGGTCGTTCCCCAACGAAGAGGCGGCGTTCAAGCTGCTGTTTCTGGCCATCCGGAATTTGACCGGGAAATGGGAGGCCATTCAGCACTGGCGTGAGGCGCTGAACCGGTTCCAGATCTTATGGCCCGAACGGATCGCGGCGGCGATGAAGAGAGCTTGACCGAACGGCCTTCGCCCCGCACCACCTTGATGAAGCAGGCGGCGGAGCCGTCAAGGCTAAACCCTAACGGGCTCGCTGCGCGAGGCCTTGACTGCAACCACCGCCGCCTGCCTCGGAGATCTTTGAGCGGGGCGAAGGCCCACCAACGAAGTCTGTGGGGAATGCCAGTTACACAAAATCCTTGACAGGGCCACTTACTTTGCGCCACACCGGCGCCGCATCGATGTCGGGGTTTCCTGCCGCCAGCAGCACCTGTGCCTGATGCACGCGTAGTGCTCGCGCCGGTTCTTCCCCTTGTGGCCACCAGCGAAAGCGGCCTTTGGATAATCGCTTGGTCGCCAACCAGAACCCTTGCCCGTCGTAAACCAAAACTTTTATAGAAGTCGCCCGCCTACTGCGGAACACAAACAGGCAACCCGAAAATGGATCGGCGTTCAGTTTCGCGCGGCACAACTCCGCCAGCGAGTCAATGCCCTTGCGAAAATCAACGGCTTCCACCGCCACCAGGATCCGCATCTGCGGCGTGATCTGCAACATGAGTTACGACGCCGCGAACGCGCGAATCAGCTCGACCAATGTGCTGGCCTGAACGGCCTTTATCTCCAGCCGCAGCTTCGCACCTCGCTGCGATTCTACTTCCACCAGGCAACTCGGCGCCGCGCCGGTAGTCTGCGCCAACAGTTCCACAAACGCGGGAGCCGCGCTTGCCGCGCTGCCAGCTCGACGCTGACTTACCTGCCGCCGCGGCCTTGGTTGCGCTCCAGGCTCGAATCGATCCGTCCACTTCTGCAAAC
>BJHT01000636.1 GCA_014193395.1 Verrucomicrobiota bacterium
GCCATGCGATCAGCTTCAGCACGAGGGTGATCACCGCCGCCACGACGGAAAGTCGTGCAAAATGGGTCAGCGGTCGCTCCTTCATCCGCGCGAGCCTATCGGCTGCGGAGGATTCCGCCACTCCCGCCTTTGTCCTTCGCGATCGGGAACATCCCATTTCCGAAAAACAAAATGCCGACGGGAGGCCTTTTGCTGAATGTTGAAGGTTGCGCAGATGGCCAGCCTGCCCCCGTGGTTTGCATTTCCGGATTTGGGTTCATGTGTTTCGTTCGGTTGTCCAGCGCTTCCTCCGTTGCGTGTGGCCCACTGCCTTTGGAGGACGGGCGGTCGCCAAGGAGGCAGGGACGCTGTCGGCGGAGTTGCGGATGTGGGGCGTCGGGAACCGGCGGTCGATTCCGCACCCGTTCGCGGGGGGCGGCTTTGTCCGGCCACAGTTGCATTGCCAGAGGCGCCGATGGGAGATAATCGGCAAGAGCGCATCAAGCCCGAAAAATTCCCCGACCCAAACAACACCCACACCATGAACAGACGACGAATGTCCGCAATCCTGATGCCTGCCCTGCTTTTTACCGGCCTTCTGGTCGCGGCAGGCGGAGCTGAAGAGATTGATCCGGGGAAGATCACGACACTAACTGTTGAGCAGGTCCAGAACCTGAAGCCGAAGGGCGATTCCATGCGGTTTGGCAAGCTGGCGGAACTCACGCCGGAGGTTGCAGCGGCTCTCGCCAGTCAGAAGATGGAACTTGAATTCACCGCCGTCGAAAATCCTTCAGTGGAAGCGCTCAAGGCTCTCGCCGGCCACAAGGCAGGTCTTTCCTTTCCGAAGATCGCCGGGCTTTCGCCGGGCGTGGCGCGGGCGCTGGCGGGCTACGAAGGCACCAGGCTGTCGTTGAACGGGCTTGCGACGCTCTCGCCCGAAGTTGCACGGGTGCTGGCGGACTACGACGGCCATGTGGTTCTGAAGAACGGGAAGCAACCGGGCAGTCTGGCGCTCGATGGCGTGAAGGAGCTATCAGCGGAGGCCGCCGCGGCGCTGGCAAACAGCAAGGCCGCTCTCCGCCTGAACGGGCTGACGAGCCTCGCCTCGATTCCACTGGCTGAGAAGCTGGGCAGCCAGATCGAACTGCGTCTTCAGAGCCTCGCCGCGATCTCCGACGAGGTGGCAAAGGCGCTCTTTTTGAGCCCGAAGGCTCCGAAAGGCACCGGAATGTCTCTGGGGTTGAAACAATTGTCAGTGGAGGCAGCGAAGGCCCTTGGCGAGCGTGGGCGAACTTTGGGCGGGCATTGGGTTTTTCACGAATTAGAAACGATACCGGACGAGGTTGCCGAGGCGTTGTCTGCCCGCGCAGCCCTACGATGCTGGAAGGTGACCAAACTCTCGGACCGTGCCGCCAAGGCGCTCAACCAATTTTTCCATGTCCACATGTATGCTCTGTCCGACGTGTCCAACGAGGCCCTGGAGATGTTTTCCAAGCGTCACACCTTCATAATCCACGGGCTCAAGAAGCTCGACTGCGTGCCGTTTGCAGCGACATTGATGTCGAATAATTCGGATTTCCTGGACCTGAATCAGTTGGAGACGATTTCGGATGAGGCCGCGGCCGCGCTCGCGATGGACTGCAGGCGCACAAAACTGTCCGCGGTGCCGCTTCCGTCGCTCAAGTCGCTGAACTCGGTGGCTCTGGCGGAAGTGCTTGCGGAGGGAACGCTCCCTGATCCTCGCGCGCCGCGAGGAGCGGCCCAGGAAGCACGTCGTCGAAAGGGCAGGCTGGCGTTGTCGAAACTGGAAGTGGCGTCGGACGCCGTGGTGCGGGTTCTTGCCACCCACGAGGGGCCGCTAAGCTTGGGCCTGAAATCGCTGTCGGTCGAGGCGGCGAAGGCGCTTGCCCAGCGCGAGGCCGAAACGGCCCTCGGCACACAGGAACTTTCCGACGAGGCGGCCAGGGCGTTGGCGGAAGCCAAGGGCAGGATTTCATTGCCGGGTCTGACGAAAATTTCGGAAGCCAGTGCGGCGGCGCTGCGGAAAAACGCAGGGATCTCATTGCCGAAGTAGCCAAAGCAGCCTCCTGATTGAAAAACCAACAAGCCAAATGCCAAACTTCATGACGACCCGACTCATCAGCGCCCTATCCGTGGCGGCCCTCCTCGGCGGGATCTTGCCCGTTCAAACCAACGCCCAGAACGTCGATCCGGCTCAGG
>BJHT01000637.1 GCA_014193395.1 Verrucomicrobiota bacterium
CCGGCCACGACAAAGCTCAAATTGACACCGCAGGCGCTGGCGCTGCTGACCGATGGCGTGGATTTGCGCGGCGCCAAACTGCGCCCGTGGTATGAACGCGAATCGTAAGCCGGTGCGGCGCACAAAAGTTTTCACAAAGTTTGAACACGCCGCACGGGTCGCCGGTCAGAGACCGCAACCGATGACGCCGCGTGAACTGGAATTGGCTGGTCAACTGCACGAGTGCCGCGCCGCGCTCGCGCAGGCGCGGCAGGAGAATGCGCTCCTGCGCCAGAAGCTCGATGCCTTGGCGCGGCGCTTTTTCGGTAAACAGAGTGAGCAGTTGCATGCCGGCCAACTCGAACTGCTCCTCCAACTGACCAACTTCGCGGACGCGAACGCCGCCGCTCCGGTCGTGGCAGCCCCCATCACTCCTGTGCGCCGGCCACCGCCAGAACGCCAACCGCGTTTCTCGGAGAACCTGCCGGTGGTGGAAGAAGTGCTGGATCCGGAACCAGTGAAGGCCGCGCCGGAACACTGTAAGCGTCAGCCCAGGTGCATCTGGCGGGGTGCGCGGCGGCTGGGTACAATCGCTGCGTGAATCAGCACGCATCTGACCGTTCTCGCCGACGCCGAACCACATCTGCCGAGCGCGCCACCTGGGTCCAACGCTACGAGCAGTCCGGCCTGACGCAGCGCGCTTTCGCTGATCAACATCGGATCGGACTCCCAACGCTTTGCCGGTGGGTTTCACAAACCCGATCCGCACAGACTGCCGCAGCGCCGCTGTGGCAAGAAGTCAAAGTTCCAAAGCGCCGCTGTGGCAAGAAGTCAAAGTTCCAATTTCTCCTGGCCGCGACCGATGGGCGGCCGAGGTGGAGCGGCCTGATGGGCTCACTCTGCGCTTTTCCCATGACGCGCCGCCGGCCTTGGTCGAGGCTCTCTGGCGGCTGTCACCATGCTGAACCTCTCCTCGGCCACACGCGTGTTTGTTGCCTTGCAGCCCGTCGATCTGCGAGGCAGTTTCAATCGATTGGCGGCGTTGACACAAAGCGTCCTGGCCCAGGATCCGGTTTCAGGTCACTGGTTCGTGTTCGTCAACCGACGCCAGAACCGCTTGAAGATTCTGTTTTGGGACGGGTCCGGTTTATGGGTTTGCGCCAAGCGCCTGGAGCAAGGCCGCTTCTCGTGGCCGCGGGGCCCGGGCACCATCGCCAGCTTGCGCGGTGAGGAGTTAGTCGCATTACTCACCGGTCTGGAAGTGAAGTCCAAACGGGGTTGGTTCCGTCGATAAGTGAGTCGAAAGAAAGTTTGTAGATTTATCATTTTGTGTTGAACGCCTGGCGAGTTGGCCGGTCCAATACGCAACCATGAATGCGCCCAAGCTGCCCCAAACGCTCGGTGCGGCGCATCAGTTGATTCAGGAATTGCACTGGCGCGTGCAGCAGCTGGAGAAACAACTCTACGGTCCCTCCTCGGAGCGGCAGCCGCTGAACAAGTTTTCAAAAGAGCAGATTCTGATGGCGCTGTTTCCGTCCGCGATCCCGGCGGCAACGCAGCAGGTGCTGCTGCGGGCGGACAGCAAGCCGTCCGAACCGAGGCCACGCCGTCAACCGGCCGCCAAGGTGCTGGAGACAGTGACCGTGCGACTGGAGCCGACCGAGAAGCTCTGCCCGCACTGCGGCAAGCCCAAGTGCGAGATCGGCTGCGAGAAAAGCGAACGCTTCGAGTACGTGCCGGCCAAGGTGATTCGTCACGAGATGGTGCGGCCGAAGCTGGCCTGTCCGTGCGGCGCGGGCACGGTGAGCATTGCGCCGCTACCGGCGACGGTGATTGCCCAAGGCAAAGCCGGCGCCAGCCTGGTGGCGCACGTGCTGCTCAGCAAGTACGACGATCATCTGCCGCTGTATCGGCAGCAACAGCAGTTTGCGAGGCTGGGAGTGGAATTTTCGCGCCAGAGCCTGTGCGACTGGGTGGAGAAAGGCGCGGAGTGGTTGCAGCCGATCGTGCGCGAGATGAAACGGGAACTGCTGGCGGGCGATTATGTGCAGGTGGACGAGACGCCGGTGCGGGTGATGGATCCCGAAGTGCCCAACCGCTGCGCGACGGGCTGGCTTTGGGTGGTCGGTGCACCAGGAGCGGACGTGGTGTTCGAGTTTCATCCAGGACGCGGCAAAGAGTTTGGGGCGGAGCTGGTGGGCAACTTCCGCGGCCATTTGC
>BJHT01000638.1 GCA_014193395.1 Verrucomicrobiota bacterium
GCGTCACCGAGATCTCCCCCGAGGCTGCCCGGGGGCTGGGCGGGTTGAAAGGAGACTACCGATTGTCATTCCCCAGCCTGGAGGAGCTTGCCCCGGAGACGGCGGAACTGATGATGAGGCGGAGCTGGGAAGACATTTCGCTCCCGGCCCTGCGGAACGTTTCCCTGGAGACCGTGCGCAGTTTGGTGAAGCAGACCTCCGTTCTGAAGCTCGGCATCAGTTCAATGCCTCCGAAACTCGCCCCGATATTCGGCGAATTGAAAGGAGCCCCGTTTTTCGGCGGGAGGAGGCCGGAGCACCCAGAGGACTACTTGGGCGGGGGAGGCTTGTCTTTCCCCTACCTGAACGACCTTTCTCCGGAAGCGGCTAGCATCCTTGTGAAATCCCTGACCCGTGGAAATTACAAGGATGGGCGGACCAAGTCACCTCAGCTCTCCTTTGGCCGTAACGACTCCGACGCTTCGAGCAGTCCAAGACTTACGCCGGAGTTGGCGGCTGAACTCGCGAAGTATCAAGGGCGACTGGGGTTGAATGGACCCAGGGAGATCTCGCCGGAGTCAGCCGCCGCGCTCAGTGCGTATTCTGGTCCGATGCTGGGATTGGGGCTGAAGGTGCTCGACTCGCCCGCAGCGGCACAGGCGCTCGTGAGATCGAAAACGCAGGAGGTGGCCCTCTATAGTCTCCGTGCTGCGACGCCGGAAGTGTTCGAAATCCTGAAGGGTTCGAAGTTTCGAATGCCCGATGGCTCTCGCCAGCCTTTTACCATTCTTATACGGTAGGCTCAAACATGCATCGCCGCATTCACCCTTCACATTCCCGATGAGTTCCAATCGACGGTTTCCATTCGTGGCCGGGCTTCTCCTCAGCCTGCTGCTGGCGTGCGGTGGGCGGGCCGAACCGGCTCCCGCTCCGGACTTGGATACGCTCATGTCGCAGCTCGGAGATGCGTCGTTCACAGTGAGGGACAGGGCGGCCCGCGGGCTTCGGGAGCGGGCCTGGGAGGTGCGGGAGCAGGTGCTCGCCGGTCTTTTGGTTTCCGATCCGGAAATCCGGTGGCAATGCCGCCGCCTGTGGTCGGAGGTGGAGGAACGCTACCTGCAGGAATTTGTGGCTGCGTGGGATGCCAGCCGCGCTTGCGGCTTGGCGGAGTGGCCGCGCTATCGCAAACTGCTGGGCGAGACAAAGGAAGCGCGGGAGTTGTTTGCCTCCATGCATCGCGCGGAACCGGAACTGCTGGTCGCGCTTTCCCGACAATCGGGAGAGGGCACCAAGAAGGACGGGGATGCCGGGTCCAACTGGCTGGAAGTCGTCATCGGGAGACGCAGCACGCGCCTCGAGAAAGGAGCCCGTGCCGGCGAAGATCCAGCCGTGGCAACCGGTGCCGCCGCGGCCCTGCTTTATGCGGGACTTAATGCCGGGCGGACGGTCTCTGCCGAGGGCAATACCGCGCTGGCCATTGTGATCGAGTCCACCAATCTCAAGTCTGACATGGAAAAGAGCGAACCGTTACGGCGCCTCGTGGCTGCATGGGTCGAGCGAAACCCTCTCGTCAACGGTCTGTCGCCGGCCATCCGCTTCCAATCGCCAAAAGCGCTGGAAAACGTCGGCCGCATCCTTCAGGACGCAGCCGCCCCTGCCTCCGGGAAACAGGACGCCCTGCTTTTCCTGGCAAAGGGCGGGCGGGCAGGGGATCGAAGCCTGATGCTCCCGCTGCTGGACGATCGCACCGTCATCGACACCTACTTTTTCAACGGCAGGGACATCGAGCTGCAAGTGCGTGACGTGGCCCTCGCCGCCGTCATTCACCTCGCGGGGCAGGATCCGCAGACATTTGGATTTGCCGACCGGAAGCTGGATCCCGCCAGGCTCTACGCGCCGCTTTCGCTGGGCTTCGAGGACGAAACGAAACGCACTGCCGCCCTCCGGCAATGGAACACGTTTGTTGCTGAGAAAAAGCCCTTCCCCGCGGACAAACCTGTGGCCGGGCCCGGCGTTGCCCGCGAGGAAGTCCGGAGCAAGGCGCCGCCCGCCAACCTCAGTGCCGGCAGCCTCGCGCCGACTCCCCCAGCGCCAGACGGCACCCGGGACGAGCTGCTCCTGCGCAACGGTGAAACGGTTGGAGGCCGGTTTCTTGCCGCGCCGTCCAACGAAGCAAAGCTGAAGTGGAAAACCGGGGATGCC
>BJHT01000639.1 GCA_014193395.1 Verrucomicrobiota bacterium
CCTCGACGCGAAGGCCGCACCGCCCGGCGCATTGCTGATCGAAGCGGAGAACTTCACCCGCGGCACCTTCCTCAAGCGCGGCCCAGTGATCCTGAACAAAGGCGGCGAGGACTATTTCAACGAGGCCGAATACGATTTCGAAATCACCACCGCGGGCAATCATCAGCTCGATCTCCTCTACACCTCGACCGGCGGACGCTTTTTCCGCCTCTTCGTCGATGGCGAACTGCTCAACGCCAAAGCCGTCACCGGCGACACCGGCGGCTTCGCGGACAATCTGGTGCGCTGGTTCGCCGAGGACGTCGTCGCGTTGAAGAAAGGCAAACACACGCTGCGCATCGAGCAGACCGGCCCCACGCCGCACCTCGACCGCATCGCGTTCGTGCCCACGTCCGCACCCGCGACCATTGTGCTTCCCGAGCCGAAGCCGGGCTTCAAAACTCCGCAGCAACTCGCGCGCGAACACAAACTCAACGAACCCATCCTCCAACGCTGGATCGCCTGGCTGCGCGAACAAAAGCCCGCCGCCGACAGCATCTGGCAGCCTGCGTTGAAACTGCACGGAGCCGCGCCAGCGGCCCTGGTACCGCAGGCGTCCCCGCCTGCGAGTTCTGGCGGCGTCTCGCCGCCAGTCCCAATCCCCGCCGCCACCCACGCCCTCTTCTCCGCCGCCGATCTCGCGAACGCCGCGGCGCTCACCGCCCGCTACGCCGCCCTCTTCGCCGAAGCGGCCTCCACCAACGCCCCCACGCCCGCGCTCGCCCCGCTGCGCGCCGCGCTCCGCCATCCGAAAGGCCCGTTCCAAGTCCCGCCCCAGCCCGAGCGCTTCTACACCGACGCCGCCAAAGCCGATCTCAAGCGCCTCGAGAAAGAGCAGAAAGACCTCGAAACCAAGCGCCCCGCGCTGCCCGCCGCGATGGGCGTGCGCGAAGGCAATATCATGAATTTGAAAGTCCACCTCCGCGGCAACTACCTCACGCAGGGCGCGGAAACCCCGCGCCGTTTCCCGCGCGTGCTCGCCGGCGACAACCCGCCCGTCATCGACGCCACGCGCAGCGGACGCCTCGAATTCGCGCGCTGGCTCACGCAGCCCGACCATCCGCTCACCGCGCGCGTGATGGTCAACCGCATCTGGCACTGGCATTTCGGCGCGGGCATCGTGCGCTCGACCGACAACTTCGGCCGCCTCGGCGACCGCCCCACGCACCCCGCGCTGCTGGATTTTCTGGCGCGTGAATTCATGCGCCAGGGCTGGAGCCTCAAAGCCATGCACCGCCAGCTCATGCTTTCCAGCACCTATCAAATGAGCACCACCACCAGCCCCGCCACACTCGCCGCCGATCCCGAGAACAAACTCTTCAGCCGCTTCAACCGCCGCCGTCTCGAGGCCGAGGAAGTGCGCGACGCCATCCTCGTCGTGGGCGGCGCGCTGGAACCACAGTTCGGCGGACAATTGATGACCTTCAAAAACCGCCAATACGTCACCGGCGTCGCGGGCGTCGGCGCGCAGGCCGCCAACTACGACACGCCCCGCCGCAGCGTGTATCTTCCGGTGTTGCGCAGCGCGGTTTATGACGTGATGCAGGCCTTCGATTTCGGCGACCCCAGCGTCATCAACGGCGAACGTTCGAGCACCACCGTTGCCCCGCAGGCGCTCTTCATGATGAACCACAAGCTCGTCGCCAACAGCGCCACCCACCTCGCCGAGTCACTCCTCGCCGCCTCGGAACTCGACGACACCGAGCGCATCCAGCGCGCCTACGAACAAACCGTCAGCCGCCCGCCCACCGCCGCCGAAACCGCGCGCCTGATCGCCTTCCTTCAGTATGCCGAAACCCAGCTCGGCCCCGAACCCACCGCCCCCGACGCCCGTCGTCGCCTCCTCTGGCGCAGCCTCTGCCGCGTGCTCATGGCCGCCAACGAGTTCGTCTATCTGGAATAGCCGCGGACAAACCCTCACCCTAAAAACCCTCCTCCATCGGCATCCTCCCCAAACCCAATCTTCCCTCCAACTCGCGCCCGGCGCACGGCGCCTCACCGATCACGCATCACGGATCACGAATCACTCCCCACGCCCCCAAATCCCCGTTGTTTTCCCCCTCTTCCAAGGCTATTTTCGCGCCGTTCGCAACCCATTGAACCTATGAACAAATCTTGGCACCTCCCCCGCCGCACCTTC
>BJHT01000640.1 GCA_014193395.1 Verrucomicrobiota bacterium
CTGACCCATGGCTCGTTTCCTCTGTTCTGGTGCCCCATGCCAGCCCGACCCGATCCACGGCGCAAGACCGGCCACGGCTAAAACCAGGCCGTCGGGTCTCCCTCGACCGATCCGCTATCCCAAGGCGCGGTCTTTGGCGCGGGTCATTCGTAATAGGCTTCCCTTCGGAAAGCTTGGCCATAATCAGGGATGCGACATGCTACGCGTGGTCTGGGCAGTCGTTGCCCTGCTGTCGGCGACAGAAGCCGGGGCCTATGAGCGCTGCACGGCGGAGACCAGCACGAACCTGGACTGTCTCGCGATGACCAGCGGCCTGAGCACTGCGGCGGACCGGCCGAACCCGTTCTGGTCGGAGGCCGACGGTCCATTCAGGGTGACGGTCCCGCCCCATAGGCGCTAAAATAAAGCTTGACCCGGCTCGACTCGGTCTGATTCTGGGGGCAGATGCAAAGCTCAGCATCTGTCCCATCGGACCAGTTCCCCGACCTGTTGAAGCGGCTTCCGGCCGGCCTCGACCTCGATTTGCTCGCACGGGAGACCAAAGCGATCCAGCGAGACCGGAAGATCGGCGGCGGCGCGAACCTGCTGCGCCTCGCGCTGGCGCGTGGCCCCGGCGGGTTCTCCCTGCGCCAGTCATCGGGCTGGGTCTCATTGCTGGACATCGCGGAGCTCTCCAACCCCGGCGTTCACTACCGCCTGAAGCACGCGGTGGCGTTCCTCGCCGCCCTGGTCACTCGATTGTTGGCGGCGAAGGCCCCTGGTGCCAGGCTGCGCTGGCCGGGGCGAACGTTGCGCCTGGCGGATGGCACCTGCGTCAGCAAACCGGGCAGCAAAGGCACGGATTGGCGCGTCCACGGCGTGCTCGATCTTGGCAGCGGCGGGTTTTCACATCTTGAACTGACCGACAAACATGGCGCCGAGGCGCTGGACCGTGGTGCGCCGGTCCCGGGCGAGATCCGCATCGGCGACCGCAATTACGCCCGGGTGCCCGTACTGAAGCGCTTCCTGGCCGAAGCGTGCGGCAAGGCCGATTTCATCGTCCGGGCGGGTTGGAATGCATTTCAACTGACCACCCCGCGCGGCAAATCCTTCGATCTGATCGGTCATTTGAAAAGCCTTCCCGCCGGCATGAAGCCGCATGAGGTAAACGTGTGCGCCGCGGCCGCACGAGACAAGACCGCGTTGCCATTGCGTCTGATCATCCAGCGCAAGACGCCCGAGGCCGCGGAAGCGACGCGCCTGGCCTTACGCCGCGCCGCGATCAAGAAGGGGAAGACACTCGATCCGCGCAGTCTGATCGCCGCGGAATTCATGATCGTGGTGACGTCGCTGCCGAAGAAAGGATACAGGGCGGCCGATATCCTGGCCGTCTACCGGCTGAGGTGGCAAATCGAACTCGCGTTCAAACGCCTGAAATCGCTGCTGCATATGGATAAACTGCCGACACGAAACGAGCAGACATCGCGAAGTTGGCTTTACGCTCACCTCATTGTGGCGCTTTTATCCGATGACCTCAGCCAGGATTTCCTGGCCTCTTCCCCCTGAGGAGCTTTTCGACGCCGCCTATACCCCTTCGCTTTGGGCCGTGTGGAAGATGGCGCTTCTGGCGTTGCTCACCGCCGTTCTCGGACCGCTTTCGATCGACAATTTGATCCTGGCAGGACCAACGGTTCACCGCGCCTTGGCCAACGCGCCGCGGAAGCGAAAACCGGCAGTCAGGTATCCGGTCCGTGGGTTATTTTAGCGCAGATGGGGTTGGGGGGAGGGGGTTTTGCGCAATATACGTGCGACATCACCCCTCCCCCCGCCCCCTCCCACAAGGGGAGGGGGAGAACTTTCTCCGTCCGACGCCCCATTTCGAGATGTGTGAATACCGTAGGGGCATCCCCTGGGGGCATGCCTAACGGCCAGACAGGCGGCGCACGAGTTGCCGCAACAGCAGGTTCGCCGTTCCGAACACCGTCACGAAAAACGCCATCACCACCAGAAACAGCACCACGCGGTCGCCCAGGTTCGGCAAGCGTTGCGCATGGGCCAAGGTGACTCCCACCGCCTCCGGCACACCGATCGCCGCGCCAAGCCCTGACGACATCACCACAACGATGAAGCCGCGCATCGCGTTGGGCAGGAACAGCAGAGCCTGCGGCAGTTCCCGGCGCCGCAGATGCACC
>BJHT01000641.1 GCA_014193395.1 Verrucomicrobiota bacterium
CTGCCCTCCGCGCCAGTCTCACGGTGCAATGTGGCGGTGGCGACGAACTCGCAACCTTGAACAAGGTCGGCCGGCAGCCGGACTTCGAGCAGCGACGGCGCGCGGACGCAGAGGTTTGCGGCGGGGAGCGCGGAGCCGTTCGGGTGCTTGCCGAAGAGCGCGGGGTCGAGGCCGACGGAATCGCGAATGACGGGTTGCGAATTACGAGTTTCTGAACCGGGATCGTTCGTTCGATTCGCAGGCTGGCTCTTGAACAGCGGTCCGCCAAGGGCGGTGAGCTGGCGATAGAGCTGGGTGTCCGGAGCGTCCTTCGCCAGACGGGTTCCGTTGCCTTGCAGGAGCGTTTGCACCGCAGCGGCCAGCCGAGTCTTCTCGGCCGCGTCCGTGGCCGCGCGCCATTTTGCCAGCAACGAGCCGGCCGGAACGATGGAGTCCGCGCCGCCGCCCGCGTCCGGTTCGCTGTAGAAATGCCACACCGCGGGATTGCCCAGCAGGTCCGCGTGCGGGTTGCCGGCGAGAATGTTCGGCGAGACATCACGGGCGAGATTCCACAGCTTGCCGTCGGTCGCCTTGATGCCCAAGTCCACCGCCGTCATGTCACACGAGTGGTTGCCGTCGCGCGGGCCGATGAGGACGGAAAGCAAGTCGCCGGGCTGCACGGCGAGGTTTTCCACCGGCGGGACCTTCACTTCCTTGGGGCCTTGGGCGATGCCGGCGGCGAGGCGCTGCCGGGTGCCGCCGCGTCGGAGTTCGAGCGACCACGTCACCCCATTGCCACACTCGGAATGCACGGGTTGCACGGTCGCCTCGACACGCACGGTCGCTGCCACCGGGCTGTTCCAGCCGATGCACGCGCGCAATTTCGGCGACGGATGCACGGCGACTCCGTGCGGCTTCATGTGGCCGGGGATGCGGACGGCGTTGTCGGAGGAATTTGCCAGCACACTCAAAGCATCCGCGCCGGACCAGCCCTTGATGAAGTCATAGTTGTTCGCGCTCTCCAGCTTCTTCGTCATGTGCGAGGTCACGCGCACGGGGCCACCGCCGATGCCGAGGTAATCCAGCCACGCGTTGAGCAACGCGGCTTCGACGCCGTGCTTCTGCGCGAGCGCGGCAACGCCGGTGCGGTCGGGCAACGCGCTGGCCTCGTCCGCGGCGGCCAGACACTTTGCCACGTTTGCGGCGACGCGTTCGCGTTGGGTCTGGAAGGCCAGCACCGCCTCGCGCACATCACGCAGGAGGAGGTCAGGGCGGCCGGGCGCGACGAGGCGCGGGTTTTCCCAGACGGCGAAGTCGCTCTCGTTGCCATCACCAGCATCCGAGGCCAGCAGGTAGAGCGTAATTTCGTGGCCGCTCGTCGGCGCGGGGAGCTTCACGCGCACCTCCTGCGAGGCGGCGAGCGGCAGCACGGGCATTTGCCACGCGCTTGGGCCGTTGCGCTTGCCGATGTGGCCAACGGTGGTGAAGCGCCACAAGGCCCGCTGCCATTGCGCGATAGTCGCGACGAGGGCGGCGGTTTCCGTGGGCTTCGCGGCGCGCCACTGAGCGCGGACGAGGTCGAGCACGAGCGAGGGCTGCGAGTCGTTCAGCGCGGTCCAGAGGGTGGAGAGATACTTCGCGTTCAGGCCGCGTTCTTTGGCCACCTCGGCGATGGTCTTGCGCTTGGCCGCCAGCGCATCGCGTTCGGCAACGGTCGCGGCGAGATACTTTTCCAGCGGCAGCACGCCGCCGTCCTTGGTGTCGAACTTGATGCCTTGCAGGTTCACGGAGGAGCCACCGCCTTTCTCGGTGAACTGCGCGTAGAAGGTGCGGATCGCGGCGAGGCGCTCCTCGGTCCAGTCGCGCTGCGAGGTGCTTGGAGAGAACGCGAGGCCGTCCGGCAACAGCACGGCGTGCGCGGCGAGGTCTTTCGCGGCATCGAGATACTTCGTGAGCAACGCGGGCGACATGACGAGCGCCGCGCCGGCATTTGAGAAGCCTTCGCCAGCCGCGCCGTCGGTGGGGAACTCGCGCGCGGGGTCGAGCGCCGCGACGCCCGTGAGGTCGCGCACGGTGTAGGTGTATTCGGCGTTCGAGAGGCGGCGCAGCACGACGGGTCCGGGGTCGCCCGCGCTGGCCAACGCGATGTCGTGGCGCGTGCCGCGCACCCACGCGATCAGTTTGGCCT
>BJHT01000642.1 GCA_014193395.1 Verrucomicrobiota bacterium
TCGCCTGATCCGGATCGAACTGGCGGCCACGTTCGCGGCTGACCACGAGGTAGCGATAGTCTTGCGCTTTAAGCCACGCGATATTCGCCGCCGTCGCGATGCCCGCGTCCATGATGACCAGCGCGCCCTTTGGCGCGGTCAGGCCTTTGAGCATCTCCGCGAGCGTCGTTCCCTCGGCCACGTTGCCCGCGAACATCTTGGACCGGCGGACGAATCCGCTGCCATCGAGCACGAGACCGAGGGTGACCAGCGGGCAGTCAGCGCGCTTTTCTTTCGACCGGCCACGGGCGGCTTTTTCGTTTCCGGCGGCGGTACCCTCGAAATACGTGTTGGTCAGGTCGTAAAGCGTGACGGTGACCGCGAGGCCGAACAAATCCTGGATGTTGGTGAACAGCATGGTCTCGATCTTATCGCGATGTTTCACGAGAAGATCGGAGGCGCGGTAAAGCTGCATCGGGGACGTGGTATCGAAGTTCACGCCCAGAAGTTCGCCGAGTGCGCTGCGTTCCGCGAGCCAGCGCCACGTCGCGAGCTCGCTCCCAGGGGCGGCCATACGCCCGATCAGACTACCGGCCGCGGCGGCGCGTTGGATTCCGTTGAACCCCAGCTCCGCGAGGATCGGATCGATGCCCAGCCAGCCGATGGCGGCGAGCCCGGCGGCTTCCACGCCCACGGAGCGGGGCTGAATGAGTTGCAACGAGGCGATATCGACCTCGGCGAAGTCAGCGTCTGGCGCGGCGGGTTGGGGCTTTGAAGCGGATGGCGCGGGTTGACCGGCCGGCGGTGCGGGCTCTGCCGCGGCGGGACCTGTCCCGCCCTCCACGAGACGGGCGTAATAGCGTTGCGCCAGAACTTCGATGGCCTCTGGCACGGGGAGCATGCCGCCTTGTCCGGAGAGCAGGGCCTCGATCCGATCGCACAGGCGTGGCCAATCGGCTGGCGGCAGATCGAACTGGCGGCCGAGATTGAGGAGCGTGAGCTGGCGGACCTTTTTTCCGGTGCGTTCGGCCCGCACAAGACGGAACGTGAAATAGGCTTCGCCATCGGACTTATTCCGGGTCGGGGCTTTACGGATGAACATGGCGGGAAGGTGGGTCTGGCGGCCGGCGGCGTCAATGGGTTTTGTAAAATATTATGGCACTACAAATAAATTCCCGGAGTCAAATGGCAGATTTCCGCCATTTTCAGGCCATTCGTTACGGTAAGTGGTCAAAAAAACGTTAAAGATGGGTTAAGCCATCGGTTAACCGCACGAAAACGGAACGATAACCGCCCCTTTCCGCGCCTATGTGGAACGAAACCCCAGGGTTTCCGCATGAAGATGCAACAAGACTGAAATTCCCGCCAAATCGGGAAAAGAGCGCAATATTTCGTCTTATCCGCGCGCTAGGGGCGCAACCTCTCACACGATCGCAAATGCATGACCCGTCGGAGGCAGGCCGCTTGCGGGCATCCATACAAACCGAATATCGCCGTTAAGGTTTGCCCAAAAAGTCAGCAGACATTGAAATATCAATGCCTTGCGCGTTTATCTTGATACATCATACGAATGGCCGTGAGAAAGAATCCACTTGCACCTGTGGTCTCGTCTGGATAGAACAAACAAGGAACTCAAGGACGAAACCCACGGGAAGGGCGGCCAATATCGCCGCCCCAGGCCCCGGTGGGTCAGAGAATGGACTGACCCGTCTTCGCCCAATCAGCCAGGAACGCGGCCAGGCCCTTGTCGGTCAGCGGATGCGGGAACAGGGACCGCAGCACGGCGGGCGGCAGGGTCGCGACATGCGCGCCCAGCTTGGCGGCGGCCACAACATGCTCCGGGTTGCGGACGGACGCGACCAGGACCTCGGTTTTGAAGGAGTACTGACGATAGATGGTCAGGATATCGGCGATCAGACCCATCCCGTCCTCGCCGATATCGTCCAACCGGCCGACGAACGGGCTGATGAAGGTCGCACCCGCCTTCGCGGCCAGCAGCGCCTGCGACGCCGAGAAGCACAGGGTGACGTTCACCATCGCCCCATCGTCGGTCAGGTGCCGGCAGGCGCGCAGCCCATCCGGCGTCAGCGGCACTTTCACCGCCACATTTTTCGCGATCGCGCGCAGCACCTTGGCCTCGGCCATCATGCCGTCGAACTCGGTCGCGGTGACTTCGGCGCTGACC
>BJHT01000643.1 GCA_014193395.1 Verrucomicrobiota bacterium
GGAATTCTCGCGGGCGGGATTCTCATGGAACGCTTCGGCTGGCGGCCGGTGTTCATCGTGCTCGGAGTCGGGAGCCTGCTGTGGCTGCCGGCGTGGTTCATGCGGATGCCGCGCGATCATGCGGCGGCGCAGGTGACGGATGACACGGGGCCGGGCTTCGCGGAAATCTGCGCGAAGCCGCAGGCGTGGGCAACCATCGCGGGACATTTCAGCGGGAACTACCTGTGGTATTTTCTCATCACTTGGCTGCCGTCGTATCTCGTGAAGGAGCGCGGCTTTTCCATGAGCGAGATGGCATACATCGGCGCGCTCGCATTTTGCGTGACGGGGATCACGACCATCATCACGGGCACCGTGGCCGATCGTGCAATCGCGTCTGGCGCGACACCGACGAAGGTGCGCAAGACCTGCGTGATCCTCGGGCTGGGACTCGCGACTTCGATGGTCACGGTGGTGCTCGTGCACGGGCGTGTGGCATCCGTGGCGTGCCTGCTGTTCGCGTGCATGGCGTACGGCATTTTTGCATCGAGCCACTGGGCGATTCCGCAGACGATCGCGGGGCCGCTGGCGGCGGGGAAATGGACGGGGCTGCAAAACTGCCTCGCGAACACGGCGGGTGTGATCGCGCCGGCGATCACGGGATTCGTGGTGGGAAAAACCGGGCACTTTTTCTGGGCGTTCGCCGTGTGCTCAGCCGTGGTGTTGGCGGGCGCGGCGAGCTACGCATTCCTGCTGGGGCGCGTGGAGCCGGTGAAGTGGGACAAGTAAGCGGAGATCGCCCGCAGATTGCGGAAGTCACTTCCAGGCCAGCGGCGTGCCCTCGGGCAACATCCGGACGGCGCGGGCAATGTCCCAATTGGTCAGTCGCAGTCCGCCAATGCTTTCCTGAGTCTTCATGCGGCCGGGAATGCTGGTGCCGTGCAGCCCATACGGCAGCGGTGTCGTGCTGTTGGCCTTCGCCAGATCGATCCAATAGACGCCGACCGGATTTCTCGGTCCGGCTGCGAGAATTTGTTCCGCAGCCGGTGGCGTCGCGGGTGGTGTAGGAACGGCCACGCCCGGCTCGGTGGTCACCTTGGAAGTGGTCGTCGGCTCCTGGCGGGTGGCGAACCGCGGCCCCGGGATGGCACCCAAAATCGTCCAGCTTCCGCGTCCATGCAGACCGGGTCTGGCTCTCGACAGCGGCATTGTCGCGACCAACTGCCCGCTTTGACGAATCTCCAAGCGTGAGAGATCCACAATCGCCGCCGTGATGGGTTTCTCCGGATCGGCCTTCGGTCTTAACGGCGAGTCAAAACACTTTTCGATTTCAAATGGCGTCGTATTGGGAACCTTGAAGGCGGTCTCAGCCGTGGGCGCATTCTTAATCTGGGGGTTGAGACGGCGCAAGAATGCCTCATCACAATGGAATCTTTCGGCCACAAACTCCCACGGCGTGCGATAGGCGGAATACTTGGCCGCCAGCAGTTCTTCGTAGGTCACCGGCGGCCGGGGAGTCGGCTTCGGAACCGGCCCGGACTTTTTGGAATGCGGAGCCACCGGCGGGCCGGTCACCGGCGAAGGCGATATGAAACGGAAATCGGATCGTTTCAAATTATAGGTGGAAAAGGGTGCTCCCACGACCGTGAGCGCCTTGGCCCGCAGTGCCTCGGGAGTCTGCAATTCCTGATGAATGCTGCGATAGGTCACTAACAATGTCTGCCAAGCAGCGCTATCGGATCCATCAATGGAACCATTTGAAAAATTCTCCCGGTCCAGGAAAACCTGAAGCAGCGTGGCCTCGGCAAGGTAGTCAATCTCAGGTTCCGCCGGCGCTGGCGTCGGGGGTTTCTTGCGCTTTCCTGAAGTCGGCGGAGCCGGATGCGCTGGAGCGACCGCGGCGGGGACCGGGGGAGCGAGGGCAATCAATTCGGACGGGGTTGGAATCTTGAGGACCTGCCCATCGCGGATGATGTCGTTGGCCAGCGCATTAAAGCGTTTAATCTGGCCGACCGAGACTCCCGATTTCCGGGCGATGATTTCGAGCGCGTCACCGCGTTTCACCTCGTAGGGTCCCGGTGCAATCGAGATCTCCGCCTGAACCGGCCGTTTCTTCTTCTCAAGGGTCGGCCCATTGGCTGGGACCACAGCGGGCGTTTCGACCGGCTCGGTG
>BJHT01000644.1 GCA_014193395.1 Verrucomicrobiota bacterium
TTCAGTTCGCATCCCTGGTCCTCATCAAGCCCGCGACTGCGGCGCTCCCCCGCCAAATTCGGCTCGTGCTCACGAGCGGCTCCGTCCCACGCCGCGTCGGTCCCGGCTCCCCCCTCTGCGTTCCTTCCCATCCCTGCGGTGTAAAGAGTGCGCCCCCCTCACAAGGCCGTGATGAATATACCGCAGAGATCGGAAGGAACGCAGAGAACAGCACGAGCAAATCTCACCTCCGCCGCTTGCTCTGCGCCCCCTGAGCGCCGCGCCCGGCCGCGCCGACTCACTTGCGCATCACGTCCCGCAGTTCTTTCTCCGCCTCCGCGCTCCAGTAGCCGCAGTCGAGTTGGAGAAACACCGACGTGTACGGCACCGTCAGCTTCGTCTTGAACAGGAGCACCTTGAATGTCTTCCCCGCCTCGTCGAGCCGACCGATGATCTGCTCATGCGGCAGCGCCTGCACGGCCCGCTGCGCCAAAACCTTCTCCAACCCCGCGCGATACTCCGTGACTCCCGGTGCGTTTTTCTCCGGCACAAACTTCAACTCCGCATCCGTGAAAATCACCGGCCGCACATGCTTCGCCTTCGCCAACTCCGCCAGCACCGCCTTCGTCACCTCAAGCTGATCGCCATCCACATAAATGGTCTCAATGCCCGGCGCGGTTTGCAGTGGATACGCCGAGTCCGCGATCACAATCCAGTTACGATGCCCCAGCAGCGGCAGCGCCGTCCGCAGCTTCTCCTGCCACGCCGAGTGAGCCGACGGCGCCGACTGCGCCGACGCGCCCATCGCACCCGCCAACAAGAACCCTGCAACCCAAGCCAGCATTGTTCGTTTCATACTACGCAAATTACTCAGACCATTTCGCCACTCCCCATTCGTCACTCGAAATTCCTGACTCGAAATTCCCCGCTCACACATCACACACCTTCGCCGCATGCCGCAGCGCGAGCACCTTGTCCGGCCACGTCGGAATGAACTCCTGCGCTACATGTCCCGCGTAGCCGATCTCGAGCAACGCCCGCATCACCGCCGGATAATTCACCTCCTGCGTGTCATCCAGTTCCGCGCGCCCCGGCACGCCCGCCGTGTGAATGTGCCCGATCACCTCCTTGTGCTGCCGCAGCCGCCGGATCACATCGCCGTCCATGATCGCGACATGATAAATGTCGAACAGCAGTTTGAAATTCGGCGACCCCACCCGCTTGATCAGCTCGACGCAAAAATCCACATGATCGCCGAAATACCCCGGATGCCCCTTCATCGGATGCGTGTTGTCGCGGCTGTTCAGATGTTCGAGACACAGCGTGATTTTCTTTTCTTCCGCATAGCCGATCACTTCCTTCCACGCGGCGACACAGTTCGCCGCGCCTTCCTCATCCGTGATCCCCGCCTCCCTCATGCCCGTGAACGTGATCACCTTCGGGCAGCCAAACTTCACCGCCACATCGATGCCCTCGCGCAACGCCTTCGTCACCGCCGCGTGATTCGCCTTGTTGAACGGCCCCTTCGCAAACCCGTGACTGCCCACGAGCGAAATGTCCAACCCCAGCTCGCGGATCAACGGATAATGCTCGCGCCCCACGCCCTCCATCGCGACCAGCCCGATCTCCTTGCAATGCTTCGCCAGCTCGGGCGTTGGCATCGGATTGAAGGTCCAGCCCATGATCGACTGCCGGATGCGCCCGTTGCGCACCTTGAACTGCGGGTCCGCCTCCGCGCGCGCCAGTTGCGCCGCGACCGGCTCCGACTGCAATGTGCCCGCCGCCGCCGCGACCGCCGCGATTTGCAACGCCGACCGCCGCGAGACCGGCGTGGAAGATTCCGCTGTGTGTCCAAATGTGTTCATGCCGCGACACTGCCCGGCACCCCCACCGCACGCAACCCGCAACGCGCCGGCATCGTGGGAGGGCCGCGTTGCGCGCGGCCCTGCAATTTCCCCGTCCCGTGCGTGTGGGGATTTCCGGGGTGGCGACAGCTTGTCGCCACCTGCCTCCGTCCTGCGCACGTGGGAATTTCCGTCGGCGTTGGTTGTACGCACGGACGTCGGTGCGGGGAAAGGTCGCGGACGCGCGCACGCGTCCCTACCGAGGCGTGGGCATCGTGGTAGGGCTGCGCTGCGCGCGGCCCTGACTTGTCCCCCTGC
>BJHT01000645.1 GCA_014193395.1 Verrucomicrobiota bacterium
GGCGTCTTGCAAACAACATCCCTCTGGTCTGCCGGCCGTACCGGCTTGATACTCCAGACATGACCGAGGACCTGGAACAACTCAAACGGCGTTTTCCTTTGCTGGATTACCTGCGGCGGAGCAACTGGACGGCTCGCCGCGCGGGATCTCTCGCGGAGTTTGTGGGCCTGTGTCCCTTACATCGCGAGACCCGGCCTTCGTTCTACGTGAATGCGCAGAAGAATCTGTTCTACTGCCACGGTTGCGGCCGCGGCGGCGACCTGATCCGGTTTGTCGAGCTGTCTGAGGGTCTGTCGTTCCGGCAAAGCGTGGCCTACCTCCAGCAATCCATCCCTCCGGCCGGTCACGGCGGCGCGCTGGAAATTGCCGCCGCCTTCTACCAACTGCAACTCCACCGGTATGCCGAAGCGTCGCGGTACCTGGAACAACGTGGACTGCGCGATCCAGCCCTCATCGAAGAACTCGGCATCGGCTATGCCCCCGGCGGGAACTTACGGCGACATCTGGCCACGCTCGGCTATACGCTCGATGCGCTGCTGCGGGCTGGCTTGATCAACAGCCAAGGCCGCGATGCCTTCTGCCGGCGCGTGATCTTCCCGTGCCGTCAGCAGAATCAGATTGTCAACCTTTACGGCCGCAGTATCGGCTCCGCCTTCCCACACCGGCTGTTGCCACGGCCCAAGGGCGGCTTGTTTGCCTGGGAATCGGTCCGCCAGTTCTCTACCGTGATTCTGGTGGAAGGCCTGTTCGACCTAGCCGTGCTTTGGCAGGCCGGCTTTCGTAATACCACTTGCGCCATCGGCACACATCTCACGCCGGCGCAGATGGCGCAGCTTTCCGATTCGCCAGGCCGCTCGGTCTACATCGTTTTCGATCAGGATGAAAACCGGGCCGGTCAGCAAGGCGCGTGCCGGCTGGCGCGGCTGCTGGAAAGCGCCGGCGTTGGCGCGCGCATCGTCCAGTTGCCGCTCGGGCAGGATCCCAACGGCTATTTCGCCGCCGGCGCCACTGCCGCCGACTTCACCGTCTGTCTCCGGAAATCTCAACAGCCATGAAGATCACTCTGTTTCATCGGCCTTCGGGACCGGCCAGCGCTTCTCCCTATCGCCTGTTGGACGAGCAGGAGCGGGAGGTCGCTTGGGCCAATGCCTTCCTTGATGCCCAATGCATCCGGCAACTGTCGCCGCGTTCGCTGCGCGCCTACGCTTATGACCTGTTGCACTTCGCCCGCTGGTTTCAGGATCCGCCACGGCCCCTTTCCGGGATCACCGAATCCACACTGCTCGACTATGTCCGCCATCAACTCGATCAGGAGCCGAAGCCCGCGCCGCAAACCGTGAATCATCGCCTGGGCGTGCTTCGTTGTTTGTATCGCTTCCATTACGGACAGGAGATCCCCGCCGGTCAGTCCCACTTCCAGCGCACCTATACCAAGCGATCCCCGCTCGGCTACGGCCGGCCCCGGCGCGCGGTGGCCTTGGGCCTCCGCCTACGGCAACCCCGGCGCGTTATTGTGCCGCTCTCGGCGGACGAAGTCGCCAAGTTCTGGCACAGCGTTCGCACCTTCCGCGATCTTGCCCTTGTCGGTCTGATGCTGCTGGATGGTCTGCGTTCCTGCGAAGTATTGACCCTTCAGCTCGAGGACCTCCAACTGGCCGAGGCGCAAATACGGGTTCTCGGCAAAGGAAACAAGAAGCGCGTTTTGCCGTTGCCACCGGAAATCGTCGAAGTCGTCGAAAAATACTTGCGGCTGGAAAGGCCGCTCACCAACTCGTCCTTCCTGTTCGTTTCACTGAAAGGCCGCCAGCGCGGGCGGCGCATGACTCCCGCCGGGCTCCGCTCGCTGTTCCGCCATCATCGCTTGCGCAGCCAGATTCCTCACGCCAATGCGCATCGGCTTCGCCATACCTTCGGAGCGGACATGGCGCGCGCCGGCATCTCCTTGCCGGCCCTGCAACATCTCATGGGGCATTCCCAGATTCACACCACCATGCTCTATGTCCAACTCGCTCCGCGGGACGTCTGGCGCGAATACGCTCGCGCGGTCGCACTACGCGCGCGTTTGGGTGCCTCGGCGATCTTATGAACCAGTCCGGAAGCAGCCTTCAACAGCTCTTCGAAACACACATCCAGACGCTGGC
>BJHT01000646.1 GCA_014193395.1 Verrucomicrobiota bacterium
CTTTGCCTATGGGGACGTGTCACGCTACGAGCAGGTTCTAGGCTCGCGCAGTTTCACACGAGGCGAGTTCTGGTTTCCATGTCCACACAGTCACAGCTACCCAGCCAAGAACGTCCAGCAGGAGGAGGAGTTGCTGCGGCATTTTCCATGGCAGCATTCACCACTTCAGGAGGGCGATGAGTGGGATTGAGATAGACGTGCGGGCTAACCATGCGCTGCATCGAACCCGGCCATCGCGTCGCAGTTGCAATCGAACGCCCGCGTGGGCCGGGTCGCTGAGCTTGGGTCGTTATTGGACTTTGGAGCGGATAAGAAGACACGCGACAAGGCCAGCCGGATCAAGTGCATCGGTAATCAGAAACAGATTGGCACGGCGTTTAGGGTGTTTGCCTCGGATAATGATGACAAATACCCGCTCGAAACAACGAAGCGGGAAACCTATTCCTACATCGTGCCAAGTGGGGCCACCAACTCGCAGGTAAATTCCACGAATGCGGCGGCCCGGCAGGTCGCCCAGGCCATGTGGAACGAACTTCAGTCGCCGAACGTTCTCCTCTGCCCGAGTGACCGCGCCCGCCATTCCTCCAACCGAGTCAGCGACTTCCTCGGACTGGCAGGCATTGATGATTGATTGGGAAGGATCATGACAACGGCCAGTTTGGGCCACCCCGATAACCAGGACAACGCCCTTAGTTATGCCTTCGGCGTAGCCGCGGATGCGAGCCGCCCAATTGGGGTAATGATCGTCGATCGCAACGTGAACAATGTCGGATTGGCAGGGGCCATCATCGCCACCAATGTGGCCCCCTCCCGCACCCGCCTGCGGCTGAACCACAAAGCCGGGCCGACCCAGGCGGTCTGGCTCAAGGGCACGCGGATACACGATCTCGAAGGCAATCTGGGTTATGCGGACGGCAGTGTGCAGCAAGCGACGGCCGAGCAATTGCGGACAGCCTTGGCCGACGCGATGACAGTCTATGGAGGAATGGCGCTCGGTTTGAGTTCAGGCTCGATAACCAACCAGAATGAGATGCTATTCCCGTAGCATCTGAAACCGATGGCACGATAAAGATCCGTGCGCACCGGACGACCTATTCCGCCCGCGTGATTTTCACCGTGTTGCTCCCGCGTTCTTAAGCCCGTCGTGGTCTTCACCTACACTTTGAAGATACTCGCGGGCGCATTCGCGTGTCGGCTCGTAGCGCAGGTTTCCAAACCTGCTGTATCGCCGATTTCTAAATCGGCGGGGCAACGGAGTTTCGGATGCGTGTGGCAAGCCGGGGCGTTGTGGGTGATCGGACCGGCCGCGGGTTTGGAAACCCGCGACACAGCAGACTTGGAAGTCTGCGGTACGGCGGCGTGCATGGATGCGCCCGCGCACAGCCTCGTAGCGCAGGTTTCCAAACCTGCTGTATCGCCGATTTCCAAATCGGCGGGGCAACGGAGTTTCGGATGCGTGTGGCAAGCCGGGGGGGTGTGGGTGGTCGGACCGGCCGCGGGTTTGGAAACCCGCGACACAGCAGACTTGGAAGTCTGCGGTACGGCGGCGTGCGCGGATGCGCCCAGATACTCCCATTCCAGCAATTGCCTGTTTCCCACCACGGACCTCTGCCGCTACGGTCCGCTGCTTGATGCTGGCCGCCGCCCAAATGGAAGAACTGAAGGCGCTGCTCCCGCAGGCGATGTTGCCTGACTGGGCGCGGCTGGGGGCGCGCGCTGTCCGGTTGTTTCGCGACCAGCATCACCCGGACAAGCACGCGGCGTTGCTCGAACGCCTGCTCGCGCAGATTCGCGCGTCGGTTGCGTTGCGCGAGCAGCGGCGGGTGAATGCGCCGCGCGTGAGTTATCCGCCCGATTTGCCGATCACGGCGCGCAAGGACGAGATCGTCGCGGCCATTCGCGCGCATCAGGTCGTGGTGATCGCGGGCGAGACCGGCTCGGGCAAGACGACGCAGTTGCCCAAGATGTGTCTGGAGGCCGGGCTGGGCATCGAGGCGAAGATTGGTTGCACGCAGCCGCGCCGGGTCGCCGCGCAATCCATCTCGCGCCGCATCGCGGAGGAACTCAACGTCGGCTGGGGCCGCGAGGTCGGCTGCACCATCCGCTTTGATGACCGATCGAGTCCGCAGACATACATCAAG
>BJHT01000647.1 GCA_014193395.1 Verrucomicrobiota bacterium
GCAGTTCGATTTTCTCTGCATTCATCCCTACGAACTGGCCGACGGCCTCAGCTCGCCCAACGGCGAAATTCCCTATCTCTGGATGACCCGCCTCCTGCGCGAGTTGCTGAAAAAAAGCGCGCCCACCAAGGCCGGTGCCGACATTTGGATCAGTGAAATCGGACGCAACATCGCGCAGCGCAAGGACCAGCCCGTGGCGGAACGCGAGGCCGCGGCGGCGCTGGTGAAACTCTATGTGATGGCGCTCGCGCAGGGCATCCGCGGCGTGCAGTGGTTCGAGGGACAGGATCCGGCGGGCGAGGAGCCGGGCTTCGGATTGCTCAAACGCGATGGCACACCGCGCGCCTCGTATCACGCCTTCAAGACGATGACCGCCACGCTTGGTGCGACGCCGAATTATCTCGGTTGGGTCGCGCTCGGCGAGGGCGGGCGCGCGTTTGGTTTCGCGTTTCAAAACCAATCCGGCGCGGTGCTCGTCGCCTGGAAAGGCGTCGGCGATGCGGAGCAATCAGTCACCTTCGCTGCCGACGTGCAGATCATTTCCAGCACCGACATCGCGAAGAGAATTCTCCCTGTCGGACAGCCGCTGGTGCTCGGCAACGAGCCAGTTTTCGTTAGCGGCCTCCCGCCGTCGCTCGTGACTCAAGCTGTCGCCAATCGGGAGCGGAGTTTTCCGTGGGGTGGAGATTTCTCCCGGGTAAAAACGGTGAGCACGCAATTGGGCGTCGCCACGGCGGCCGCCGCACCCGGCACTCCATCCAGCGCCGGCGTCTTCCCAGCGGGCCGGCACAGCGCGCCGAAGGTCACGTTCCCAGACGGTACCAGCGGTCTGCTCCTGAGTGCCAATCAGTCGGCGCAGTTCCATGTGCATCCGACCTTCGCCTCGGTTCACACGCGCGAGTATTTCGTTCGCATCACCGTGCGGCGTGTCACTCCCGGCAATGTCGGCATGAACCTCGTGTACGAAGTCGCCGACAGTCAGGGTCGCGCGCCTTACAAAAATGTCGGCACCTGGTTCAGCCTCGGCAAAGACGACGGCTGGCAAACGCACACCTGGCAGGTGAAAGACGCCTGCTTCGCGAAGATGTGGGGCTACGATCTCAATTTCGTGCCGGAGCAATCCCAGCCCTTCGTCATCGGCAAGGTCGAGGTGAGCACGGAGAAGTTTTGATTCCAAGTGGCCAGATGGAACGGCGCAGAATACACGCTGAAACGCCGCGTTCTCTTTGCGTTCTTTGCGGCTAACTTAAAAACTCCGGGCGACCCACCCCGCTCCCGCGCCGCCATCCCCCGCCGACCGGCAGCAGAACCACACCCACTAAAAAAAACACCGGCGCTGGAAGCTACTCCAGCGCCGGCCCGTTTGCCGCCGAGTCATCCGGGCGGCCCGAACATAACTCCCGTCCTACTTCGCGTGATTCATCAGCCAGCGGCAGTCGGGGTTGTTCGCGGAAGCCACGCCCAGCGCCAGCCCGTTCGACGGCGGCGGCATGGTGCGCGCATCCTGCCACTTGTGCGCCTCGGCCCGGCCATCGGACCAGCCGAACTGGGTGGCCCCATTGTGATAAATCGCCGGGAAGTCAGTGATCACGTAGGCGGTCGGATCGTCCGGGTTGTCCCCGGCCATGTTGATCACAAACCAGCCGTCGTTGAGGCTGTCATCCCGCTCCTCAATGAAGACCACGACGCCGTCCTTGCTCCGCGCGTTTTCGATATCCGACAATCGTTTGATCGGCTGGTTGTTGCCCACCTGACTGTTCATCGAAATGGTGCGCACGCGCGCACCGCCGTTGCCCACGTCCTTGGTCGTGTCTGACGGGCATTTATACAACTTGGCATCCCGCACATAGGTGTAGCCGATGTTGCCAAACTGCTGATACGCCTGCCCGATCAGGTAATCGGTGTTGGTGTTGTCCGGCGTCGAGGCGTTTTTCACCAGCCAGCCCGCCACCCAGGACGGGTTGGCGGCGTTCTTGCCCGAGTTATTGCTCCCACTGTTCGCCGGCGGCCAGCCATCAAAATCTTCGGCGTAAAGCCGCCAAAACATGGCGAATTGCCGGGTGTTGTTGAGACACACCACGCCTTGGGATTTGCGTTTGGAATTGGCCAGGGTGGGCAGCAGCATGCTGGCCA
>BJHT01000648.1 GCA_014193395.1 Verrucomicrobiota bacterium
AACCTTCACCCGCGCGACGCCGGCAGGCACGTCGAGTAGGCGGAATTGTCCGGCCGAGTCGGTGCTCGTCTCCAACTTTGTGCCTTCGACGGTCACGCGGGCGCTTTGAACCCGAACGCCGAAGTTGAAGCAGAGGTCGACGTGGTGAAGGTCCCTAGGGCAAAGAGGTTGGCATGGAAACCACCCCTTCGGACGAGGCCCCGAAAACCGCCGCTGCTGGCGCCGCAACCTTCACGTCGACGCCCACCGCGAACGCGCCGACCGCTCCCGCGACTTTCACCCCGTTGTTCGGCGGTGCGAAGATCCTGGTGGCCGAGACACCGAAGGCGGTGACGCCGTTCGGTGGGCTCTGCAGTTTCATCGCGTTTCTCCAGCAAATCGGCTTCGGCGCAAAGGTCGCACAGGCGCTGCCGTTCGCCGCGCCGACTTCGCCCAACGCGATCCCACTGGCCCATACCTTCACGGCGTTTTTCTTTGCGGTGGTGACCGGCGCAAGCCGCTTCGCTCACACCGACTGGTTGCGCGGCGATCGCGCTTTGCACGCGCTCCTGGGGATCGCGCGGTTCCCGGGCGACGACACGGTGCGGGCGTTTTTCCGCCGCTTCACTCAAGGGCACGTCGAGGCGTTTTGGCGGCCGCTGTGGACGTGGTCGCTCACTTTGCTCGCCACGCCGCCGGCGGGTTTCCACCTCGATCTGGACTCGACCGTCATTTGCCGCGAGGGCCAGCAGGAGGGCGCGCGCAAGGGCTACAATCCGCGGCGCAAGGGCCGCAACAGCCACCATCCGCTCTTGGCGGTGCTGGCGGAGGCACCGTTTATTTTGCACGGCTGGCTGCGCAGCGGCAACTGCAGCTCGGCCCGGGGCGCCGTGGAGTTTCTCAAGGAAGCCTTGGCCCTCGCACCGGCCACGCTGAAGGTGCAGTGCGTGCGGGCAGATAGCGGGTTCTTCGCCGACGACTTCCTCGCGTTTCTGGAGTCGCGCGCGCTGTCCTATGTCGTGGTCGCCCGCCTGACCAGCGCGGTCAGACGCGGCTGCGTGGGTTTGCCGGACAGCGCCTGGACCAAGGTCGACGAAAATTACTCCGTCGGGGAGATCTCCTTACAGTTGCAGGGGTGGGCGAAGTCGCGCCGCTTCATCGTGGTGCGCGAACAGGTGCGCGACGACAAGGCCGCGGTCGGTCGCCTCCTGCTCAACGTGCCCGGCTACACTTACCGCGTGTTTGTCACCAACCGGAGCGATGCGGGCGCAGTCATCTGGCGCGACTACAACGGGCGTGCCTGCGTCGAACAGCGCATCGAGGAACTCAAGAACGACCTCTCGGCGGGGGGCTTTTGTGTGCGCGAGTTTTTCGGCACCGAGGCGGCGTTTTTGAGCGTGCTGTTCGCCTTCAACCTGCTCGGCCTCTACCAACGCCAGCTCGACCCCGCGCGCCCGTATCGCCAGCCGGCCACCTTGCGCAGCCAGGTCTTCGTCGCCGGGGCGATCCTCGGGCTGGCCGGCAAGCAGGTCGCCCTCAAATTATCGCAGGCCTGGGGCGGCCTCGCGAAACATAGGCCGCTTTTGGACGCCATCTTGCAATGGACGCCGCTCACTTCGCCGAAGTTGGATGCTGTGCTGCCAGCAACGGTCCCAGCCGGCGCCAGCCCCTGACGTTTTGCCCAGGGAGCAACCCCTACCATGATATACAGCTATGGCACGTTCGTGCCGAACACGTTTGCTGGATCACCGTTTGGTGAAGTTGCGCGCGAAGCCCGCCTCGCGCTCAACTTCGGCGTTCGGGTTGAATCCTTCGGAGATGGCGTTGGTAATGGGATACTCGAAGTAGGTCGTAAGCGACCGTGCCGGATCCCGCTGAAGGGGCTTGGCGAGGGACCGTAGGTCGGGTCGTAATCGTCACCATTACGAGAGATTATTACGAGAGATGCCTCTAAGAAGGTGAGCAGACCGGGTGGGGTTCCATCCGGAAGGAGCGCGCCCGGGTAAAGTCACGGGATGAAAACTTTACGAACGGAAGTGATCGAGGACGGCGCGAAACGAGATCGGCGCGGACGACGAATGCTGCCGCCGCAGCGAATTGAGGCACTCGTCAGCGAGTATCGAGCAAGTGGCCTGACACAGGAGGGCCCA
>BJHT01000649.1 GCA_014193395.1 Verrucomicrobiota bacterium
ATATTGAACGCCTCGCAGGAATAATTGGCGCCGGCCCAGACGATTGCGTGGCCGGGGGCCTTTCGGGTATGAGCATTCGTGGTGATAGCAGGCGGCGTTTTTGCGCCGGACTCTCACGCGACAGGCGTGAACTCTCACGCGAATCCAACCAATTCTCACGCGAACTCGTAACCGGGGCGAATTTCCGGGCGGGCCGCGTCCGTTTTACGCGGGGGCTGGCCGGACGAGGCTCGCGAGGGGCGGAATCATCGGCCCTGCGACTCCGAGGCGGTCGCCGATGAAATCGTAGAACGACAGTTTCAACTTCATGCAGGTTTTGGCGAGGCCGAGCATGATGTCGCGCGCGTCGCGGCCCTTGTCGCTGACGGTTCCGCCGGAGATTTTTCGCTTGGTGACGAAGGCGCGGATGTCGTTTTCCGACGCGTTGGTGTTGAGCGGCGTTTCCGGTCGTTCGAGAACGCGCAGCAACTCGTCCTTGCGGCGGAGCAGTCGCCGCAGCAGCCGGTCGAGCAACGTGTAGCGCGTCTTGCGCTTGAAGATTCGGTCGAATCTTTCGCGCAGCGCCTGCGCCCGTTCCGGGTTGGGCGCGAGCTTGTAGTCTTTCAGCGCGCGGTAGAGCCACCAGATCATTCTCTTTGTGACCTCGATGGCGTTGCGCTGGATGTCGTTGGCGGGAACGAGTTTGTGCACGAGCCGCTCGGCGTGGACCCAGCAGAGCGCGTGCGCGCCGACGCGAAACTGGCCGGCGTCGTCGGAGACGATAACCGTGTTTTGCAACAGGCCCTGATGCTGGATAGCGCCCCACAGCGCCGCTTCCGTGGCGACGCGGACGGGATCGGGCGCGACCTTCAGATCGGTCAGGCCCAGCGTCTTCAAATGAAGTTCCCAGGATTCCACCGACGAGAAAACCTGGTCAGCGTGATTGGCCAGCGCGTCGATGGCGGCCTGCGACAGGTTGCGCGCGCGCATGTAGTCGAGCGCCGCGCCATTGATCGCGTAGAGCGCCGTGGCGCCGCGAAGACGCGCCAGAAACGCCTGTCGCGATTTGGACGGGCCGGTGCGAAACGCCGTGAAGCGATCCGAGCCGATCTGCGTCGTGAAAGCGTTCTTGCCGGCGTGGCGCGCGCCGGTGTCGTCGACCGTGATGAACGGCGCGTCGGTCAGAGCCGCCTTCAGCACGGCTTCGTCTTCCGCCCGGAACGTTTCGAGTCTGGCGGTCAGCAGACGCACGACCTGCCGCTTCGAAATCACCACGCCCATGCCATTGAGAAGCGCGACAATCCGCTCGCACGTCATTTGTCCGGCGAAGTGAAGCATCAACACGAGGCGATGAATATTGGCGCCGTAGCCGCCGACAATCCCGGGATCGAGTTCGGCGAGGATCGTCTCGCCATCGGGCGTTTGCCAGCGCTCGCGCCGGTAACGCGTGACCTTCGGATGCAGCGCCAGATCCTGCACCACGATCTCGTCGTAGCCCTTGTGGCGCGAGCCCGCCGGCGGCTTCGCCTTCACCACGATGGTCGCGTCGATCGTCAGCCTGTCGAGTTGTTTGCCGCGTCGGCGAAGCGAACGGCCCTTCTTGTCGCGGCCCGGTTCCACGTCTTTCGAGGCGCTCGCCTTTTCCATTCCGGAGGGCTTGAAGGGTGGACGCGGCGGCAGATTCTTGAACCGCGCGAGTTCGTCCTTCACGGCCTGATGCTCGACCTTCAGCTGGCTCAGCGCGCCGACAAGCTTTTCATTCTCCGAGCGCAGCCACGTCACTTCGCCAATCAATTCGCGCACCACGCCGATCAGCTCGGCGGGCGACAAACGTTCCAGCGAATCAGGGGCGGGCGGCGTCATTCAGAACTTGAATCATATTTTCCAGACCGCGACTCCCCCCGCCGCCCGGAAATTTGCCCCGGTTACATTTCGACGAGGGTAACTCCTTGTTAACCATAAATGCCTAACGCTGGGGGTTCAGTGTCCATAAGGGCGCCTAACGAGAAGTGTCTTGCCCTTGAGCCGTCGATCCAATGCCGGGCGCCTGCTGGCAGGCGTCTCCCTGCTCGCAATGACGCTCCTGTGCAGCGGCCCTGCGCAGGCGCAGACGCGCGACATCGAGGGACTGCGCGGCACGG
>BJHT01000650.1 GCA_014193395.1 Verrucomicrobiota bacterium
GGAGCGCGCAGAACGCGAGGCAGCAGGATCCCGGCCTTCCGAGGGTGTGTAAAAGCCGCCGTCGGACCGTAGCCGCCGACGTGAGGAGGCGGATTTCCCGGTATTTCGCGTGGGTTCGATCTGCCTCTTCACGTCGGCGGCTACGTTTTCACACCAGCTCTGAACGCCGCGCTTCGGCCGGGCGGTGACACGCTGCCTTCCGCCGCCACGCCATCTCCCCAAATCCTTTCCATTCCCCCTCCCCTGTGCTCTCCTCCCCTCGCACTTTCCTTCCCCGAATGAACTCCGATCCCACGATCATCGAAGGCGGCGGCGACACGCGCGAGACACCCGGCGGCGCAGCCGTGACCATCCTCGAGCACCCCGCCGGCGCGGCCCCGCCCCGCATCGCGGCCACCGCTTCCCCTCCACCCGGCGCAATCCACGACGTACACCTCACGCCCGGCGGAACCTTCCTCGGCTGCCAGTTGCTCGAGCGCATCAAGGTCGCTTCCGGCGAGGCGGAGTTGTGGTTCGCCCGCCAGCCCGATGGACGCTCCACCGTCCTGAAACTCTACAACTGGGGCCTCCGCCCGAAGGCCGAACTCGGCGCGAAACTCTCCGCCGTCTCCCGCAGTCATGTCGTGGACGTGTATGCGCAAGGCCGCGCGCCCGACGGCCGGCATTACGAACTCCTCGAACACATCCAGCACGGCAGCCTCGCCGACCTCGCGCACCCCGAACTCGCCGAGCCGCGGCTCCGCGAAGTGCTCGCGGAACTGACCGACGCCGTGGCCGCGCTGCACGCCGGCGACATCCTCCACCGCGACCTCAAGCCCGCCAACATCCTCGTCCGCACCCTCGCGCCGCTGGACCTCGTGCTCACCGACTTCGGCATTTCCAGCGTCGCGCAACTCACCTTGCACGTCACCGGCGTGCAACGCACCGCGGCCTACGGCGCGCCCGAGGCCATGACCGGCGTGGTGAGCCAGGCCAGCGACTGGTGGAGCGTGGGCGTGATCGTCCTCGAACTCTTGCAGCGCCGCCATCCCTTCGCCGGCCTCGACGAACGCGCCGTGAACTTCACCCTCGTCACCCGCGGCATCGAAGTTCCCGCGACGCTCGCCGCCGACTGGCAGTTGCTCCTCAAGGGCCTCCTCACCCGCGACCACGCGAAACGCTGGGGCGCGGAACAGGTCAAGGCGTGGCTTGCCGGGCGGCGGGACATCGCGGTGCATTACGGTGAGTCGATGGCGTCCACACCTGCACACGCCGCACACAAGCCTTACAAATTTTGCGGGAGGGAATACCTGACGACCGAGGAACTGGCCGTGGCCTTAGGCGGGAACTGGGTGGAGGGCGTGAAACAGTTCGCGCGCGGAATGATCCGGGAATGGGTTGCCACCCAGGTCTACGACCAGCAACTGACCAGCACGCTCACCGACGTGGCGGAGGACAAGAAGCTGGATGCCGACATGAAGCTTGCGGTTGCGCTGCTCGCGCTGCACCCGCAGTTGCCGCTGACGTGGAAAGGCGAAGTCGTAAGCCCGGAATGGCTGCCAGACCATGTTCCCACCGCGACGGCCATCCTCTGCAGCACTATCCCTGAGTGGATGGCGCAACTGCGAAGTGATCGGGGACTGCTGGAGCTTCGGGAATGGCGCGACACAGTGCTCGCGCGGGTGAAAGTGGCGAAGGTGGCGTGCGACCGCGGCCTGGTTGATCGACTAATTCTTAGTCCGCACGAGGCGGTCATGTTTGTGGTAGCGCAAACGCTCACGGCCTATGCCGGAAGCACGAAGTCTGACTTGGATGAATTGTTCCGGCGTGAAGCTCTGAAGCCGGAGGAGGCGATCCTGCTGGCCACCTGCCCGCGCGAACTGTTGCAGACCCCGCCGCAGAAACGGTTTGTGGACGGAATGACCTATCTGCGAAGTATTGATGTCCCGATGGACTGGGCGGTGGCCGAGACCTTGCTGTGGGCGGAGGACGTGGTGGCGGCGCAAACGCAATGCGCGGCGGCGTTCGGCGACTGGCCAGAGAGACTGCGGAGCCATCAGCGGTTGGAGCGGCTGCGGACGGCGCAGAAAATCCCATTCCTAGACATGGTGGCTGTGGTGGCCGCCTACAT
>BJHT01000651.1 GCA_014193395.1 Verrucomicrobiota bacterium
CTGGTCGGCGAGTTCGGGCACGTCGGGCGGGGGCGGCGGCGGCGGTGTGCCGAGGAGATTTTCGAGCACCCATTTGCCGCGCTTCACTGGCGAGGTGCGGGTCGGGTTCGAGGTGAGGGTGAGGATACTGCCGTGCGTGAGGAGACCGCCGCGCGGCGTGCCTTTGAGCGAGACGCGGACGAACTCGTCGCCGGTGACGCCGGGAAAGCCGTAGTGTTTGGCGAGGCGCTGGTTGAGGAAGGTGAAATCGCCGTCGAGGAAATCGAGGATGCTGCGGTTTTCGCGGAGGATGGTTTCCACGAAGAGGGTGGTCTCGCGCACCATCGCGCTGCGCAGGGTGTCGTCGAACGTCGGGAAGAGTTTCGCGTCGGGCGCGAGGAGCTTGAGGTTGCGCAGTTGGAGCCATTGGCCGGCGAAGTTCTCGACGAGCGCCGCGGACTTGGGGTCGAGCAACATGCGTTTGACCTGCGCGTCGAGCTGCGCGCGCAACTGGCCTTTGCCCGCGAGCGCGAAGAGGTCGTCGTCGGGCAGGCTGCTCCAGAGGAAATAGGAGAGGCGCGAGGCGAGGGCGAATTCATTGACCGGATGGATGGCCGCGGGGTTGTTCGGCTCGGGCTGGATTTCCCCACGGAAAAGGAAGTGCGGCGAGACGAGCACGGCCTGGAGCGCGAGCTGGACGGATTGATCGAAGGAGTCTTGGTTGCGGTCGGCGAGCGTGAACAAGGTCATCAGGCGGTTCAGTTCCTCAGCGGTGATGGGACGGCGGTAGGCGCGCTGGGCGAAGACGCCGATGATCTCGCGCGCGACGGCCGTTTTCGTGTCGGGCGTGGGCTGGCGGAACATGATGCGCTGGTAGGCTTCGGAGCGCTGCGGGGCTTGGGGCGGATCGGGCGCGGGGCCGGCGACCTCGAGGTACTCGATGATGAGATTGCGGTCGCGGCGTTCGGGGTTGGGTTCCTTGGGGTCTTTGAAGTTGTTGATGAAGGCGGCGGCGAACTGTTTGTCGCCGGCAGGGAGCTTGAGCTTGACGTGATAAACCTCGGGCGCGCGCTCGACGGCGGTCACGTCGAAAACTTTGACGACCTTGCCATCGAGGCGGAATTCCATGCGCGCGGGTTCGGTGCCGGCCTGCTGGCCGAAGGCTTTGGCGCGCAGCGTGTATTCGCCAGCGGTGGGAAATTTCGCCGTCGTGCTGATCTCGCCCTCGGTGTTGAGCGCGCGGCCGGATTCGCCGAAAACGCCGCCGGTGGAGGTCGAGGGGAGCTTGGCGGCGGCGATGCGCTTGGACGGGCCGCGGTTGGTGGTGGCGGGGGCAAAGGCGGCGCGCAAAATCTTGTCGGCGGCGGCGGCGTATTTCTCGAACAGGATCGGCGAGAGCGAGAGGACGTCGCCGATGTTGTCGAAGCCGTAGCCGGAATCGTCGGCGGGAAAATCATCGGCGGGCTGGAATTTCACGCCGACGAGGTCGCGGATGGTGTTGTTGTATTCGGCGCGGTTGAGGCGGCGGATGGTGACGCGGCCGGGGTCGGGATTGGCGCAATCGGTGTCGTAGATTTCGCCCTCGATCCAGGCGGCGAGGAAGTCGCGTTCGGCCTGGGTGGGCTGGGGTTTGCCCGTTGGCGGCATCTCGCGGGTGCGGATGTTGGCCATCACTTTTTCCCACGTCTTGCGGTCTTTGCTGACGGAGGCGGCGTCCTTGAAAACCTGAAGGGTCAGGTCGCCCTTCTGCTTCGCGTCGCCGTGGCAGTCGTAGCAATAGCGCGCGAGGATGGGTTTGACCTGCGTCTCGAAGGCGGCCGCGCCGCCGGTGCGTTCGGCGGTCTTGGCCTTGCGCGCGGCGTCGGCGGAGAGGCGGCTTTTGAAACCGAAGCCGACGATCAACAGCGCCGCCACAGCCGCGACGCTCGCGCCGGCGATGACCAGTGGCGACGGGCGTTTGCGGGCTTGCGAATGCCGGGCCGGGGGCGGGGGCGGCGGCGCGGCAAAGGGCGTGTAAGGGATCGGTGTCGGAGGCAGGGGAACGCGGGCGGTTGGCTCGCCCGTGGAGGGCGGGGCGACGGTCCATTCATCGGGAATGGTCAGGTACGTCCCGCACGTAG
>BJHT01000652.1 GCA_014193395.1 Verrucomicrobiota bacterium
GCTGCTCTTCGTGGCGGTGGAACTGATCACGGTGACGTTCTATGTGCTGACGAGTTTTCAACGGAACCGGGTGCAGTCGCTCGAAGCGGGGGTGAAGTATCTAATTCTCGGCGCGCTGTCGTCGGCGTTCATGGTGTTCGGCATCGCGCTGATTTACGGGACGACGGCGAAGCTGAACTTCGGCGAAATCGCCGCAGTCGCGCCGCAGTTCGTGACGAACAAGATTTTCCTCATCGGCCTGCTGCTCGTGATCGTGGGGCTGGGATTCAAGATCGCGGCGTTCCCGTTTCAGATGTGGGCGCCGGATGTCTATCAAGGCTCGCCGACGCCGGTGACGGCTTTTCTCGCGGTGGGATCGAAGGCGGCGGGTTTCGTGCTGCTGCTGCGCGTGCTGTTCGGCGCGGCGCCGCAGATCACCGCGCACTGGCCGACGCTGCTGATGGTTCTCTCCGGGGTCACGATTCTCTACGGTAACCTGTGCGCGCTGCCGCAGCGGAATCTGAAGCGGCTGCTGGGCTACTCGAGCATCTCAAACGCGGGCTATCTGCTGCTGGGCGTGGCGGCGTTGAGCGCGGCGGGACAGTCGGCGCTGCTCTATTATCTGGCCGGCTATGTGTTCACGGTGCTGGCGGCGTTTCTCGTGCTGACGCTCGTGTTGCGGCAGGTCGAAGGCGAAGACATCACGGCGCTGGCGGGCCTGAGCCAGCGGTCGCCGATGCTCGCGGCAATCCTGACGCTGGCGATGGTTTCGCTCGCGGGTGTGCCGCCGTTGGCGGGTTTCTTCGGGAAATTTCTGCTGCTGAAGTCCGTCGTCGAGCAGGCGGCGAGCAACGCCTGCTACTACTGGCTGCTCGGCGCGGCGGTGCTCGGCGTGGTGATTTCGCTCTACTATTATTTCGGCGTCATCCAGGCGATCTACTGGTCGAAGGATGTCACCGACCTCTCGCCCATCGCCATCTCGACGCCGATGCGGCTGTGCCTCTGGGCGTGCGCGGCGGGGATGCTCTTCCTCGGACTCTTCCCCGGCTGGGTCGTGAATTTCGCGACGGCGGCGGTGCAGCTGTTGAAATAGCGGGCGGCTGCTTTCGACCCAAGCCCCTCACCCGCCAGCGTGTGTGTGCATGAGAGGCGTCGGAGTTTATCCACGGCTCGGTGCGCTTCGCTTCTCTGTGCTCTTCCAATCTCTGCGGTGTTTTGTTGGGTCTCCCAACGTTCGCGCTTTCCACAGAACACCGCAGAGATGGGAAGAGCGCAGAGAGGGAGGCACTTTGACCGGTGCGGAGTCATGGATTCAGGGTGGCGGAACGGTGCTCCGTTCGAGGCCGATGCCGGCGTGGATCAGATCGACGAAATATTCCCCGCCCCACGGGCCGAGAAAGGTCATGCCGGCCTCGTAGGCGCTGGTGTTGTAGTTGGCGGAGGGGAGGACGTAGCCGGCGTAGGCGCCGTTGAAGGGCGTGATGCAAAGATGGATGCCACGCTGCGCGGCGGCGGTGCGGAGCGGAGCGGAGAGCATGGCGGAAAATTCCACGGGCAGTCCGGCGAGCCGGTGCTCATCGAGGCGCACCAAATGGAAAGGCGCGGCGGGCGGATGGAGCGTATTGGCGATCCAGCCGGCCAGCCGCACATGTCGGCCGAGCCGCACTTGCAGCGGGGGCAGGGGAATCTCGCACCGGGCGGTGGCGAGGGACAGGTCGCGCCGCCACGTGGCGGTGGGCAACGCCGCGCGGATCAGGCGTGCGAGGTTGGAGCCGATTACTTCCGCGCGCTCGCCATCGTCGCCGTGGCAGAACGGCGACTGGCTGCCCATCGCGCCCGCGCCGAACGCGGCGAATTGCAAGCCGCCGTTTTCCAAACTGCGCACCAGTGCGCCGGGATAATCGCCGGAATTTCATCTGGCGCGATCCGTGGCAGGTGGCGTGCGCGCCGTAGCCCGCGAACACGCCCGTCGTGCCGTCGGCGAGCTGGCGCACGGCGAGCGCGACGAGCGACGCATCGGTCGGGCCGCCTTTCACCGTGCGATTGCGCACATGTTCGGCGGCGCTCAGTTCGAGCCAGGTCCACTCCGCCGGTGCCGCGGC
>BJHT01000653.1 GCA_014193395.1 Verrucomicrobiota bacterium
TGAAATATAGGATCGTTTATATATAATTGTGGGGAATTTTTGTCGATTTATCGAGATTTAAGGGAAAATCTGTAGAAAGGACAATCAAAGAATGGATCCTCTGAAAAACCTCGATTGGAAGGAAATTCGCGACCACTATGATCAGCGAAAGGAGGTTCATCGCCAACTTGTTGAACTATTGCGCCTAGATGATATTAAGAATTTTTCCAGCTTATCTTTGGGAATCTCAGACCCAGCAGGAAATTACAGCGCAAATGAGCACCACTTAGGGCCAAAGATCGTAAGAGGGGCAAAACCCCTGGCGAAGGTACCGGGCGCGTCAAATTGACTCGCCGCCCCTGCGCTGGCTTCCCACCCTGGCAGATTTCAGATTCGCTGTCGGGATGTCGCAGCCCGCCGATCTCGATTGTCTGTCCGCGCCAGATCTGAAGACGCTGGTTCTGCAGTTGCTGGGTGAGGTTTCGGCTCTGAAGCAGGTTGTTGCAGAGCAGCGGGCGGAGATCGCGCGACTGAAGGGCCTGAAGGGTCCGCCGTCGATCAGGCCGAGCAAGCCGAGCGGCATGGAGGCGGGAAGCGCGCCGAAGCCACGGAGCGGCGGCGGCAATCGGCGCGGCCGCGGCAGCAAGCGGATGCGTGTCTCGGTGGAGGATCGGGTTCTGCGAGCCGATGTGCCGGCCGGCTCGCGCTTCAAAGGGTATGAGAGCTTCCTCATCCAGGATCTGGTATTGCGGCCGATGGCGATCCGGTTCCGGCGCGAGTGCTGGGTGACGCCCGATGGCCGGCGGGTAGTGGCCCCGCTGCCGGCGGGGATCGACGGTCATTTCGGCCCTGAGCTGCGCCGGTTCGTGCTGGCGCAGTACCACCAGGGCCAGGTCACCGTGCCGCGGCTGGTCGGGTTGCTCGACGCCATCGGCATCGCGGTCTCCAAGCGGCAGGTGGTGCGGCTGCTGATCGGCCGGCAGGACCGCTTCGTCACGGAAGCGCGCGACCTGCTGCGCGTCGGGCTGAAAACCGCCGCCTGGGTCACGGTCGACGATACCGGGGCGCGCCACAAGGCCAGGAACGGGTACTGCACGCAGATCGGCAACCAGCACTTCACCTGGTTCGGCACGACCGGCTCCAAGAGCCGGCTCAACTTCCTCGAGCCGCTGCGCGCCGGCCATGGCGATTATGCGATCAATGCCGAGGCCCTGGCCTACATGCGCGAGCGCTCGCTCGCCGGCCCGGTCATCCGGCTGCTGGCCGAGCATGAGGAAAGCCATTTCGCCGACCGGCAGGCCTGGCAGGCGCATCTCGACCGGCTCGCCATCACCGCGCTCGAGGTGACGCCCGATCCGGTCCGCATCGCCACCGAAGGCGCCCTGTGGGGCAGCATCAAAGCTCATCGCATGCTGCCCGATACGGTGATCGTCAGCGACGATGCGGGGCAATTCCGGGTCGGGCCGCATGGGCTCTGCTGGGTCCATGCGGAAAGGCTGGTCCACAAGCTCGACACCTTCACCGATCTCCACCGGGCCGCCCAGCAACGCATCCGCGGCTTGATCTGGTGGTTCTACCGCGATCTCCAGGCATACCGGCAGGATCCAACGCCACAGCGCAAGGCCGCCTTGCGCAGCCGCTTCGACCGGATCTTCCGCCGCCGCACCGGCTTCGCCACCCTCGACCGGCTGCTCGCCAGGCTCCACGCCAACAAGCCCGAACTGCTCATGGTGCTCGACCGCCCGGAAATCCCGCTCCACACCAACGGATCGGAAAACGACATCCGCTCCCAGGTCACCAGGCGCAAGATCAGCGGCGGAACACGAAGTGACGACGGACGCGATTGCCGCGATGCTTTCCTCGGCATCGCAAAGACCTGCGCAAAGCTCGGTATCTCATTCTGGGACTATCTCGGCGACAGGCTCGAAATCCCAGGCCCAACCGTTCCAGCCCTACCCGAAATCGTCGCGCTCCGAGCCGCTCACACATAATCCCGCCAGGGCTTTTGCCCCTCTTACCGACAAAACAGCTAAGGCTTTGGAGTTGACGGATCATATCGATTTTTGATTCGAACGAGCCGTCAGGAAGCTCGCGCCAATGCG
>BJHT01000654.1 GCA_014193395.1 Verrucomicrobiota bacterium
GGGATGAGGGGTGCGATCTTGCCGTTGAAGTGCCCGCCGGTGGTGCTGCGAGGTGCGGTGGCGTTGGTCGCTTTTGCTGTTTTCTTGGTGTTTTTTTGTTTTTCGGCGGCGGCGGCTTTAGGCACGGCAGGCGGAGGATTGAGAGCAGCAGCGGCGGCGGGCGGAGTGGGTGGGAGTGCGGCGATGGCGGCTTGGATTTCTTTGCTGTTTTTCTGCGCATCGGCGGCGATCCACGCCTCGATCGGGGTGCCGCCGACGGAAGAGTTGATGAGGCCGACGGGGACGCTGAGCGTTTGGTGGAGTTCGCGGCCGAAGAAATACAGTGCGGCGGAAAAGGTGCCGACGCTCTCGGGGGTGCAGAGCACCCAACGGCCTTTGCTGGCGGACTGCGGGGAATCGGCGTTAGGGGATTCCTCTCTAAAGTGGCGGATGAGCGGGAAATTGGCGGCGACTTTTTCGGCCTCGTAATTCTTCGCGCGGTTGACGGTCATGGCCATGTTGGACTGGCCGGAGCCGAGCCAGACTTCGCCGACGAGCACGTCTTGAATGGTGATCGTGTTGGTGCCTTTGATCGTGAGCGAACGAGCGGTGGGGCTGGTGGCGAGACGGGTGAAGGCGACCTGCCAGGTGCCGTCGCCGGCAGCGGTGGTGACGACGGATTGGCCGGCGAAGGCGACGGTGATTTTCTCGCCGGGCGAGGCGGTACCCCAGACGGGGACGCGGACGTCGCTTTGGAGGACCATGTGGTCGGAGAAGATGGCGGGGAGTGAAACATCGGCGCGGGCAGAGAGGGCGCAGAGTGCAAATGCGCAGACGGCGAGCGGGCGGGGTGAGGTTTTCATGGGGAAAGCAAAGGCGTGATCAACCGACGGTGCGCGTAGGCAACCACGGTTGGAGGGCGCGGTGCAAGGGGCATTGAGCGCGGTCGATGGGCTGGCCGGTGCGATACTTTACAAGGAGTTGCACGGAGCGCTGCGCGAGCAGGCGGCGAATTTCGCGACGACGGCCTTTCTCACGGGGGATGACCATCGTATCGTAGCCGGTCGTTTGGTGACGGAGCCACGCGATGGTGGCGGCCTCGGCGCGTTGCTCGAGGGGGATGCGCTCGGTGCGTGCGACGGTGCCGCTGCCGACGGGCGTGGCGTGCTCGGTGATGAGGTTGGCGAGGGTCGCGGCTTCGAGGCGGAGGGTCGCATGGAAGTTGAGGAAGCGGACGATGGCGTCGCGGAAATCCACCGCGTAGTCCTCCTCGTCAGCGGCGGGGCGCTGGCGACCGGCGTCAAGTTTTCGCTGATACGAGGGGTGGGCACGTTCTAGCACGAGGGCGGTGCGCAGGACCTCGATGCGGGCGGCGGGGGCCCAAATGCCGCGCGAGAAACGTTTGCGGCCTTTGATTTCGATGACGGTGAGGGTGGGGCCGTCCTGTTTGATGCGCCGGCTCAAGGCGGCGTCGCCGGGCGGGAGGAGTATCCAGTCAGGCGGCACGGCTTCGAGAACGCCGTGCTCGTTGAGGACTTCGCGGGCGAGGGGAGCGGGACGGACTTCGCGGGCGAGGGGGAGCATCGAATGGTGGCGGTGGGAGGTGGTGGCAGCGTGGCCGAGTGGTCGGTTCCGCAAAGAAAGTGGCAGGGTCTTTAGTCCCTGCAAGGACGGCGGAGGGAATGAAGCCCCGCCCCCTTTCGTCGCAGCCAGACTCAAGTCCACCGCCATGCGGGGAGATGCGCCCGTGACGGTGGCAGCGTGACCGAAGGTGATGGTGGCGACGAAGCAAAAGCAGGTGTCGCTCGATACGCGCGGGGCCAAGGTGTCCTCGGCCGACATCGGCTGCGATGCGGCGAAGCGGATTGTTTACGTGCCGACTTACTTCACGAACACGTGGTCGCGCGCGAGGTGAAATCAGCGAGCGCACCAAGCCCTGCTCTCACGAGCAGGACTCCGCCGAGCCTATGGCGAGCGAGGAGGCTGGGTGACGGCGGAGGGGAAACCGCCGCGCCGTCGCGCGAGGAAACTTACGGGGCCTTTACGTCGAAGCAGTAAATCAAGTCTTGGTCGAGGAGATAGAGTTTGCCGTGGCTGA
>BJHT01000655.1 GCA_014193395.1 Verrucomicrobiota bacterium
AATAAGCATTGCGGCAGCGAGGGAATCGCCTCGATCCGCCACGAGGCGCAAGCCGGCCAGGACGGTCGCTCCTTCGCGCGTGGACAACAGTCCCGGGCTCTCCAGCAGGCACGGAATTCCCAGGTCTCCCAGTGCAGCGGCGACCGGCTTGAGCAGGCGGTTGGTTCGCTCCAGGACGGCGATGTCGCCCAAGCGTATCCCTTCAGCCTTCAGCCGGGCGATTCCGCAGGCGAGTGCGATCGCGTCTTCCGGTTGATTATTGGTCTCAAACACCCACCGCTCCAATCCCCTCGGCGCGCCCGGCTTCTTGGGCTTCTGGCGGGCGTATTCTCCCAGCACGGGCGCGAAGACAGCGCCAACAAATTGAACCAATCCCCGCTGGCTGCGGTAGTTGTGAGGCAGCTCTTCCCGCGTGGCGTCAGCCGCGTCATTCCACAGGTCGTTGACCAGCTTCGGGTCCGTGTCCCGGAAGCCATAGATGGCCTGTTTGGGATCGCCCACCCAACGACTGCGGGGAGAGATTCGCCGGAGGCGCTGAAAGATGGCGAGCTGCAGCGGGTTGGTGTCTTGAAATTCGTCAACGAGAACGAGGTCGAAATCCTCCCCCAAACGGGCCGCGAGGGTTTTGTCGTCAAGCAGGCGCAGGAGCAGGATTTCCAAGTCGGTGAAATCGACCAACCCGCGCTCGGATTTGTAGCGCTTGTATTCGGCATCCAGCCGGTTCGTCTCCTCTGCCAGAAGCCTGGAAAACTCCCGGACATCCGCGAGCAGCTTCGGGTTGCGGCACACGTCGGCGGCGTGATTTCTCAGCGGATCCAGCATCGCGTCGGCACCCGACCTCTTTCCCGCCTTGATCTTGATGGCTTCAAGGTAACTGCCCCACAGCGGCAGGTTCTTTGATTTCAGTTGCTGAAGCCTTTGGCGGGCGTTGCCGGTCGCCTGGGTATCGTCAACCAGTCCTCCGATGTTCGCCAAAGCTTCCTCCGCGAGTTCGTGCAATCGACCAATCGGCATCTCCCCGGTCGTGGCCCCGTCGGGAGCGAGCAATTCACAAACCCGCGCCGCGCTGGTTGTCATCTGAGCTGTGAATTTCGCATCCGCGATCCGATTGCCCCGTTTCGCGGCGAGCAGACCCAATATGCGCTGCGGCAAATCATCGAGGCCCAGACGTTCGGCGAGTTCGGTCAGCGGTTGCCACGCAGCGCCGGGCAGCGAGCCAAGAAGGTGGCCCAAGGCCCGCTCGCTGGCCGACTCCGTCACGACTTCCAGTCGCGGCGACAGCCCGAGCTCAAGTGCGTAGCGTGAGAGCAGCCGATGCGCCACGCTGTGCACGGTGTCAATGGCGGCCAGTTCCAGTCGTTCGGCATTCCGTCCGGCCACCAGCCGGTCGGTCGTTCCCGCCAACAAGTTCGCCTGCATGCGCCCTTTGAGCTCTGCCGCAGCCTTCTTTGTGAACGTGGTGGCCAGAATGCGCGCCGGGTCCAGACCGGCTCGGACCGCCTCATCGACGATGCGGCACAAATCGGTCGTCTTGCCGGAGCCGGCGCCCGCGCGAACCAGTTCGAGGGTGTTGCTCATATCGTCTCCTTCAGTCCGCAGATGCGTGTGAAATTACAATACCGGCAGACCTCCTGCGCTTCTTCAGGCTTAAGGTCCTCCTCCAGCAGGATCTCCGCGCCCGCAGGCCACTCGGAGGGGTCTTGCAGCGGACGGGCGGGAACGGGAGCGCCGGACTTCAGCCAGTCCCCGGCGGCTTCAAGGGCGTCGGAGAACTTCTGCCACACCGTTTGAATCGCCGGTGCGTTGTTGATTGTGTGCTGAGCGGTCCCGTGAACGGCGCTGCCCGAGGGGGTGAAAAGCAGGCCATCGGAAAGAATCAGGTAGGCGACGGCTGGAAAGGCGCCGCCCGCCGTCGAGCGCCCGTGCGCGTAGGCGGCAAGCTGCACGGCCCGCCCTTCCTTGATCAGCGCGTGATACTTGGACCGGCCGCCATACTTGAAATCGATGATGGCTTCGTCGCCATTGTCCCGCTTTGCCACGCAGTCGAT
>BJHT01000656.1 GCA_014193395.1 Verrucomicrobiota bacterium
GGTGGCGACCGAGCGCTACGAGATGTTCCGCGAAGGCGTGGTGATGACCGAGGCGCTGCTGTTCATCGAGCGGGCGCTCCAAGCGAAGAAGCTCAGCCCGAAACTCCAGCAGCGCGCCGAGCAGGCGCTTGACGCGCGTAGCAACGCCTTCATCATGGATTGGTTCACCATCCGCGACATGCCGGCGGCCGAGGACGGCAAGTTGCTGGACCTGGCCGGTGAAGTGGCGAGGGAATTGGGGAAGAAGTGAGGGGTTCAACACCTTAACAACAAGGAGCAAAACGATGCAACAGACGAGCAAGACAGCAAGGACGAAACGAGTATTCAGCGCCGTGGCCATGGCAACCCTCTGGTTGGCGTCATTTACAGCAGAAGCCCTGATCAATCCCAGATTCACGCCGGTCCATCTGGTCAAGGAGGCGACCTTGATCGTGGGGCTGGACCTCAAGGCTGGGTCGAATTCCGTGTTTACGGCCACGGTCCGCGAGACGCTCAAGGGTAAGACGGAGCAGAAGACGCTGCGCCTGGACGCGTCCAGGGCGGACGAAGATTCGTACAACGCACTGCGCGACCTGGTGGCGGCGGGCCAGCCGGCGTTGCTCTTCCAAGGCGAGTTCCGAGATCAGGCTAACGCGAATGCGTTCCAGAGCGCTTTCCTGAGTATCGGCGGCAAATGGGTGCGCTGCGACGCCGGCAAGGAAGGCTGGGTTCTGACCAAACTGGGCGATCGTGAGTTGGCTGCTATCTGGGCTGGCGGCACCGATATGCTGCGTCGGGCAGTGGAGTACATTCTCGCGGATGACGAACCTGCCGTGCCGGTCAAAGATGGCGTCTCCTGGAGCAAGCCGCCCGTAAAGCTGACGGCGATGAGCGGAGCGATCCGGGCCATCCGGACGGTGGACCTCGGTGGCGACGGCAAGCTGGCGCTGTTCGTGGCATGCGATGGGGGTGACCGACTGCTGGAGGTGGCGAAGAACCGGTCGGCAACGGACATTACCGCGGCGCGCGGGTTGCAGTCGAAGTCGCAGGCGTTTGCGTGGGGCGATTTTGCGGGCCAGGGCCGGCTGGATCTGATCTCCTTCGACGGCAAGGCTGTGACGTTGCACGCGCAGCAGGCGGACGGCAAGTTCCAGGCGAAGCCGCTGGACCTCGGCACGGCGATGTCAGCGGGCTGCATCGCTTTGGCGACGTTGGATGCCGGGAACGGCCGTGCGGGCCTGGTGGTTACCGGTGAGGCCTTTCCCGTGGTCGTTACCCTGGACGCCGAGGGCAAGGCGGCGGCCACGACCCTGACCGCGCCGGGCGTGGAAATGGCGAAACTCGGCAAGCTGGGGCCGTGCCTGGTGGCGGATTGCGACGGCGATGGCTATCCCGATATCCTCCTGCCCGCCGAAGAGGGAAGCGTATTCTTCCGTGCCACCGCACCAGGCAGGTTTGCGCCGGGTGCGGCCTGCGATCTGAAGCTGGGAAAGGCTCCGGCCACGGCCTGCCTGGGCGATTTCGATGCCGACGGCCGGCTCGATGTCTTCTGCGTCAACGCCAGCGGCAGTCTTCTGTGGGAAAACGCCGGCGGCGGCAAGTTCCATGAGACCTTTGATCTCACCGGTGAACTCGCCTACGGCGCCGGGCTTCGCGGATCCGACTGCATGGCCGGCGACTTCAACAACGACGGCCGCCAGGATGTCGCCATCGCTTACAGCGCCGGGCATCCGATGCTGTTCTTCAATCGCGGTTTTCGCAACTTCGGAAATGCCACGGGCATCAATCTCGGCTGGGACAAACTGCTTCCGGCAGCGGAAAAGGGGCAGGCCTCCGCCTGCCTTGCCGATCTGGATGGCGACGGCGCGCAGGATCTGGCGATGGCGCTGAACAACGGGGATGTCTGGGTGGTGTTTCGGGAAAACAGCAACCCCGACCGGCAGGCGATGATGGCGGTGGCGACTTTGCCGGTCGGCGGCTCGAACAAGGGGCCGGTCGCGGTGACCGGGTGGGCGGGCAAGCGTTGCCTGGGCGTGTGGAACGTTCTGCCGGGAGTCAGCCAGGCC
>BJHT01000657.1 GCA_014193395.1 Verrucomicrobiota bacterium
AGTCGGCGTGGACGAAGGCGTTGGTGATGGCCTCGCGCAAGGCGACCACGGGGAATTCCCAGACTTCGCGGTGGCGCACGCCTTTCACTTCGAGCGCGCGCCGGGTGTTGCGTTGCACGAAGCGGATGGCTTCCTCGACCGCGAGCACGGGGTAGCTGGTGAGGTTGGCGGAATCGAGGATGACGCTTTTGTCCGTGCCCTCGAAACAGCCGGCGCGCAGCCAAGCTTCGGGGAATTGTTTCAATCGCCCGGTGCCAAACAACACCACGCCACCGACGGTCGGCACTTCGCGCTTCTGGTGCGGAGCGAGGAGGTGAAGCGTGCACAGGTCTTTCTTCCGCAGCCGGCGAACGGGCGCGAAGCACTCGGAAGCAGCTCGGAAGTCGATCACTTCCGAGTGCAATTCCGGCAGCGGCTCCTCGTCGTAGCTGCGGCCCCGCACGACACGTTGTAGTTCCGCCACCGCCGCCGCGTCCGCCTGGCGGTTGGTCGAGCCGACGCGGACATAGACGCCCGCCGGATAGCCGACGGCCTTCACGTAGTGCGGTCGGCTGGGGCTGGGAAAAAGTTCGACGGCCAGAACGTGCGTCTTGCGGAACGGGATGATGTGAATCTCCGGCACGAGCCGCGGTTCAATGCGGTCGGAGATAAAACTGGCGAGTTGCTCCTCGGTCTTGGCGATGTCCGGCACGCCGATCACCTTGCGCGAGCCATCCACCACGCCGATCAGCAGCACGCCGCCCGCGCCGTTGGCGAACGCCACCAGCGTCCGCATCACTTTGTCCGGCGAGGAGAGGTCGCGCTTGAACTCCAGCGTCTTGCCTTCGTGCTGGCGGAGCAGTTCCGCGAGATTGAACATGGTCGGAAATCTACTCGGAAGCACCCGGAAGCAGCAAGGCTTCTGAGTAAAATGTGAACCCCCGCTGTCGGCTACCTGCTCGACGAGCCCAAGAACGACATCACGCGCGAAACCCCCGCGAGTTTCGAGCCGAGCATTTGCTTGCGGCGTCACCAATCCCGTCGATGCGGGACGCGCTTTGCCTTCGAGAAATTCCCGCAAGCCGACCCCACGCTCACCACGCAGATGAAAAGCGTCGGCGAAGCCATGGCCATTGGCCGGACGTTCAGGGAAAGCCTGCAAAAATGCCTGCGCTCGCTGGAGATTGGCCGCAGCGGCCTGGGCGGCGACGGCAAACCCTGGCGAATTGGAACAGAAGTTTACGGAGACAGAGACATTCTTCCCCGCGATGTGATTTCCCGAAAACTTTCAGTCCCTAACGCCGAACGCATCTTTTTCATCCGCCACGCCCTGCGCGCCGGCTTCACCATCGAAGAGATATTCAACCTCACGAAGATTGACCGCTGGTTTCTGGTGCAGATCAAAGAGATCGTGGATTTTGAGGAAGTGTTGGCGGCGGCGAAGAACAAATGAACCGCCCTAAGCTGGCAGGGCTCGTTTGAGCTTTTGTTAGCTTCCGCTTGATATCGAAGCGGAACTAACTCGCAAGCGAGCATGCGCTTCAAGTTGATATTCCTACGTTTCAGGAGGGCTGATTGAGGTGCTTGAGGAAGCCACTCCGTGCGACCAGCCCGCCGTAGGCGGTCAGAGCGGCGTCGGTGCGGGTGAGGGTGACTTTGCTCGGCAGCGTGTCGAGGGTGAGGTCGTCCGGCAGGGCCTTTTGCTCTTCACCTGCCAGGTGAAGGGAAACCAACGAGGCAAACGCGTTCATCACCCGCAGTTTTACTACGCCAAATGCCCTTTGCCCACTGCTTCAACTGCGGAGATAGGGTTCATCTTAGGTCGCCAGTAAATTGTGGCTGCTGCGGCTGTTCTCTGCGACACAGCCGCGCTCCGGGGGCGCGGGCGCGGTGGCGTGGCGCTCAGTTCAGCACGGTGCGGCGGCGGTGGACGGTGGGGATGTCGAGGTCCTCGCCTTTGTAGTAGGTGGGTTCGCATTTCTCGAAGCGGCCTTTGGTCTTGGCTTCGAGGGGGAGTTGTTGCTGTTGCGGACGGGCGGGCTTGGGGCGCACGACGCCGGTGG
>BJHT01000658.1 GCA_014193395.1 Verrucomicrobiota bacterium
GGGGGAGGACTAGTAATTAGTGATTAGTAATTAGTGATTAGTCGGTAGTGGTTGGCCATTGGCGGTGGGGGGACTGGCGATTGGATGGGGAGAGGTTGGCGATACGGGAAATGAGAGGACGGATGGGGTTAAAGTTTTTTGAAAGGTCCGGTCCGGCTTTCCCATGATTTTGTCTCTAATGATTCTGAGAGCGTGTTTGAAAACCCCGGTTTGGATTTGCGCTTTTCGCGGTTCAGGCCGGGTGCGACCCGCGGGCCGCGTAAATGCGGAACTCCAAGCCCTGGCACCCGCGGTTCATGGGATTTTTCAAACAGGCTCTGAGCTTTCGGGGGTTGCGGCAGGCCGCACGCACTCGGAGCGCAGGCTTCCAAACCTGCTGTATCGCCGACTTCCAAGTCGGCAGGGCGTCGACCTCGCCGGACGCGCCGGAGGTTTGGAAACCCGCGATACAAGATAGGCGCGACACAATCCGGGCCGATGACGCGCTTGTTTTTCCCACTTTGCCCTTTGAGCTTCATGCCGCGCGCCCCACACTTTTCGCCATGAACTATTGGCTCGTGAAAACTGAACCGGCGGCCTACGCGTGGAGCACCTTTGTGAAGGATGGCCGCGCTGCTTGGACCGGCGTGCGCAATTACCAGGCGCGCATCCATCTTCGCGCCATGAAATCCGGCGACCTTGCGTGCTTCTATCACAGCGTCACCGACAAACAGGTCGTGGGGTTGGCGCGCGTGGAGCGCGAGGCCTTCCCCGACCCGACCGCGACCGAAGGCGACTGGTCCTGCGTGGATCTCGTCCCCGTCAAACCGTTCGCGCAGCCGGTGTCGCTGGAAGTCATCAAGGCCGATCCCATCCTTCAGGAAATGCCTCTCGTGCGCCAAAGCCGGTTGTCCGTCACCCCGCTGACGGATGCCCAATTCCAGCGGTTGCTGACGCTGGGCAAGACCAGGCGGTGAGTGCCGTGGGGCGTTCCATTTTTCCGCCGCCGCTTTGATTTCCGACGGCCAGCGCGAGCGGTTGACCGGCCACGAGTGCGACGGTCGCCAATGCCGGCGGGGATTTCGGAGCCGGCGTGGCGATGGCTGCCAGAGAAACCCGGAGCAGTGGAGCGGACCGGAACGTCGTTTCACCGCCAAATGGTGGGACCCGGGGGCGCACTGAGACGACTCGGGAACCAATCTTTAGGATTCGCGGAAAACGCGAGTTACGACCTGTTCGCCTGCGGGGGAACGACAGTTTTTCCAGAGGCTGCCGATAATTCCTGCATCGACGTGATGAAAAACCTGCGTTTCCGCCGCGCGTCGGTTTGCGGAAAATGCGGTGAGCGACACGCTTGAATTACCATGAGCCGAGAAATATTGGGCACGCATCAGAAGGCGCTGAAGATCAACCTGGACCCCTGCACGTATGGGACCTTCGCCGAGATCGGCGCGGGGCAGGAGGTGGCGCGGTGGTTTTTCCGCGTGGGCGGCGCGGCGGGCACGATCGCCAAAACGATGTCCGCGTACGACATGACGGTGAGCGACGCGATCTACGGGCAAAGCGACCGCTACGTCAGCCGGCAGCGTTTGAACACGATGCTGGAGCGCGAGTTCGGGTTGCTCATCGAGCGGTTGAACGCAAAGCGCGGCAGCAGTTCGTGTTTCTTCGTGTTCGCGGACACGGTGGCGGCGAAGAGTTTCAAGGGGAATGGCGACTGCCACGGCTGGCTGGGGCTGCGGTTTCAAGCGGAGCCGGGGGCCGAGGCGTCGCAGATCATCATTCATGTGCGGATGCTGGATCGGGAGAATGTCCAGCAGCAGGAGGCGCTGGGGATCATGGGGGTGAACCTGGTTTACGGGGCGCTCTATTTGCATCGGCGGCCCGAGGAGTTGCTCGAATCGCTGTTGGACAATCTCACGACGGAGCGCGTGGAGGTGGACATGGTGAAGCTGACGGGGCCGGCGTTTTTCGACGTGGACAACCGGGTGATGAGCCTGCTGGTTGGTGCAACTCGGGCTGACGCAGGCGGCTATGTAGATCGG
>BJHT01000659.1 GCA_014193395.1 Verrucomicrobiota bacterium
AACGGCAACAGTTGGTTCAACTTCGTACCGGGGGGCGTTGCCGATTTGGTAAAGGCAGCCGAGATCCAAGGGCACAAGGAGGTGAGGGCAGCGAAGCCGAACGACTTCAGCCTCATCGAGGCGGGCGAGGTCGATGTCTATGCCCATGGCGTGCATTGGTGGATGGAAGTGCCGTGGGGCGGCGATGCCGCCGCGGAGAAGATCGTCGGAATGGGGCTGAAGGCCAATCCGAACTTCCGGGCATATTACCACGCGGCCTGGCTGGTCGGCGATGGTCGGAAGGACATCAAGACCACGGCCGACTATAACGACTCCAAACTCGCGGATGTCCAAGCTGCGCTCGACAAGACACGCAAAGGTGTTGAGGCCATCGTGGACAAGCTGAACGAGAAGTTCGGTAAACGAGTGGTCTTTCTCGTGCCGGTGGGCGATGCCACGCTGAAACTCCGGGCAATGGTTCTGGAAGGCAAGTATCCCGGAGTGACAAAGCAATCCGACCTCTGGAACGACGCGATGCCGCACGCGGGCGTGCATGTCATGGCCCTCAGCGGCTATTGCCATTTCGCCGCGATCTATCGCACGTCGCCTGTTGGTTTGAAGATTTCGCGGTTCAAGGAACTGACTGACGAGCAGCATGCGATACTCCAGCGGATCGCGTGGGAGACGGTATCTAATTACCCACACGCGGGCGTGGCAAAGTGAGTCTCAGTGCAAACTCTTTTGATCGTCAGTAGGTCTAGCCAAGGTTCAGATTATGTATGACTCTCACCGACGATTGTTTCTTAAGAGCCTGATGCTTGGCGCCGGGTCTGCCGCCCTTCACCCGGTGCTGACGGAATCGACGGTACAGGCCGCGGAACAGCAGGGGTTGCCCCAGACCGTCGTGCCCGAGAACATGCTCGGGGAGTACGGACCTTGGGCGAAGAAGATGCTGGGGGATGGGCCCGCGAAACTCTCGTTCCTTCGCGACGAATTCAGCCGGGCTGGAATCGGCGCGTGGCGGGAGAAGGCGAGGGCAAGGCTGCTGGACTGCATGGCCATGCCCGACTCGGGTGGAATCCCGAAGGCCGAGGTGATGAACCGGGTGGAATTCGATGGCCTGAGCATCGAGCACTTGCGGTGGCAGTTGCCTTACGGTCCGCCAACTGAGGCGATGTTCCTCAAGCCCGCGGGTGCGAAGGGCAGGCTGCCGGCAATCCTCGCTTTGCACGATCACTCCGGGAAGAAGTATTTCGGACACCGGAAGATCAGCCGTTCGAGCAGCGAAGTAGATCCGCGCATCCGGCAACATGTGGACGATAACTATGGCGGTGTGTGGTGGGCGAATGAGATGGCCCGTCGCGGTTATGCGGTTCTCGCGCCTGACGCCTTTCTTTTTGGCAGCCGGAGGGTCCGTTTGCCGCATGTTCCCCGGATATTGAGCGGCTTGCTGGTGGAAGGAAACCCGGAGAATGCGAATGACATCGTCGCCTACAACCGCTGGGCGGCGCAGCACGAGCACGTCGTCGCGAAGAGTCTGCTGTGCGCCGGCACCACGGTGCCGGGTGTCGTGGTTGGCGAAGACCAGAGGGCCCTTGATTACCTGTGCTCACGCGATGATGTCGATGCCAGTCATGTCGGGTGCTGCGGGCTCTCCAGCGGCGGATTGCGCACGCTCTATCTGGCCGGGCTGGACGACCGCATCGCCGCCGCCTGCTGCGTCGGGATGATGACCACATGGAGGGACTTCTGCCTCAACAAGAGCTACACGCACACTTGGATGATTTATCCGCCGGGTCTTCCCCGCGACTTGGACTATCCCGAAATACTCGGCCTGCGGGGGCCGCTGCCGACCTTGGTGCAAAATGCCGAGCACGACCAGCTCTACACGATGCCCGAGATGAAAAGGGCCGATCGCATGCTCTCGGACGTTTATAAGAAAGCGGGCGTAGAATCACATTATCAATCGGCATTTTACCCGGGCACGCACCGGTTTGATCTCAAGATGCAAGCGGAAGCCTTCACATG
>BJHT01000660.1 GCA_014193395.1 Verrucomicrobiota bacterium
CGCCGACACAGCTGTCCTTGGAACTACCGGGGGAGGACGCGCCGTTGTTTTGAGGCGGCATTTTTGCAAACACGCGAAATCGCCAATGAAATCAACACCTCGCACTTTCCCTTTCGCAACACCCTCTTCGAGGTGAACCGGTTGAACGACCGGATCTTCTCAAAGGTCGCGATGGCGCGGGTCATCGCGTCATACGCGGCGATCACTCCGGGTGGCGGCTTGGCGGAGGCGGGCGCGCGCTCGTAGGCGGCGATCTGGTTCAGGTCGATGTCGAACAGCGCCTCGAAGCTGCGCCGGTAGCGGGCGTTTTCCTTCAGCCGGGTCACCACCGCCCACTTGCTCGGCATCGCCATCTCGAATGGGTTGAGAAAAGGCTGCGCCGCCTGCTCGTCGAGATTCGCAGCGCGTCCGTTCCAGAACTGCCCGCCGATGTACCGGGCGGTCTGGCCATTCCAGTGAAACTGCGGACTGAACGCCGCATAGGCGACGGCGGGCGCATTGAGCACGCCAAACTTCCCCGGCACCGAACCCCGCGAAACCGCGCTGCCGGTCTCGACGTTCTCGGGATCGACAAAGCCCGACGCCGGCAGCACCCGGCCCGTGACCGGATCCTTCGGTGGCATGAAACTGTGGCAGGTGGCGCACGCCTGATTGCGATTGAGCGAGAGGTTCTTGTCGCGGAAGAGATCGCCGCCGAGCGTCTGCACGTCCGGCGCGACGGACCCCGTCGTGGCGGGCAGCACCGTCGCGGACGCCGCCGCCGGGGCCGTCAGCGCTGTGCTTGGGGCCGCCGCCGCCGGCTGCTTGTGCATCTTCATCCACTCCCGGAACGCCTCGAGATTGTGCGTCGGCTGCAGGCGCTCGGCGTGCGCGGACACGGGCCAAAACAACCAGGCCGCGGTCGCGGCGGAAAGAAATAGCAGCCCATTCATAAATTGATCGCGCGTTAATAGCACAGGAGAACACGCAGTTCAAAAACCCACGGTGCAAATTGCTGTCCCGCCTCCGGAGCTGGTGCGAGGGCCGGTTGTGAATTCCAAAGCTCTGCTCCTCGCACCGGCCCGCGTCGCCCGGGACTGGCGGGACCGCCATAAGTGCCGGCCCTTGCTGGTGGAAGCGGTCGCCGACCGCGCCGCCTTCACCGACCGCACCTTCGCCGCCGCCGCCGATCCGTAATCTTTTTTCTGAAACCCGATGCGTGGCAGGAGCAGTTGGATGGTTTGCGCGGCGGAAAGGGAAATGACTTTTGCACGGGGCGGGCGACGGGTTAGCGTGCGGACGAAGTATGCGCGCGTGGTATCAATCTCTGGCCGGGCGGAAGAGCCGCTTTGGTGCGGCGTACCTCGTGCTGTTGTTGTCGTTGGTGCCGACGGTGACGGCGTATTATCTGGTGCGGGAGATTGCCTTGGAGCGGGACCGGCTGCGGTTCGACCGGGTGGTGGAGGAGCGGGCGAAAGTGATCGCGGCGGCGGCGACGCATCACACGGATCTGTTGAATGGCGTGCGCGGTTTTGTTTCCTCGCGGACGAACATCACCCGGGTGCAGTGGAATCAGTATTTCACGAGCCTGAATCTGGCGCAGCGCTTTCCGGCCGTGCGGCGGCTGGCCTACGCGCAGCGGGTGCCGGCGGCGGAGCGCGAGGCGCACGAGGCCCGGATGCAGATGCAGGGGCTGGCGGGCTACGCCATCGTGGGGGAGGACAATCGCGCGGAGTATTTTCCGGTGGTGCAGTTCGAGCCGTATGACCCAATCCAGCATGGCGTGCTGGGCACGGACGTGGGGTTTGCCGAAGAACACCGGCTGGCGATGGAGCGGGCGCGCGATACGGGGCAGGCGGTGGCGACGGGGAAGCTGGAGTTGTATCCGTTGCTGCCGGACCGGGGCGCGGAGGGCTTGATTGTTTACCTGCCGGCCTACCAGTCCGGCGGCGTGGAGCCGACCTCGGCGCGGCGGCGCGAGGGGCTGGATGGCTATGTTGTGGCGCTGGTGCAACTGCCGGCCTT
>BJHT01000661.1 GCA_014193395.1 Verrucomicrobiota bacterium
GCGGTGGGTTGCGTTGGAACAAGGTGCGAAAACTCGCGGACGATCCCGGGTCGAAGCTGATTGAGTACGACTTTCAGACTCGGCAAGCGGTGATTGATTACATTCGCCGAGCCGGGAAGATTGGACCTGTGGTGCATGGCTGGTGGCGGGTTGAACGCTCTGGGAAGCCCTAGCAGCCTGTCGGACTTAGCTCGACACCTTTTTTGAATGGCTGCGAGGTTTGTTGTGTCTGTGAAGTATGTCAGCACGATTCGTCATGATTGATCGCGATACGCCACTGCTCTTGCCACCCGACTTGCGCCAGTGGGTTCCCGCCGACCACCTCGCCCACTACGTTCTCGACGCTGTCGAGAGCCTGCCGCTGACCACCCTGCGGGTTAACGAGCGCGGCACAGGCGATGCGCAGTTTCCACCCCGCATGATGCTCGGCTTGGTGATCTATTGCTACGCGACCGGCACGTTCAGTTCACGGGCCATCGAACGCGCCACCTTCACCGATGTGGCGGTGCGGTTCCTGACCGGCGACACCCATCCCGATCACGACACGATCTGCGAGTTTCGCCGGCAGAACGGGCCCGTGCTGGCGGAAAGCTTCGTGCGGGTACTGGAACTGGCGCGGGAGTTGAAGCTGCTGAAGTTCGGTCAACTCACGCTGGCCGCCGACGGCACGAAAGTGTTGGCCAACGCCAGCAAACACAGCGCCGTCAGTTATCAGCGCGCGGGCCAGCAGATCGAACTGTTGCGTCAGGAAGTCGATCAGTTGCTAGCCAAAGCTGAGCAAGCCGACCGCGTGCCGTTGCAGGACGGCCTAACGATTCCCGCCGAGATCGCCCGCCGTCGCGACCGCTGCGCCAAGCTGCAGGTGGCGCGCGCCGTGATCGAGGAGCGCGCCCGCCAACGCGCCGTGCAGGACCAGCCGGCCTACGCAGCGAAACAAACGGAACGCGCCGCGCGTCGCGCCCGGGGCGAACGGTTGCGCGGGCGCGAGCCGCAACCGCCGTCGGCCACGCCGGCGCCGCAGGATCAATACAACTTCACCGATCCGGAAAGTCGCATCATGAAAGCCGGCACCGGGTCGCATTTTGAGCAGGCCTACAACGCCCAAGCGGCGGTGGAAACGGACAGCCGATTGATTGTGGCCGCGCGCGTCACCGACGCACCCAACGACAAAGAACAGCTGGTGCCGACCGTGCAAGCGGTGCCGGCCCCGGTGCGCGACCAAGTCACGGCCGTGCTGGTGGACAATGGTTTCTACAGTGCGGCGGCGGTGGCCGCGGTGGAGGTCAACCGCGGACCGACGGTCTACGCAGCAGTGGAGAAAACCGGGCATCATCGATCCGTGACCGACTTGGAACAGCGACCGGAGCCGCCGCCCCCGCCGGCGAGCGCTGGCGCGGTGGAGCAAATGCGGTATCGGTTACAGACGACGGCGGGACGGGCGCTGTATCGGTTGCGGCAGCAGACGGTGGAACCGGTCTTTGGGATCATCAAAGAAGCGATGGGGTTTCGGCGGTTCTCGCTACGCGGCCAAGCGGGCGCGGAGTTGGAATGGACGTTGGTGTGTCTGGCGTACAACTTCCGCCGCTTACACCGCCTCGCCGCGGTCACCGCCTGAGAAGTCGCCCCACCGGCAGTGTGTCGATAGTGTCGGTGAAGAAAAAAACAAGACCGCCGCCGTGATTCGCCGGTCCGAATCCACTTCCGCGGGAAAACTCATCATCTCAAGTCCGACAAACTCCTAGCGCCGTGTGTACACTGTCGCCACCTCGTCGGTATAGGCGGGTTTCCAGCCGTGGTCCAAAGCCAGTAGTGAGTTCAACGGATGTTTCGGCGGCAAGATCGTCCAGCCGACCCGGTACTTCTCCAACACCGCCTCCCAGCCGGGTTTTGTCTCGTCGACCGCGTTGAATTCGCCGCAAAGTTCCTTCCCAAAAAAGTCGTTCCGGCCATCCAGGAACACCTTGTGTTCCGGCAGCGCCCACAGCAAATAGCCGCCCC
>BJHT01000662.1 GCA_014193395.1 Verrucomicrobiota bacterium
GCTATCGAGAAACTCGGTGAACGAGTTGGCGACGAAGTGACAGTTGTCCCACATGGTGACCGGCGTTCCGTCCTCGTACGTACCGCCACCCGTACACTCCAATTCGTGATCCCAGTAATAGATGCAGCCGGTGTGCTCGCCGGACACGCAGAGGCAGATCTTGTTACCTCCGCCGTCGTCGCCTATGGGTATGAGTTCTTTTGGCATACGCGGAGTTTCCATGCGCTTATAGGTGCGAAATTGGCCAGCCAGATTCAGATTGACCGAGAGCCCTGTCTCCTTTTCCGGCTTTGTGTAAATGGCAAAAAACTCTTGAACAGCGCTGCCCGTCAGTTCAGTGCCATCGCTGTAGTCAAACCATCGTGGACTCGGCTTTCCGCCGTTGTGCTTTAGCAAAAACTCGCGGTAGTCAGCAGGCAGCAGGACTTTGTTTTCCTGTTCAAACGCCGCGACATCGGCCTCCGTCAGTACGGGAAATCGGGGGTCGTTCCATTTGACGGTGGCCATGATGAGTGTCCTTGTGTTGGTTTAACCTGGGGTGAAGGAAAAGCGAACTATCCGGCAACGCGCCGGTCACGGCAAGGCGTGTCAGGGGAACTGCGCAGGATCTTGGGCCAAAAACCGCAGCATGGCTCTGAAGATCGCGGCACCGCCAGTATGACCTAAATTGTCATGGACGTCTCTCCTCACCAGAATCATTGTGCCCAGTTCCTCAGTGTGATGCCATACCCATTCAGCTTCCAATGCTGCCCTGCCGAGGCCGGATTCCTTCCACGCTTTATCGATGTCGCGTTGCGATTTTTTCGCCCAAACCATGCCTTTGAGCGTTGCTTTGGGGTGGTCATAAATCCATTTCGTAAAGTCGGGGAAGCCACCTTGCTTGAAGGGGACTTCATACTCTTTGCCGGCCTCAGTCGTAACTTTGAGAAAGCCGCCGTTGGCGAAGGCGTCTGCGGCCATCCTCACCTCATTCCTGCCGATTGTGTAAACCAAGTAGCGTTGGCCGTCGGGCCCATTGATGTAGCGACAGTTCATGAAGTCTGGCCATGCGGCCTTGAACGCTTGAAACTGTGCATCGGTGCAGGCGGGCCCGTTGTGGACGAGCAGACCCATGTCGCCGACCGCGAACGTGTGGGCGTTTGCAACGGTCAGCGTGTAGACGGTCTGCTCGCGGGAGTCCGTGGTGACGGCAGCCACGACCGCCGTGGAGCCGTCGGCAAGCAGCAGGGTGTCGCCGGCGCGGACGTGGATCGCCGCCACCCAGCGGCCGTCCTCGGTCAGTCCCTGCTCGTCCGCCGGCAGGTCGGCCACAGCCGGCCGGGCGCCGAGGTCGGCGCCGGCGACGACCCAGACGGGATGCTGATCCGTCGCGAGCACGGAGCCCGTGCCCAGTTCAAGCCGCACCATCGTGCCCATCCACGGAATCGCGTGCGCGGCCACGACTTCATCGAGGAACCAGCGGTTTTCCGCCGTGTCATATGCCCAGACCCGGGTGCCCGGTCCGATGTCGCGAATGGGGCGGCTGCCTGATTCGGTGAGCACGGGCGTTTCCCCATCGAAACACCCCTGGCGAAACACCCTGCACACGGCGGTGTCGGCGACGTTCGAGACCCACGAGCCGACCCGGATCCGGAAGCGGCCGAGCGTCGAGGCGGCCGCCCGACCGACGATCGGGATCGCGCCGATGATCGCCGACATGTCGCCCTGGGCGAGATCGTGCATGGTGATCACCAGGTCGGCGCCGGTGCTCACGAATGCCACGCTGCGATAGTACATCTTGGTGTACTCCTCCGCGGCATCCGCAGCGGCGGTGTAGGAGGCCGTGAGAAGCTTCTTATATTCGCTGAGGTAGAAAGCCGCACTCTTGGGGTCATTCGTCAGACTAAATCGTGTCATTACCGCATTTATGAGACCACCCCTGAGGGTGTGATCGTCCGAAAGCGAGTCCAGCTCCTTGGAGAGAAGTTGCCCCGCCGTGGCAGGACTAACGCCGGAG
>BJHT01000663.1 GCA_014193395.1 Verrucomicrobiota bacterium
AAGTTATGGATGCCGGGGCACGAATCCGGCACAGGTGGATCATGAAGAAGCAATTTTTCGTATTGTTCCTGATGGCGGTGGCGGCGCAGTGCGTCTGGAGCCAGAAGAAGCGCGTGGCGGTGCTGGACTTCGAATTTGGGACCGTGCAGGGTTGCGTTTCGGCCATTTTTGGCCAGAATGTCGACATCGGCAAAGGCATTGCCGATTTACTCGTGGACCGGTTGGTTCGCGATGGCACGTACTCGGTGATTGAGCGGAAATCGATCCAGAAAGTGCTGGCCGAACAGAACTTTTCCAATAGTGACCGGGCCGATAGTAACTCGGCCGCCAAAATTGGAAAGCTGCTGGGTGTGGACGCGATTATTGTAGTTGATTAGCGGCCTGAAACAAAAACTGTTGAAAATGTTTCGAGAACTTTGGTAGTCTGCTGGAGACGGTACCCCAGGGACACAGTGGCCAAAGAGTCGCGAGTGGAAGAATTAAGCCGGGAAGAGTTAATCGCGCTGGTGCTTGAGTTGCAGCGGCAGATGGCATTGTTGCGCGAGGAGAATGCGCGGTTGAAAAGGTCTGGCCGGCGCCAGGCGGCGCCGTTTTCCAAAGAGAAGCCCGTGCCGAATCCGAAGAAACCGGGGCGGAAGAAGGGCGAAGGGCCATTTGGACGGCGCACGGCGCCGGTAACGGAACCTAAAGAGACGGTGGATGCCCAAGCGCCGCCGTGCTGCCCATTTTGTGGCGGCCCGCTGGAGGAGGACGGGGAAGAGTTCGCGACAACGACGAACGTGCCGGAGCAGCCGCAACCGGAGGTGACGCAGTATCGAGTATCGGTTTGCCACTGCAAGGACTGTGGAAAGAAAGTAAGAGGAACGGCACCGGGATTGGCTGCGGACCAATTTGGAGCCACCGCCCACCGGGTTGGGCCGACAGTAATGGCGGCGGCGCACGCCCTGCACTATGGCGTGGGGGTGCCACAACGGAAGGTGCCGGGAGTGCTGAAGGAACTGACTGGGGTGACGATTACGCAATCGGCGCTGGCGCAGGATGCGTTACGGCGGGCAAAAAGGGAAGTGGGCGCCGAGTACAAGCAATTGCGGGAAGCAATCCGGGAGGCTCCGTTTGTTCACACCGATGACACCGGATGGCGAGTCGGCGGGAAAGCGGCATTTCTGATGGGCTTTGAGACGGATCGGGCGGCGATTTACCAGATCCGCTGGCAGCACCGCAATGAAGAGGTGCGGGAAATCATCCCCGGCGATTATGGCGGGGTGATGATCACCGACCGGGGCAAGAGCTATGATGCCGAGGAGTTCGATGAGGTCGAGCAGCAAAAGTGCGTGGGACACATCATGCGAAACCTTGCCGAGGTAGTGGAGACCAAGCAAGGCCGGGCGAAAGAGTTCGGCACCTACGCAAAAGTATTGTTTCAGGACGGAATGGAACTGTGGCGGGCGCGGGACAGTTTGCCGAAAGAAGTGTTCGCCGAGAAAGCGGACAAACTGAAAGAGATGGTGAGCTACCATCTGCGGGATCGCAAGTTGAAGGACGGCGACAATCAACGGCTGCTCGACGGGCTTGGCAAACAGGATGACTGTGGGCGGTTAATGCGCTTTGTATCCGCTCCTTTCGTCGAGCCAACGAACAATAGAGCGGAGCGCATGCTCCGGCCGGCGGTGATTGCAAGGAAGGTGTCGCAGTGTTCCAAGAATCAGGAAGGCGCCGACGCCTTCGCCGCCTTCACCAGCGTCGCCCAGACCGCTCTCAAGAACGGCGCCACTTCCGTTACTGCCGCCTTCCGGTCGCTGTTCTCCCCTTCCCAGCCCAATTCGGCCGAACCACTTCAGTAGGCCGCTAATCAATTACCTTGAAGAGTATGCGTTCGCCCATCCCCAGTCTTGCCAGTGAACGCGGATCCCGGCTAGCCTGAGCGACGGAGCTTCCATCGCATCGGTGTCAAAGCCAGCACCTGGCAGCAAGCGTTTGGCCAACGCCAC
>BJHT01000664.1 GCA_014193395.1 Verrucomicrobiota bacterium
GCGGCCGGCGGGATTTGGCAACAAGGGGCTTGCCCCCTGAACAGCCGGGAGCTAAGCCCGCGCGACGAGTGAAAGAGACCACGACGATTAACACGGCGTCCCAAGGCCGCGCCTCGCAGGAAGGCTGGGAACAGGAGCCGATTCATGCCAGGGAGGAAGCTCGATGAATAGGTCTGCCTTCTCCGTCTGTCTGTCTCTGGTGCTATTGCTGCCGGCATCCGCTCCGGCGCAGGTGATCGTGCATGGTCAGAACGGAGCGAAGCTTATGGGGGAGGCGATATCGCCCGACGGTGAAGACGCCCACAAGTTGGAGATTTACCGGGGATTCTCGCACAAGATTCCCAAGGCGGCCGTGAAACTCATCGAGCAGCGGCCGGAGCCGGAAGGCGGGCCGCCGCGGGCCGCGGCTCGTGAGCCCAAGGCCCACCTCAGCACCGACGAGAAGGCGGAACTCGACCGGCTCATCGCCTCGTATTTCGGGGCGGCTGGCAAACCGGAGGAGCGGGACGAAATCCTGGCCTCCCTGCGCAAACGCGACACGTTGCCGGCCGACGAGGTGGCTGGTTTCTCCAGACGAATTCGCGAGCTTGCCCTCAACGGCACCAAGCTCGTTGTCGGGACGAACAAGTTCTCCGACCCGAGGTTCCCTGGCGTCGTCCACGTGGAGCTTCATCCGAAGGATCAGCCGCCGTCCGAGGATCTCCCGGTGTTCCTCGCCTTGCACGGCGGTGGTGAAAATGATGGCGACTGGACCAGCGGCAGCGGGCTGTTCGTTGGTCCCGCGCGGGCGGCATGGAAGAATGGGATCTTCATTTGTCCTTCGGTTCTTCATAAGCATTACGCGGAGTGGGGCAAAAACCCGATCGAGGAGGAATATGTGAAGGAGATACTCAAGGCCGCCAAGCGCACCTGGAAGATCGACACGAACCGAATCTATGTCGGCGGCCACTCGATGGGCGGCTACGGCGCGTGGCACATCGGCGGCCACCAGGCGGACGTGTTTGCCGGGCTGGTGTCGGCGTCCGGCGGAATCCTCACGGGCCACAGCATCGGCGAGGCATGGGGATGGGGCGTGATCGGGAATCTTAAACACACACCGGTCACGTTTGCGCATGGCACAAAGGACGGGCCGGCGCCGGTGTGGAGCGACCAGATATCCAATCGCATTCTCGACGACCTTGCGAAAAAGCATCCGGGGAACTTCATCCACCGCTACGTCGAAATCCCGAACGGCGACCATCAGTCCACGGTGGGCGGCATCGGCGAATCCGTGAAATGGATTCTGCAATATACGCGGAACCCCAACCCGAAAACCCTGCTCTGGGAACCGACGCGGTCCTTCGTGAAGCACTTCCACTGGCTCCGCGTCGGGAAGCCGGCCATGTTTCAGCGAATCGAAGCCAGCATCGAGGGGAACGCGATCGAGATCACGACCACCCGGCTCAAAGGCGGGTTCAGTATCCTGCTCAACGACCAACTCGTGGACCTTGCCCGACCGGTGACCGTGCGGGTCAATGGCGAGGAGGCATTTCGCGCCCTCGTGCAACCCAGCGTCACCGCGCTGATCGAGAGCATCGACGACAAGCTCGATGAGAAGCAGGTTTACACGGCCCGCATCGATTTCTGATCCCCGCCGGTGGAGGTCACGGAGCGGATCGAGGCCGATTCGTGCAACCTGATTTCAGCCTCTGCCACTGGATCTGCCGCGATCGACCGCCTCGTGCATCACGCCATCATCCTGGAGTCCGTCGGCAACAGCCACCGCGCCAAAGCCGCCAAGGAAAACGTCAAAAAGTAACCGCCCCTCGGATCGTAAACTTTTTTCAGTGCTCCATTGCGCCCTTGCCGCTTCGCGGCAGCCCTGCGGGCACGGGCTCCATTCCACACTGAAAAAAGTCACACCCCGTCCGTCACCAAAGACACCCCAAACCCGCCGCATCAAATCGGGGTCATTTCAGTTGCCGCTGAAGGGAAATTATAGTTGTC
>BJHT01000665.1 GCA_014193395.1 Verrucomicrobiota bacterium
ATGAGGCGCACGATTTCCTCGGCGCCGCGGGTGAGATCGTCGGTGAGAATGGCGAGCTGGGCGGTCTCGCCAGCGGGGTGGGTAGCGCGCACCACAATTTGGCGCAACGCCGGATTGGCGGCCCAGCTTCTATCGTGGTAGGAAAACCGATACAGTCGCACGTCCTGCGCGTGGTTGCGCACTCTTTCCAGGCCAAAGGCGCCGCTCACCGCGGCGGCATCCCCGGGTTCGGCGACGTAGCCTTTTTGCCAGGTGATGAGATGCACGGCGGGGTCGGCGATGACCTGGGCGAAGACCTCGTTGCTGTAGATGCCACGATCCACGACGAAGGTGAGCACGCGCTCCGGCGCCCATTGCAGGGTGGCGCGCAGGCGCCCGATGAGCGGAGCAAAACGGGCGCGCAAGTCATCGTAATTATCGGTGCACTCGAAGTAGATGGGGTGGCCTTGCGCGGTGTGCACGAAATCGCTGTTGACGAGTTTGTCGGCCCAGCGGATGGCGGCACACCAGCCTTTGAGCACCGGTTGCATCCCGGTGTAATGCTGGGTGTGGGGATCGAAATAGAAGTCGGCGCCCACGGCGGCCGGACCGAGTTGCTGCAAGTTCCAGCGCAGCACGGCCTCCACGGTGGCGGGCGTGGCCAGGCGCTGGAGTTCCTCCCGTTGCGGAGTGGGAAAACGCACCGCCGAACCGAGCAGCAAACTCAGATCGTCCCAGTTGAGATACTTGGTCTGCTCCACGTTGGCAGCACCGAGCAGGACGCTGCCCAGCCATTGCGTCAGGAGCGGTTCGCGCGGGGTCACGACCCCGGGCAGCGACCCGAGGGCGCGGGCAAAGAGCAGCAGCCCCGCGTGGTCGCAGAGAATGGCGGCGCCGGGTGCCGGGGCCCAAAAGGAGGGAGTCGACTTGCTCGACGCCGGAGGTGACGGGGTGGCCGTGGCACCGCCTGCGCTCGCGTCCTCTCCCGTGGCCTCAGCGGCGGGCAGGGACGGCAGATCCTCCGCGCGCGCCGCGTCGTCCGAGCAAGTGGTCTCCCTCAAAGCGGCCGGGCGAACGACCTCGTCCGCCGCGGCCGGTTCCTCCCGCGCCACGGCCGGGGATGAAGTCAGTGCGGCCGATCCCGCGGCGGTGGCAGCAAGGTCGGCCGCCGCCATCGCCGGCGCAAGCGGCGGCTGGGCCTGTGGTGCATCCGGCGATTCGGCCGGGGCGGTAGCGGCCGGGGCGGGCGCTCCCGCAGTTTTGATCGGCGCCAGCAGCACGCGCAGCGTTTCGCCGGAGAGCCGGGTGTCGAAGATGTCCTCGATTTCCTGCTGCAGTCTTGCCCGGTAGTTGCGACAGCCCTCGTCCCGCAATTGCGGCCAGCGCTGCCGCACATAGCCATCGATCGCGGACGTGCGCTTGCGGCCGGCCTCCGGCCCCAGCACCATGCGTTGGAGCAGCGCCGGATCTTGCGAACGCAGGGCGCGCCCCCAGGTCCGCATCGTTTTCGGATCGAGCTGGAAAACCTCCGCCAGGGTCCGGACTCGCAGGCCCGCATTGTAGAGACGGGCCACCAGCAGCTTGTAAGCGATATGCTCCCGTTCGGCCGGCACGACTTCCAGCAGTTCCAGCCCGTAGAAAACGTGAATCGCTCCTTCGTCCGCGGTGAGATAGAGGCTGAACGACGGATTGCGTTTGTCGGTGGGCAGGATCAGTTGCAGCGGGGCGGTTTCGGCGAGGGTCATCTACCCGCTGACTCACTCCACTCCGGCCCCAAGATCAACCTCCCGCGGTGCCTGTCCTGCGGATTTTTCCACCAAAACCCAGGGAATCGAATCTGCTCGTCGTTCCGCCCGGTTTGAGGTCGGATAGTGAGGTCTGACGGATCTTCCTTTTCTCCCCGAACGGAATTTTGCGGGATCCGTTGGCCGTCATTTGGGAGGAGAAACGCGTCCGCGGCGGGGTTGGGTGAGGCGGCGTTTGACGGGCTTTTTTAGGGACAACTT
>BJHT01000666.1 GCA_014193395.1 Verrucomicrobiota bacterium
AAGCGCACCGGAATCGGTGCGCCGGTGGCCGCCATCGCAGTGCCGTTCTCATTGAGGAAACAATCGAGGAACGGCAGTGCCACGCCGATGCTGCTGCCACCTAACATACCGCGCAACACGGAGCGGCGATTGACCGGGCGGGGAATTGACGTGACCCGGGATTTTCGGTCCAGGTTGATGTTCCCTAGAATGGTGAACAGGAGACCTGGAAGATGCCAAAGCAGAGATATACAACCGAAGAGATCATCCACAAGCTGCGCGAGGCCGATGTCCTGATCGGCCAGGGCCGTACCGTGGCCGATGCGAGCAAGCAGATCGGGATCACGGACAAGACCTATTTCCGGTGGCGCAAGACGCACGGTGGGCTGCGGATTGATCAGGCGAAGCGGCTGCGCGATCTGGAAGCGGAGAACGCCCGGCTGAAGAAAGCCGTGGCGGAGCTAACAGTCGACAAGATCATCCTGAAGGAAGTCGCCGAGGGAAAATTCTAAGCCCGACGCGCTGCCGTGAAGCAGTTGCTCTGGTGCGATCCAAGCACCGATACTCCGAGCGACGGATCTGCAGAGCGTTGGGCATTAGCCGTTCCGTGGTGCGATACGCGCCGCAGCCGCGCGAGGATGAGCCGCCGCTGCGTCAGGCGATCATCCGTCTGGCAGGGCAATATGGCCGCTACGGCTATCGGCAAATCACGGGATTGCTGTGGCAGGGGGGTTGGGATATCAGCCGGTCACGGATCGAGCGCATCTGGAAGCAGGAAGGTCTGCGGGTGCCGCAGAAGCAGCCTAAACGCGGGCGCCTGTGGCTCGCGGACGGTTCCTGCATGCGGCTCAGGCCACTGCATCGCAATCACGTGTGGAGCTGGGATTTTGTGATGGATCGAACCGATGACGGCCGGCCCATCAAAATCCTGACGTTGATCGATGAGTACACCAAGGAATCTCTGGCAATTTATCCGGCGCGCAGAATCCGAGCTAACGACGTGATCGACATCTTTGCGGACGTGATGATCGAGCGTGGAATACCCGAGCACATCCGCAGTGACAACGGTCCCGAGATGGTCGCGAAGTCGCTGCGCCGCTGGCTCGACAACCTCGGCACCAAGACGATTTACATCGAACCCGGCAGCCCCTGGGAGAATGGGTTTTGCGAGAGCTTCAACGGCAAATTGCGCAACGAGTTGCTCAATGGCGAGATTTTCTACACGCTACGCGAAGCGCAGGTACTGATCGAGCAATGGCGACAGCATTACAAACGAGTGAGACCGCACAGCGCGCTGGGCTACCGCCCGCCAGCACCCGAGGCGCGAGGGCTAGCCCTCGCGCCTCGGACAACTGTGCCGAATTAGAGGGTGGCGTAAACTGACATCAAATCTGGACCAAAGAAAACGGGCCGGTCAGTCGCTGCTTGCGCCGCAAACGCCCGTCGTCATGAACTTTATTTACACGAGCTGCACGACGATCTGCCCGGTCATGACCGCGAGCCTGCTGCAACTGCAGGGGCGGCTGGCAAAAACAGCAGCCAGACCGCGCTATGTGTCGATCTCCATCGACCCGGATTTCGATACGTCCAGGATCTTGAAGGTCTACGCCAATCGCTATGGCGCCGACTGGCTGTTCCTGACCGGCTCGCGCGCCGATGTGTTGCGAGTCCTTACGAGTTTCGAGTCCTGGCGCGGCAGCAAGGCCAATCATGCCGCGGTCACGCTGATGCGCCCGGCCAGGGCGGCGCAGTGGACGCGCATCGAAGGCCTGGCCTCGGCGCAGAAACTTGAGACTGTGTGGAGGCAACTTGGCTCCTGACATACGAGTCGCCTCGGCGTACGGATTGCTGTTCGCGGCGCTGGCGGGCGCGGCCAGCGGGGCAACAAATCTGGCGAGTGTCGGGCGGTCGATCTACACGACTGGAACCCTGGCCAACGGTTCCACTGTTCACGCCACGGCACAACAGGATGTCACGCTGCCGGCCGCCGCCGCGGCC
>BJHT01000667.1 GCA_014193395.1 Verrucomicrobiota bacterium
ATGACGGCGAAGTGAGGGACGCCCGGTCGGAAGCGCATTTTGCTGATGGGAAGCTTGAACCGATCACGGCGGGTAGGGCGCGCCTGTCCCCAGCGCGCCGCCGCGCCGTGCGTAGGCCCCAACGGCGTTCTCGGGACAGACGCGCCCCACCTTCGCGTTTGCCGGGAGCGTGCGCCGTCCTGCGACGCTTGTTTTCCCGCAGGCCGCGTTTCAAGCTGCTCGCCATGAAAACACGTTTGATCGCCGTGATGTTGGGGCTGGCGTTCGCGAATTGCGCCCTCGCCGCGCCGGCGGCGATGCCCGCGAAAAAAGGGTTTGGCCTCGGCGAGCGGCACGGCTTCGGCGCGGAGCATCTGCAGCAGCTTCGCGTCGGCTGGTTCTACAACTGGGGGCCGGAGACCACGGCGCAGACGAGCGTGCCCTTTGTGCCGATGATTTTTTCCGAGAAGCGGCTGAAGGCGAAAATCACGGGGAACTTCGTCCTGGGTTTCAACGAACCCGACAACGAAAAGCAGGCGAACCTGTCCGCGAAAGAAGCGCTCGCCCACTGGCCGACCATCGTCGCCAAGGCGCGACTGGTGGGCGGTCCGGCGATGGCCGGGAACCCGCTCAAAAGCGAGTGGCTGGCGGAGTTCATGAAGGCGCGACCCAAGGTGGATTTCATCACCGTCCATTGGTACAAGGGTGCGGACTCGCGGCACTTCATCAAAGACCTCACGGAGATCCACGCGAAGTTCGGCAAGCCCATCTGGGTGACTGAATTTGCGCCGCAGACGGCGGCGAGTTCCAAGGCGGATCCCGATAAATTCTCTCCCGCGCAAGTGGCGCAGTTCATCGCCGAGACGACGCGCTGGATGGACACGACGCGGTGGGTGCAGCGCTACGCGTGGCACGATTCGCGTGCCGGCACCTCGGCGCTGTTTGATGCGGATGGCAAACTCACCGTGGCGGGCAAAGCCTACGCCGCGGCCGGCGCGCCACCTTTGTAGGAGCCGACGTGAGGAGGCTCTAACCTTCTTTTGGCCAACCGCCTTGCTCGCGGAGAAGAAGTTTAGAGTCTCCTCACGTCGGCTCCTACAACGCGCGGGGATTCAGCGCTCCGACCGCGAAATATTTGCCCATGAAAAAGCTCCTCACCGCCCTGCTCCTCGCGTGCCTGTTCACGCTCTCAGCTCGCGCCCAGACGGACGACGCCCTGCCCGCGCTGGTCGAGGTCCTCAAGTCCGCGGACGACGCGCAGCTTCAGCTCGATGTTCTCAAGGGCCTGAGCGAAGGGCTGAAAGGCCGGCGCGGCGTGAAAGCGCCGCCGGGCTGGGACGAAGTCGCGGCGAAACTCGGCAAAAGCACGAGCGCACCCATCCGCGAACTAACGCAGCAACTCTCGCTCGTCTTCGGCAGCGCGGGCGCGACCACCGCCCTGCGCGTGCAATTGCTCGACGCCAAGGCGCCCGTCGCCACGCGCACCGCCGCGCTCGAGTCGCTCCTCGCCGCGCGCGATCCCGCGCTGGCCGCAACGCTGCGGCAGTTGCTCGGCGACGTGGCCCTGCGCGGCGCGGCGTTGCGCGGACTGGCGACGTTTGATGAAGCGGAGACGCCCCCGGCCATTCTCACACTTTATCCGAAACTGAACGCCGGAGAGAAACGCGACGCGCTCGGCACGCTCTGCTCGCGCGCGAACTTCGGTCGCGCGCTCATGGCCGCGATCGCCGCCGGAACTTTGCCCGCGAAAGATTTGCCCGCCGATCTGGTGCGGCAGTTGCGCGGTTTCAACGTCGCGGAAATCAACACCGCGCTCGACCGCCACTGGGGCGCGGCGCGCGCCAGCAGCGCAGACAAGGTCGCGGAACTGGCCCGTTACAAAGCGCTGATCGCCGCGAAGAGCCAGCGCCCCGATGACCCCCAGCGCGGGCGCGCTCTCTTCGCGAAAACCTGCGGGCAGTGTCATCAGCTCTACGGCGTCGGCGGCAAGGTCGGCC
>BJHT01000668.1 GCA_014193395.1 Verrucomicrobiota bacterium
TTCGAACCATGGTCGTTTGGCCGGAATTGAGAAGGGGTTTATTACCAATGGGATGGGGGGGGGGGTATGTATTTTTTCACCTTGTGAATGGTTAAGTTCTCATCGGCGGGCGGGGAGGAAAACGCGTCGAGTTGGGGCGATCTGGGGCCGCCCGGTGATGAGAACGGTCGTTGAACTAAACGCGGTTGAAGGTGACCAAGGGAACGGTGTCTTATTGTGTTTTCAATCGGGGAGTTGGAGGATGCGGGCAAGCGGGAGAGGGGTCCTCCGAGCCCAAGGAAGTCCACCCGGGGTTCTTCGAACGGGTTGTCGGTGGTGGAGATCCGTCTTTTTGCGGAAATTCGATCCAGATCAAGCTCGCCAGCGCCGACAAAGCGCGATTCCCCAACCAACAGACACAACACGACTGATCGTGGCCAACAGCAACGAACAAACGGCGAATTGGGGACGTATCCATCAAGACGAATTCCACCCGCGAACCGGTGCCAGTATCCGCGTCCGAATCATCAACCCAGCATGGCAACAAGTGCACTCGCGGGATTGTTCAAGCAGTTCCGCCACCACCGCTTGGACTTGTGCAATCGAAGGAAGGAGTCCGTCGGTAGTGGCGTCGAGCAGTTGGCGGCACAGCGCGAGGTTTTCCTTCTTCTTCCGGCTGGCGAAAAGGCCGTAGTGCCGGATGCGCTGAAACCCCGGCGGCAGAGAATGCAATAGGAAACGGCGGATGAACTCATCAGCCGCAATCGTCATGCGACGGGATTTCTGAGGATTACTAGACCGGTAATCCTTGTATTGAAAAGTCACCTCGCCGTGGTCGAAAGCAAGAATCCGCTGATTGGAAAGGGCCACTCGGTGGGTGTAGCGACCCAGATACTGAAGAACCTGAAGGGGCCCCCCGAAAGGAGGCTTGGCGTGGACGACCCAGTCGATGCGCTTGAGCGGTTGGAGCAGCGCGGCGAACGCGGCGGGGTCTGCCAGAGCGGCGATGGTGCCTGGGAACTGGAGCTGCTGGTGGCGAAACGCCCGATCGAGGGCTTCGAGCAACAGTCTGCGGAACAAGGCGGAGAGCACTCGCACGGGGAGAAAGAATCCGGGTTTGCAACGGATCCATTGGGAGTGATCGGGGCTGACCCCGCCTCCGGTCACGACACAGTGGATGTGGGGATGAAAGAGCAGATTTTGTCCCCAGGTGTGGAGAATGGAGAAGAACCCGATTTTAGCGCCGAGGCGTTTAGGGTCGGCGGCGATGGTTTGGAGGGTGGCGGCCGTGGTTTCGAATAACAGCTTGTAAAAGAGCGACTGGTTGCGTAAGGCGAGATCGTTGAGTTGTTCGGGGATGGTGAAGACGACGTGGTAGTAATCGATGGGCAACAGTTCAGCCTTCCTGTTTTCGAGCCATTGGGTGCGGGCCAGATTCTGGCATTTGGGGCAATGGCGGTTACAGCAGGAGTTATAAGAGATTCGCTCTTGACCACAGTAACTACAGGTCTCCACATGCCCGCCCAAGGCGGGAGTCCGGCACGACTCGATGGCTGTCATCAGACGGTGTTGATGCCAGGGCAGGGGATGTTGTGCGCGGAACTGCTCGCCGTGGGCCCGGAAGATGGTGGCCACCTCGAGGGTTGGCGGCGGCATGAGGGCTAAACGGGAGCGGTTTTGTTCTTGGCCGGCCGGCCCCGTTTCGCGGGTTGGGGGGCGTCGAGGGGACTGACGATTTTGGCGACTGTTTGGGGCGTTACGGCGGTGTAGCGGGCGGTGGTGTCGATGCGGCTATGGCCGAGCAGGACTTGGATGGCGCGGGTGTCGGTGCCATTTTCGAGCAGGTGAGTGGCGAAGCTGTGACGGAGGGTATGGGGCGTGAGGCGCTTGTGGATACCGGCTAATAGAGCGGCGTCGCGGCAGATTTCCTGAACGGCTCCGGGCTGGATATGGGAGCCTGGTTTGGTTCCGGGGAACAGGTAATCGACG
>BJHT01000669.1 GCA_014193395.1 Verrucomicrobiota bacterium
CGAGGTCGTGGAGGATGGCTTCGGGAGTGGGTTTGGGTTTCATTGGGGGAATGTATATGCCATAAACATATACTTAGCAACGAAAAGCACCGGAATACCGCACTGACCAGAATTTTGTCTTACGCCCCCCGAAAAAGTCTCCTTGGGGCGACGGGAGCAAATCCCCCTGTGCCGGGGCGGCGGGGGACTTTTTGCCGCGGGGATTCTTGGGCGTGGAGGCGCTGGCGGCTGCCGCCGCCTGCCCGGCCAGCTTCGCCTCCTCCGTCCGTTCCGCGTTGAGTTTGAGCAGGCAGGCGCGGACTTCGTCGGGCCGACGGTAGCGCCCGGGAGAGCTTGCGCGTTCGTGAACCCGGTGCCGTGGCATCTGCTGACGCCTCAAATCTGCGCCGCCAACGCTGGCCCGGCGGTCGGCATTCCTTCTGCGGCCCGACTCAGGAAACGACAATCCATGATCGAGACGCAACCGCGTCACTGCCCCCGCCGATACCCCTCCGGCAGGCGATCCCACTCAGGTGCTTCCACGTCGGGCACCTGCTCCAGCGCCTGCAAAAACTTCTCGCGGCTGCCGCGCTTGGCTCGCGCCGCCAGGCAGCTCTCGTTGCTCCACGCGCCGACCGTCTGCGTCACCGCCAGGCTGATGAGTTGTTCCAGCGGAATGCGCTCACGCGCGGCCAGGTCGCGGGCCTGTTGCCACACCGCATCCGGCACCTGGGCTTCGATGGTTTTTATGGTGTTCTCAATCATGCGGCGGATAACCCTCCGGTGCTTCCCGCAGGCGCTGCGGCAGGTCGCGCGAGCCGTGCATGACTCGCTCAATGGAAACCTCCGCCTCACTGGCGCGGTAGAAAATCAGGTGTGCCCCGAACCGCCCCCGCACGGCCACCGACCGCAGCCCCGTCAACTCCGGGTCGCGAAACCGGCGGCGGCGCCCCAGCTCGGGGACTTGGGCCAGCCGCTCGACCGTCGCGTCAAACTCCGCCAGAAATCGTTCGGCCACCGCTTCCCCGGCGTTGTCGAGATACCAGCGGTATTGGTTCGTCAGGTCGGCCTCCGCCCGGCCGGAAATGGACGGCTTCCGCTTCATTTGGCCGATCGCGCATTTTTGCGGACGCGCTCCAGCGTCGCCTTCCCGTAAGGCCGATGCGGACTGCGCACCCCCTCCAGGACGGCCGCCTCCAGCGCTGGCGATTCGAACTCATCCCGCTGCTCGAGCACCCGCAACGCATCGCGCATCACGTCGCTCGCATCGGCGTAGCGCCCGCTGCCGACCTTCTCGGCGACCAGCTTCTCCAGTTCTTTGGTCAGTGTCACTTGCATGAAACAACTCTAGCCAAGGTTCGGCTGGTCGGTAAACAAATCCTTCTGCGGCGACGGCGTTTCGGAGGACTCTGCGGCTTTGCGACTTTGGGACTTTGCGACTTTCTTTCGCCCAGTCGCCGAGTCTCCCGGTCGCCCGGTCTTCCCCAGTCCCGCCAACCGCTCCTCCTCCGCGCGGTCGGCGTTGAGTTTGAGGAGGCGGGCGAGGACTTCGTCGCGGACTTCGTCGGGCCAGCGGTAGCGCCAGGGTTTCTTCTTCTTGCGGCCACCGGATTCTTCAACGCCGGACTCGGACTCGTCGTCTTCGTAATCGAGGAGGAACTCGCAGGTGCATTTGGGGAGCAGGTCGGTCCAGCGGTAGGCGGTGAGGACGGCGGTGTCCATCGCGGCGTGCAGGGCGCGCAGGCGCTGGACGGCGGCGAGCGCGGCGGTGGGGGTGGCGTAAAGCGTCAGCGGCGAGCGATCGGCGGGGACGGACTCGGCGGTGCGCCAATCGGGGGTGGCGGCGCGCTTGCGGTAGAGGGCTTCGAGCCGCGCCAGGGCCTCGTCATCGGGCGAGTGAAAGAGGTTGTAGATTTCCGTGAGGCCGAGCCAGAGGTCCTGCATGAGCGCCGCGCGGAACTCGTAATACTCCCGCCCC
>BJHT01000670.1 GCA_014193395.1 Verrucomicrobiota bacterium
CAAACGGCGATGGGGCGTCGCTGGTCGTGGTGTGGATTTTGATTTTCACACTCAAGTTCTACCCCCTCCGGCGACGTCCTGTCTGCTCTTCACCTGTCCTGTGGTTGCGGCGCAAGCCGCGTTAGGTTCATCCGTGTCCATCCGTGGTTCAAAATCAGAATTCGGAACCGGTCCACGCGCGTGATGAGGCTGATTTACAACCTTCTGTTCTTTGGATTTTTCTGCGTCAGCGCGCCGTACTATTTCTGGAAGATGTGGAGGCGGGGGAACTGGCAGGCGGGCTTCGGTCAGCGGTTTGCGCAGTATGACGCGGAGTTTCGCGCGGCGGTGGCGGGACGGCGCATCGTGTGGCTCCACGCGGTGAGCGTGGGCGAGGTGAATGTCTGCACCCAATTGATCCGCGCGCTGGAACCGCGCTTGCCGGGCGTGACGTTGCTCGTCTCGACGACGACTTCAACGGGGATGGGCGAGCTGCGGAAGAAGCTGCCGGAGCATGTCTTGAAAATGTATTACCCGATCGACCGGCGCGGCGGCGTGCGGCGGGCGCTGGATGTCATCCAGCCGGCGGCGGTGGTGCTGGTGGAGGCGGAAATCTGGCCGAATTTTCTGTGGGAGCTGGCGGACCGGCGGGTGCCGTTGTTCCTCGTGAACGCACGCCTGTCGGAGCGCTCTTATCGCGGATATCGGCGGTTTGGATTTTTGTTCGCGCCGTTGTTCGCGGGGTTCAGCGGCGTGGGCGCGCAGAATGACGGGGACGCAGGGCGCTTGCGCGAGCTGGGGTTTCGCGCGGAGGCAGTGCGCGTGGTTGGGAATCTGAAGTTCGACTCGGCGCTCGGTCCCGAGCGGCGCGGCCTCGATGCGCGGGCGCTGCTCGCGCAGGTGGGCGTCGCGGCCGACGCGCTTGTGCTCGTGGCCGGCAGCACGCACGCGGGGGAGGAAGCGATCTTGGCAGAGCAATGCCGGCGGCTGCGGGAAAAGTTTCCGAAATTATTTCTCGTGCTGGTGCCGCGGCATTTCGAGCGGGCCAAGTCCGTGGTGGAGGAGTTGACGACGCGCGGCGTGAAGCTGGCGCGCCGCAGCGAGGTGACGGCCGAGACGCGGCTGGCCCCGGGCGCGGTCGAGTGCCTGCTCGTGGATACGACCGGGGAACTGAAATATTTTTACGAATGCGCGACGGTGGTGTTCGTGGGGAAAAGCCTGACCGCGGCGGGCGGGCAGAGTCCCATCGAGCCGGGAGCATTGGGCCGCGCGATGGTGTTCGGGCCGAACATGCAGAACTTCGCGCCCATCGCGGAGGCGTTTGTGGCAGGGCAGGGGGCCGTGCAGGTGCCGGACGCCGCGGGGCTGGAGCGAGTGCTCGAAGAACTGCTCGGAGACCCGCAGCGACGCGAGGCGCTCGGGCGTGCGGCGCGAGCGGTGGTGGAGAGCAATCTGGGCGCGGTCGAGCGCACGGTGGCGATGATCGTCGAGCGGCTGGGATGAAATGGACGAGGCGGTGCGCCGCGGTTGGCGTGCGTGCGCGGCCCGTCTTCGTAGGTGATGTCGCGGGGGAAGTTCGGAGTGCAAACGAGGACCCGCTTGCGCGCGGCGCCCGGCTTTCCGGCGGTTGTTCTACACCTTCCCCGCGTCGGCCTGGCGCAGCGCCTCAAGATCGGGATCGATCGCCGCCTGGGCCTTCAGTTCGTGCCCGCCGGGCAACGCCAGCGCCGTGGCGAGCCATTCTCGCGCGACGTCGAGTTGCCCCATCCGGCAGGTGAAGCAGGCGAAGTTGTAGGGAATCACCGGATTCGTCGGGAACTTCTTCCAGCCCGGCAGCAACTGGTCAAAAGCCTCCTGATAGCGCCCGAGATAATGCAGCGCGTTCGAGCGGTCGATCCAGCAGCCGGGATGGTCGGGCATCAGCTCGACGAGCCGCTCTCCGATGCCCAGCGCCCGTGCCCAGTCTTTTCCGGTCGCC
>BJHT01000671.1 GCA_014193395.1 Verrucomicrobiota bacterium
CGGAGACATTATCTACAACTGAGACAAGCTGCGCGGCGAGATGCGACCTTTTTCCGCAAATGAGTAAAATGAGGGCTATTGCGAACTCTCGGAGCAGAAGTAGCGCAGCCTAAAAGCACCACCGGAGGGTCGCGGGGGATGTCCCTGACGTCGTTAAAAGTGCTGGGTGGATGGCAGCATAGGGATTGGTTTCAGGGATTGGTGGATTGGCAAGGGTGATGTACCGCGGGGAGACAAAGGCGCTTGAGATGCCTTGGCCGGCGCCGAGGACAGGAGCCGAAGAGCTTGCCGCAGGCGCCGGCCCGTCCGCGAAAGAATGGTCGAGGGCTCATGGCTTGGTGGCGTGTAGGGTCGCATCCACGACAGGAGTGGAAGTCTGTGACGGCTGCGCCAGAGCGGCCACGAGTTTGGGCAGGTCGGCGTAGCCCTTGAGGCGATGGAAGCCGCGCTCGACGTGCAGCAGGGCGGTCGCGGTCCAGCGGGAGAGCTGGTTGGTCTCGAGCCGCCAGCGGGAGACCTTGGCGGTCTGGCCGCGATAGTTCCGCATGACGTTCTCAATCGCGTTGGTCGAAAGCAGCGAGCCGTTCAGGGTGGCCGGGACATTGAGCTTATGCAGGGTGATGAGCGCCTCGCCGGCCTCATCGAGGCTGGCGGTGGCGGCGGCATTAAGCGGCAGCAGAAAGGCCCGCAATTGCGCGAGCGCTTCGCGGCCGGCCACTTCGCCTTGGGCCAGGCGCAAGCGCTGCCACAAGCGTGCAGCCTCGGCGTGGTCACCCTTGCGCAGGTAGCCGTAGAGATTGCGCTCCTTGTGGACCAGACAGCGCTGGATGCAGGCCGTGGGCCACAGCGCCAGCACCGCCGACTCCAACGCCGCCGCGCCATCGAGCACCGCGAACAGGCGGCAGCCAGGCGGCGGGCCAAAACCCCGGCGTTGCAGGCGGGCCACCAACGCCGTGCTCATGGCCGCGTTCTCACTGGACCCGACCTCAAAATCCAAGACCCTCTTTTCCCCGGTGCAGGTCAGTCCCAGCGCGACCACCACCACGGCGTCATCGCCCACAAACACCCCGTCGAGCATGATCCCGAAAAAGGCCGTCTGGCTAAGGTCACGCTCGCGCAGTTCGGCGATCTTGGCCGCCGTCGCGGCAATCCAGTGGCGGGAGGCGGCCGTCTTGCTTATGACGCCCTCGTTGGCCCACGCCTGACTGCGCGTGCTCATGCCAGCCCGCAACGCGGTCACGACCGCCGCCGCGTTGTTGCCTGGCTCGCGGATCGCCCTGTAGCTCGCCAACACGTGCTCACGTTCCGTGCCATCGCCGACCTGTTTGCGCACCCGCGGACGCAGAATCGTTTCGCGGCGCCCCTCGGCGTAGCAGGTCCCGCTCTCGCTGCCGGCCCGACGGTACTGGGCTCCGACTTCGGGCCGATGGCTCTCGCCACACAGCGCGTTAACTTCGTCTTCCAGCATTCGCTCCGCGGTCGCCCGTAGGCTGTCGCGCAGCAGGATCATAAACGACTCTCGATTCTCCGCAGACACGGCTTGCGCCGACGCTGGTGTTTGGTTGTTGATTTTCATGGATGGTGGTTTCTTTGGGTTTTCGTCTTCCCTCTGCCTTTACTGGCAGCGGAACCACCATCCACCCAGCTATCTTTTAACGACGCCCGGGACGCTTCCGACCCCGTTCGACGACACTTTATTTTTCGTCAACTATGTTCAATTTTGATTGAACTTGGGGCGTTCATCGTTCCCTGTCTTCCGGAATGCCTGATGCCGCGACCCTAATGACCCCGAAAACGAGGGACCTGCTCCAAAAGCAGGAGCGATCGGCGTCGGTCGTGGGATTTGAGGAAGCCGTGGTGGATTTCTTTGTTGATGCAGCCGATCTGCTGGGTGTGCCCAAGTCGGTGGCGGTTCTTTATGGGATCGTGTTTGCGTCTCCCCAGCCGCTGAGT
>BJHT01000672.1 GCA_014193395.1 Verrucomicrobiota bacterium
CCCTTGGGAAAAATGCCGCCCTGACCGCTCGTGACCACCGTGGAGCCGGGCTTCACCTGACTGTTCCGCGGCAGGTATTTGAGATCGACCAGAGTCTGATCGATTTGGCTCGTCGAGCCGGGGACGAGCACGCCGTGCTCGCGGGTTTCGTTGATGAGCACGGCGACGCGACACGCGGGGTCGCCGAGCAGCACAACCTGCGAGCGATTGAATCCGACCGACTCGATGCGCCCCACAAGGCCCGCGGCGCAGATCACAGGAAGGTTCGCGCGGAGTCCGTCGCGGGTGCCAAGATCGATCTGAAGCGAGCGCCACCAATTCGCCGGGTCGCGGCCGATGACCCGCGCGGCTTTCAGTTTCCACGGCGCGGTTTTGGCGAAGCCGAGCATCTCGCGATACTGGTCGCTGGCGCGAACCTGCTCCTCCTGCTGGCGCAACTGAGCTTGCAACTCCTGGACTTCGCGACGGAGCTGATCCAGTTCCTGCGTGAGAGTTTGCCGGGGCGTGAAGGCGTCGGTGAGCCGGTGCGAGGTGGACTGGAAGAAGCTGACCAGCCCGAACAACGGCAGATACAGCCCGCTGATCGCGAGCTTGAGGCGCGCCGAGGTCTGCTGGGGCAGGTTGAGAATGCCCACCACCAGCAGGACGACAAACAGGGTCGCGACGTAATGCGGACGTTTGAACATGTTCACCCGTTACCGAACGGGCGAACGCACGAAGAGGATCAAGACTGGCTGGAAGAAGCGACGCGCTTCAAAAATTGCAACTCCTGCAAGACCCGGCCCGTGCCCTCGGCGACGGCGCTCAGCGGATCATCCGCAATATGGACCGGCAAGCCGGTTTCCTTGGCCACCAACCGGTCGATGCCGCGCAACAAGGCGCCGCCGCCGGCCATGACAATGCCGCGGTCCACCAAGTCACCCGACAACTCGGGCGGGCAGCGTTCCAGCGTCAGGCGGATGGATTCCAAAATGCTGTTGAGGGGGTCTTTCAGTGCGTCACGAATTTCTTCCGACCGGATGGTTATGGTTTTGGGAAGGCCGGTCCCGAGGTCGCGGCCTTTGGTTTCCATGTTCAATTCTTGTTCCAGCGGGTAAGCCGATCCGATCCGGATCTTGATTTCTTCCGCCGTACGTTCGCCAATCAACAAATTGTAGGCACGCTTCATGTAGGCCACGATGGTCTCGTCGAACTCATCGCCGCCGACCCGCAGGCTGTGCGAAAACACGATGCCCGCCAGCGAGATGATCGCGATCTCGCAGGTTCCGCCCCCGATGTCCACGATCATGTTGCCCGCCGGTTCCTGCACCGGCAGGCCCACGCCGATGGCCGACGCCATCGGTTGCTCGATCAGGTAAACCTCCCGCGCCCCGGCGTGCGTCACCGAGTCCTTCACCGCGCGGCGCTCGACCTCCGTAATGCCCGAGGGCACGGCCACGACGACGCGCGGCGCGATCAGCTTCCGGTGGTGAACCTTCTGGATGAAGTAACGCAGCATCGCCTCCGTGATCTCGAAGTCCGCGATCACGCCGTCCTTCATGGGCCGAATGGCCACGATGTTGCCCGGCGTGCGCCCCAACATGCGTTTGGCCTCTTCGCCGACGGCCAGCACGTTGGTGGTGCCAGCCTGAATGGCGACCACCGAAGGTTCGCGCAGCACGATCCCCCGATCCCGCACGTAAACCAAGGAGTTCGCCGTCCCTAAGTCGATGCCTATATCGTTGGAGAACAGGCTCTTAAGCTGAGCAAACATGAAAAATATCTTATTTAGTGCGCGAGAGTAGTTTCGCGTCTCTCGCCGGGTCAAGACATTAAAGAGGGTGTTGCGAAAGGGTCGGACGCGAACTGCGAAATCATTGGCCAATTTACAGATTTCCTTATTTCCACTACTTTGTGTGGAGCAAACGATTGCGAACGGGCGCCTCAGCAAACCCACATGGTA
>BJHT01000673.1 GCA_014193395.1 Verrucomicrobiota bacterium
TCGGGCTGGCTATCGCATGGTGTTCACCGGTTTTTTCGCTGGCGTCGCACGGATCGGGAGTCGCCCCGGGGGGTTGTGCAACGGTTGCGAGTCACCGGCCTGCCATGCGAGCATGGGACCGCATCGGCACCCCAAGAGGTAGCCCGCGATCGGCCGCGCGGCATGGAGGAGGGGATGGGCGAGGGTCATCCAGCCGGTCCACATGCCAGCGCCCGGATGGTCTGACGGGCGGTGACGATCGTCGCCAGCGCCTCGGCCCCCGCGCCCAGTCGGATGATCAACCGACGCGCATGGCTGACCACACGTCCCGGAAGACCGATCAGATGAAACCGGAGCGCCTTCATCCGCTTCGTCACCCAATTCTTGCCCAGCACCAGCCGCTTCATCGCGGTGTTCAGGTTATGCGTCAGGATCATCAACGCCCACCACGCGGCGTTGGCGCCGAACAACCCGGATGGGAGCTGCCCGCCGGCCAGGTCGGTTTTCATGACCGAGTGGGCTTCCTCGCTCTTGCCGCACCGTTCCCGCGACCACCAGATCACCTGATCGCCGGCGGTCTTGAGGTTGGTGACCATGCCGAACAGCTTATAGGTGCCCTTGTGGGCGAATTCTTGCGTCGGAAACGGCAGTTGTGCCGCGTCGCCCAGTGGAAGCTGACGCAGGGGCTCGCGGATCGCCAGGAACCGGTAGTCCACCCGCTTCTTGCTGTGCCCGGCCCAACTGGGCACGTAGCAGACCTCGGCCCATTCTTGATCCGTCTGCTGCGGCTTGCCGTCCACTGTCCGGATCAGGGGTTTCCATTCGGTCTCCGCTGTTGCCATGACCGCGGCGCGGAAGGCCGCGGTCACGTCGGCGCTTATGGCGAAGTCGATGACTCCGAACCGTGGGTCCTTCCCCTCGCCGCAATACAGCAGCAGGTCTTCCTGATAGCCTGCCGTGTCCGAGCGTAATGAAACCTTCGTCACACTCGCCGGCAGATATGCCAGGCAGTCCTTCAATACCCGCAATTGCTCGTGCCCGGCCGGAACGTTCCCATCTCGAAACTCCGAATACAGCATGACATCGTGCTCGTCCCACCAGCAGTTCAACGGCTGATACGCCTTGAACTTCTTGTAACAATGCAACGCATCCCGCTTGTGCGTCCCAATCAACGTCGCGTCCATGTCCAGCGTCGCCGATGTCGTTGGCCGGCGCGTCTGCACGAAGCCCGCTAACGCCGCGTTCACCCGCCACAAGCTCCGCAAGGCTTCCGTCACCGCCGGAATGACCGCCGAACCGGCAACCGCTTTCGGCGAGGCCGGGTCGTGGAACCGCTCCAGCCACCCCGAGAGCGCCGAGGGCGATGGCACCACCCGCTCACGCGGACGCCGCCAACGTGATTTCAGCTCCCGCCGTTCGCAGCGTGATAGCAACGCATGCTCGATGGCCTCCAGTATCGCGGCAAAGCCGCTGTCCTGTTCCAGCCGCTCCAGGTCCTCCACGCAATCGCCACCGGCCAGGTTCAGGAAGACCACGGCGAGGACCATCTGAAAGTCGAGCCAGCCTTGGGACCCGGCAACGCTCACATGCTGGCGGATCGCCGTGCCGAGGCCGCTGGCCTGGATCAGCTCGAGATAGAGCGGCAGGCCCGCGAGAGAGGTCAGGCCGCCGCTGGAGCGGTCGGATTCATACTGGAAACCGAGAAGACCTTGCGCCAGCATCGCGCACCCCGTTGGTGATGGTTTCGGATTTACGAATGCAGAATATCTCTCTGATTCTGCAAGGTAAACGGGGAATTGAGCTTCTTTAGGCGCGGAATTCAGGGTGCGAACTCGGTGCGGGCACTGGCGCCGCTGCTGAAACTGCAACCGCCCATGCCCCGCATCGCCAACGCCGAGATCGACAGCCGGACCTATGGCGACACGACGCGCGCGGCGGTGAAGGCCTACAAAAA
>BJHT01000674.1 GCA_014193395.1 Verrucomicrobiota bacterium
CCGCCCGCCAAACCCTCGCCACCGCCGCTCCCGACGAATCTCCCGCTGAATCTCCCGCGGCCACTCCAATTCCTCCCCCTTCTCCCGCCCCCGCCAAACCCGCCCCCGCTCCCTCCAAACCCACCGCTCCCACCACCGCGAAACCCCTCGTCCACGAAACCTTCGCCGCCGCCAATCCCACCCTCTGGACCCTCGGCCCCGGCGATTGGAAATACGACTCCGGCAAACTCCTCCAAAAACAAGCCGGCGACACCCGCGCCTCCCTCCGCCTGAACCAGACGCTCCCCGCCGACTTCGAGGCCCGCGTCCGTTTCCGCATCACCGGCGGCAATCGCTTCCGCTCCGTCGGCTTCACCTTCGACACCGCCGCCGATCACGAGAAGCTCGTCTATCTCAGCGCCGCCGCCGCCGGGAAATTGCAGATCGCCTACAAATCCGGTGGCCCCCATCGCTACCCGGCCGACGCCGCCCAACCCCGCACCGTGCCGCTGAACGAACCCATCGACCTCGCCGTGTTTGTCCGCGGCCGCGTCGTGAATGTCTCCATCAATGGCCAGCCCGCCCTCACCCATCGCCTCCCCATCGAGCGCCGCGCCGGCCATTTTGAACTCATCACCTTCGATGCCTCCGCCGCCTTCGAGAGCCTCACGATTTCGCCCTTGTCCGACGACCTGCTCCTTGACGAACCCGCCGAACCCAAACCCGCCACGCCGGTCGCCGCCGCGGCTCCCGCCATTCCCAAGAAAACCACCGCCTCCTCCGCCCGCGCCGCCGTGGACCTCGCCGAGAAAACCCTCCGCACCGCCGAAGCCCGCGTGAAAATGATCAACGCCACCTTCGCCGCCGACGAGGCGCGTCATTCACAACCGCCCGCCACCAACGCCGCCGCCCTCGCCACGGCCGCCGCCGTTGCCGACAAACAGCACGCCCTCGCCCGCGCCGAAGAGGAACTGCTGCGCGCCGAACAGGAATTCGCCGGCGAACTCGCCGCCACACCCGCCCCCAAGACCAAAACCAAGGCCAAAGCCCCCGCCACACCGACCAAAAAAGTCACCGACGCCCGGGCCGCCCTCGACAAAGCCCGCGCCGCCCTCGCGTCGCCCGGCAACACCTACACCTCGCTCCGCACCTCCCGCAAAGCCTTCGAAGGCCCGACCGAGACCGACGCCATGCTGCCCGCCGTCTTCCCCGGCACCAGCACCGGACGCCGCACCGCCCTGGCCGACTGGATTACCGACCGCCAAAACCCGCTCACCGCCCGCGTCGCCGTGAATCACCTCTGGGCGCGCCACTTCGGCGAACCCCTCGTCAAGGATGTCACCGACTTCGGCCGCAAAAACGCGCCGCCGCAACTCCCCGCGCTCCTCGACTGGCTCGCCGTCGAGTTCATGGAATCCGGCTGGAGCTTCAAGCACCTCCACCGGCTCATGCTCAACTCCAGCGCCTACCGCCTGAGCGGCTCCCTCGCCGGCGTCGCTCCCGCCGCGCGCGCCGCCGACCCCGACAACCGCTACTTCTGGCGCCGCAACCCCGTGCGCATGGAATCCCAGATCGTCCGCGACTCCATCCTCGCGCTCGCCGGCACGCTCGACCTGACCCTCGGCGGACCCACCGTGGACCCGCGCAAAGACGAGGCCTCCCCGCGCCGCAGCCTCTACTTCACCCATTCGCAAGAAGACATCCACCGCTTCCTCGACCAGTTCGACAACGCCAATCCGTCCGACTGCTACCGCCGCGCCGAAAGCATCGTCCCCCAGCAGGCCCTCGCCCTGTCCAACAGCAAGCTCGTCCTCACCCTCGCCCCCAAGATCGTCGAACGCCTCGAGAAAACCGCCGCCCCCACCGACGACGCCCACTTCATCCGCCTCGCCTACCAGACCATCCTCGGCCTCCCCCCCACCCCCGACGAACAACGCGAATGCGAACAAGC
>BJHT01000675.1 GCA_014193395.1 Verrucomicrobiota bacterium
ACATCATAGGAAATCGCCTCGCGCACGGCGCTCCACGTCAGCGTGAGCGGACCGCTGGGCACCAGCACGCCGGGACTTTCGGCGGAACCGGGACCGGCATTGGTGGGCGCGGTCGGCGTCACGGACAACGACGCGATGCCGATCTCCGCGACCCAGCCGTCGGTGCCGGTGTCGAAATCTATGCGCAGCCACGTCAGCGTGAAGCCGCTGAGTCTCGCCACCACCGGCCCGTCCACGACCACGCCCTGATCGCCGACGCGGCGCGTGGCCAGATAGGTGCCGGCGGGGGCCTGGCGCACGTTGACGGCGTCCACGCCCTTGATGCGCTCACCGATGTTGATGGCGGCGGCGGCGCGGTTTTCACCAACCCACAGACTCAGGCAACCCAACAGCGCCACGATCCAAGTACGCACGTTTCCCATAGTGATTTTCAGGCTCCGATTTCGATTCTGAACGACTCCGTTTTTCAAATTCAGCGGCAATTAAATACACCACTCTGCGCGGTCGTGCTGAAAAAACTGCGCCGCGCAAGATTCCGTGTTTTGGGAGGATTGCAGGCCGACCGGAGATTGCCGCCGCCCCCCTCTGCGTTCCTTCCGATCTCTGCGGTGTAATTTTTGCGGCCTCGCTGCCCGGTGCGGCGCGGCACAAAACACCGCAGAGATTGGCAGAAACGCAGAGGGGGACGCGGTGCGGAGAACCCGACGGCGTGCCGCGACCAGGAACCGGAGCGCCGAGCATTGCTCGGCTCGGGCATCCCCCGCGCAAATGGCCGAGCAATGCTCGGCACTCCCCACCAAGCTTCCCGGTCCGCGGATCGGCTACCGTGGGTGGGCCTCCGCCTGCCAACGTACTTCCTCCATTTTTCGGCAACCAGAATCCCATGCTGCGCCGTTTCGACGCTCGGATTCTCCGCCTGTCGGCGGCTACAGCGGTCCGGCCAACGCGCCATGGCCAACCTGAATCTGAACCCCAATTCCCGAAACGGATTTGGCAAAGGAATGGAGGCAAAGGAATGAAGACAAAAAGAATTCCCGGTCCCCATTCCTTTGCCTCCATTCCTTTGCCCAAAACTCCGCTGCCCCAATCCAATGCGCCCATCGGCACCGCCCGCCCGCTGCCAACAGCCACCCTTCAGCCTGCCGAGTACGATGGCACCATGCTGCGCCATTGCGGCGCTCGGGTTCTTCTCACGTCGGCGGCTACGGCGGCCGCTACTTCGCCGCCTGCTCCAGCGCGCCGAGCACGAGACCCGGCGTGAGCACTTCGGGCAGCACGATGGGCGCGTCCGCGGCGTTGCGCGGATACACCACCACCAGCGGCACGCCTGCGCGCCCGAAGCGTTTCAACTCCGCGGCCATCACCGGATTTTCCCGCGTGTAATCCGCGAGCAGCGGCACTGCGTTGATCGCCTTCAGTTTGGTCCGCACCGTCGCGATTTCGATGCTCGTCTTCTTGTTCGCCTGACACGTCACGCACCAGTCGGCCGTGAAATCCACGAACACCGGCCGCCCCGCCGCGCGCGCCGCCGTCACCGCCTCGGGACTCCAGGGCTGCCAGTCGATGCCGTCGGGACTTTCCTTGAGCGAGCCGCCCGCCGCACCTGCCGCGCCTGCCGCGATCGGCGCGCGCCATTGCAGTTCGATTTCCATCGCATAAACAAATCCGCTCGTCGCCAGCAGCACGCTGATCGCCATCGCGAGCCCCTGCCGCTTCGTGCCGCGCTGCACGAATTCGCCCCACACCCACAGCGCCAGCGAGAGCACCACGAGGAACATCCCGAACCACAGCGCGCCGCGTTTGCCGTAGTGCGTGACCGTCAGCGAGAAGAGCCACACCGCCGTCGCGAGCATCGGGAAGCCCATCACGTTTTTGAACTTCTCCATCCACGCGCCCGGCTTCGGCAAAAACTTCAGCCACGCCG
>BJHT01000676.1 GCA_014193395.1 Verrucomicrobiota bacterium
GAACTCGAAACGGGCTTTGCGCGTCTCGTCAGCGCGGGGTACCTCAAACAGACAGCAAACGGCTTCTCTACTTCCGACGCTGTGAAGTCATTCTGGCAGGCCACTGGTTACAAGCAGCGACAGGCACTCAAGGCTTGGGATGCTGTGACCGCCTTTATCGGAGCGCCACCTTGGGCACCCGGACCACTACCGGATACCACCGAGGAATATTACGTCAGCAGCGCCGATTACGAGGCCGCAGTCGAGGCATATCAGCAGAGAATGCAACCGAAGAAGAAGTCCAAGAAGTAATGACCGCAATGCCTAACCATGCTGGGCAGGGAACCACTCCGTGCGTCACGGTGCGTGCTTCCGCCGCCGCCTTTCCCCCCACCGTGCTGGTGCCGGGCCGCACTCCGCAGTCGCTGAGCTTGGGGTCGTTGCGCGTCGAGCTTTCCGACGGCCGCATCGTCAGCGCTCCGCTCGCCTGGTTCCCGCGCCTGCAACACGGCACCGTGGCCGAGCGCAATCACTGGCGGCTCATCGGCGGCGGCGAAGGGATCAACTGGCCCGACCTCGACGAAGACATCAGCGTGGAAAACCTCCTCGCCGGCCAGCCCTCGGGCGAGAGCCAGAAATCACTCCAGCGCTGGCTCGACACACGCCAGGCAAAACCATCCGCGAAATCACGCGCGCCCCGTCAGGGGCACGGGCGGCGCGCTCCCAAGGATCAACGTTCCCGCACTCGATAGCAGCGGCGGGATTGGGATGAAACCTCGTCCTCCAGTTCCAACCGCCCGTCAATCACCGGCACGGAATTGGCAACCGTATCCAAGACGGGAACGGTTCGGTCCCGTTCGTGCCCGCCCAGACCTCGAAGCCCCGCCGGTGGAATTCATCGCGCAGATGCCGGTCGGGTGTTCGCCCGCTTTCGGGAACTGCGCCCCGATGAATTTCGACTCCAAATTTCTTCACTCTCGACACGGGCGCCGATTTATACTAGAAGTGGTATAGCGATGGTGGATGAGACGAAACCCGAAAAGCCGCTCTTCTGGATTGGCCGGTCCTACGAGGACCTGCTCGATTGCCCGGACGAGGTGCGCCGGTCCTTCGGCTTTGCGCTGGGCCTGGCCCAGCAGGGCGGCAAGTTCGTCGCTGCCAAGCCGCTCAAGGGTTTCGGCGGGGCCGGGGTGCTGGAAGTCGTCGAGGACTGGCGGAGCGACACGTTTCGCTGTGTTTACACCGTCAAGTTCGCCGCGGCGGTCTATGTGCTGCACACCTTCCAGAAGAAGTCCAAGATCGGCATCAAGACCCCGAAGCCGGAAATCGATCTGGTGAAGGAACGACTGAAACGAGCGGAAGAACATTACCGGGAATGGATCGAACAACCGAAAAAGGAAACACCATGAAAACTCACGGAGCCGTCCGCCAGGGCGGAAAGAACATTTTCGAGGATCTGAAACTGCCGGACGCGGAGGAACTCAACGCCAAGGCCCAGATCGCCTACCGCATCTGCGGCATCCTCGAGGAACGCAAGCTGACCCAACAGGCGGCGGCGGAGCTGCTCGGCACCGACCAACCCAGGGTGTCCGCGCTGCTCCACGGACGGCTCGAAGGGTTCTCCTCCGACCGCCTCTTCCGGTTCTTGAACGCGCTCGATCAGGACATCGAAATCGTCATCCGACGGGCAAAGAAAAAAAGCCGCCACGCGCCGGGCGTCCGCGTTCTGGTCCCGGCGTGAGTCGCCCCCCCGATACCACTGAGCACCTCCGCTTCCCACAACCACCCCACACCATGAAACCCACCCCCGACCCCCGCTGCTTCCGCTTTGAACCCGCCACCTCGCGCCGCGACTTCCTCCTCCGCGGCGGTGCCGGCTTCGGCGCGCTCGCGCTGAGCCACCTGCTCGCCGGCGATTCGCTCGCCGCGCCCACCAAG
>BJHT01000677.1 GCA_014193395.1 Verrucomicrobiota bacterium
AGCAGATCGGCTGTCCGCAGCACGGGCGCGAGCGCGCCCGAGCCGAGCACCGTTGCGCCGGCGATGTGCCGCACCCGCACCAGCGGGAAGCCCAGCGGCTTGACCAGCACCTCCTGTTCACCCGTCACCGCAGTCACGCGAAACGCCACCCGCTGGTCGCCGGTGCCCAGCACGAGCGCTGTCACCACCTCGCCGGTCTCGCCGACTTTCCACGTCAGGCCGAGCACCTCGGCCAGGCGCACCAGCGGCACCACCGCGCCGCCCACCGTCACCGTGCTCCGGCCCGCGAGGGTCCGCACCTCGTGGCGGCGCACGCGGAGCACGCGCTCCACCGTGGGCGACGGCACGACGAACACCTGCCCGCCCGCCTGCACCAAAATCCCCTTGAACGTCGCCAGCGACGTCGGCAGCAGCAGCCGGAAAACCGTCCGCATGCCGGGCACCGTCGTCACCTCGATGCGGCCGCCCAGCCGCTCGATTTTTTCCCGCGCGATCGCCATGCCCAGGCCGCGGCCGGACACTTCCGTGATGATCGCCGCGGTGGAAACTCCCGATTCAAAAATCAGCCGCACCGCCGCCGCGTCGTCGAGCTGCGCGGCCGCCGCGTCGCTGAGCACGCCGCTCCGCACCGCCGCGGCCCGCACCTTCGCCGCGTCGATGCCGCGGCCATCATCCGCGATCACCAGCTCGAGCTTGCCGCTGTCGAGTTGCGCCACCGTCACCGTCAGGGTGCCGCGCGGGGATTTGCCGCCGGCGGCGCGCACCGCCGGCGTCTCCAGCCCGTGATCGACCGCGTTGCGGATCAGGTGCAGCAGCGGGTCCTTCAGTTCCTCGAGGATGCGTTTGTCCAGTTCCACTTCGTGGCCCAGCAACACCAGTTCCAGCTCCTTGCCCTGGTCCCGCGCCAGGTCGCGCGCGGCCCGGTGCGCCGCGTCCAGCAACGGCGCGCACGGCAGCAGCATCAGGCTCTTCGCGTCGGCCAGCAGATTGTCCACCATGCCCGCCAGAGTGCGGTGATCCTGCTGTGCATTCTTCGCCAGCGCAGCCAGGCGCTGCTGCAGCTCCTTGAGCTTCGTGTCGCTCGCATGCAACAGCTCGACGAGCGCCGCGCCGTCGTCGTCCGCTCCCGGCGCGTCCGGCCGCAGCTGCGCGCCCCGCTGGCCGCGCGCTTTGGTCCACGCTTTTTTCCAGCCCGCCAACGCCTCCGCCGCCTCCTGCAATTCCGTCGCGCGCTGGGCGGCGGTGAGCTTGGCCGACAGCAGTTCCTCGGCTTGAAGAAGCAGGCCGTCGAGCCGGCCGGCGCTGATGCGGATGGTCTCCGCCGGGGCTTTGGGCGCGACGGTTGCGGGCGGGGGCGGCGGTGCGGCGGCCGGCACCGTGGGAGCGGGCGCGGGGACCGGTTCCGGCAGCGGCTCTGCCGGCGTGGTGGAAGCCAGCTCGGTGACTTCCGGTGCGGCGACAAATTCCGCCGGCACGGCCGCCGCATTCACCAGCCCGTTGATCTGGTCCAGCGCGCGATGCAGCCCGTCGAACTGCTCCGGCGCGGGCGTTTGCGCGCCTTGTTTCCAAGCGGCGAAAACGTCCTCGAGCTGCTGGCAGATGAGTTCAATGGCGGACTCGTTCACCGCGCGGGCCGCGCCCTTGAGGCTGTGCGCCGCGCGGAAAATGGTCTCGACCAAATCCGTCTGCGCCGCGCCCACGGGCAGTTTTTCCAACGCCAGCAGGTTCGCCGACAAGGCCTGCAAATGCTCGGCGGCCTCGACCTGGAAGGCCGCCCGCAGGCATTGCAAGAGTTCATCGGGGTTCAGTGACATGGGCGGTTCCTCGGTCCCCAAAAAGAAAGTTGAACCACGGATGCACACGGATGCACACGGATGGGAACGGCGATTTGCGCAGGTCCGGTTTCAGCCGG
>BJHT01000678.1 GCA_014193395.1 Verrucomicrobiota bacterium
TACCGATGTTGCGTCGAAGCGCATCGGCAGCGGCGCTTCACCCGCAGCAGGCTCGATCACAAAGCCCATTGGATCGCGGAAAGGTGGCGTGATCACCAGATCCGTCCGGCGGCTGGCCGGAGTTACCAGCAACTTGACGAGCTTGTTGCTCCGGATGGACAACTCGACGGTTGTGTCTTCCGGCGCCTGCATCCGGTAGTCGCCATCCCATTCCGGAGGCCAGGACTTGAAGAGGATAATCTTCTTCCCCTGCGGCTCCATCAGCCCCCACTCGTCGGTACGGAACGCGGCCGCAGGCAGATTTTCCTTGTTGTAGAGATTGTGCTCCTTGGGGGCGCAACTGTAGGCGTAGCGCACGGCCACGGGATTGGTCACCGCAGAACTCGATACCACCACATCCGAACCATCGATCACTGCATCGGCCCAAGCCCACTGTTTATCGTCGCCGCAAATCGCGAACGGACGCAGCTTGCCGTCCTTAACCTCCACGGCCGGCGCTCGCCCGACCTTCTTGCCGACCATCAGCCCGCTCCCAACGTGGTCGAATTTCAGGCGGATCTTATTCCCCTCGATCTTCAGTTCCCGGTAGAGCGGGCCGCTGACCACCAGATCCTTCTTGCCGTACAGGTCGCGCAGCGCCCACAGCGCAAGGCGCTCGCCCACGTCGAACTTGTTCACCGGGTGAATGCCACGGCCGACATCAATGGTCACGGCCATGCCGGTGTTGGTGATTTGCAGGCTCTTGAACAGTTCCATGCGGGTAATCGCCAGGCCTATGCCGTCCTCGCCGTCCGGCTCAACCGACTGCGGGATGCCATTGGCATCCACAAACCAATCACTGGGAAGCTGCACAAAATACACGGGAAAATCACCTTGATTCCAGATCTTGCGCCAGCCGCCGATCAGGGCCCGCATCTCGCGGTAGTAGCTCGTGTCGCCGCCGTTCCATTCGCCCTGGTACCAGAGCGCGCCCTTGATGCCATAGGGGGCCGCGGGTTTCCCTTTGGACAGGTGGACCGCCGAGAGTGCGACGTGATCCGCCTGCCTCATCATGGCTTCATAACTCCCTTGTTGCTTCAACCAGGGCTCCAGATCGAACCCCTCGGGCGGGATGGAGGCGGCTATCATTGTGCCGCCAAAGGAGATTTCGATCAGTCCCATGGGCACGCCCGTCTCCTTCAGGAGGCGCCGTGCAAAGTAGAAGCCGGCGCCGGTGAAGGAAGGCGCGGTGTTCGGCGTGCAGACCGCCCACGCCCCGGCCACATCACTGCGCGGCTTCTTGCGCGACGGGATATTGGTGGTCATCAGGCAGCGCAGGAGGGGCAGATCGGCGGCGGCAATATCCTCCTTGGCGTCGCAGTCTTTCAACGAAAGTTGCATATTCGACTGCCCGCCGCAGATCCAGACGTCGCCGATCAGCACGTCCTTGATCGTGACCGTGTTCTTGCCGGTGACGACCAGTTCCTGGCCGACGGTATTCATCTTCATGGCCGGCAACCTGAGCATCCACTTGCCCTGCTCGTCAGCGTTGGTCGTCGCGTGGGCGCTGCCCACCTTGACCGTCACCTGTTCGCCCGGCTCCGCCGTCCCCCAGACCGGCACCGGAAGATCGCGCTGCAGCACCGCGTGATCGCAAAAGATCGTCGCCAGCGTCACGTCCGCCCGCACCGAATCCGCGCCAGTCCAAACTGCCAGCAGTGCGAAAACAACTGCCAGGAAATTGCCCTTGCGTCCGCCGCACCGTGGACGGTCAGAACCCGGGGCGGCGCCGGGGAGTGAGAAGATCTTGCCTGCGGGGATCGTGCATGGTTGCCTGTTCATGGCGAGCTCGTAGCACCGGCGGCGTCGGTGGCCAAGGCCAAAGCAGCCGCAAATGAAACATTGCAGATTTCGCCGGAGGGCCGAAATCC
>BJHT01000679.1 GCA_014193395.1 Verrucomicrobiota bacterium
CGGTGCGGGAAACGAGCTGCCCGCGGGCGGCGGCGGGGATCGCCGATCCGACGCCGTTGAACGTGAGCGTGTCGCCGGCGGTGGTGCGGAAGACGAAGTTCGTCCCTTCGAGCGTGAGCCGATCGGTCGAGCCCAGGCGGCTCGCCCGCTCGAAGGCCGGAGCTGCACCGGCCGCTGCCACGTTGCGGAACACGCGGGTGTCGATGCCACCGAAGGACACCGAGACGAACGACGGGTTGGCGGGATCGGCCCCCTGGACCGACAGCGACGGGGCGGCCGTTCGCGACCAGCCGTTGCCGAACACGGCTCCGGCGCCGGGCGAGCAACATCCGTTCTGATCCCGCTGCAAGGCGAACGCCGACCCCTGCCAGCCGGCAGCCGTCGCTGCCCCGTCTAAGAAATTCGCACTGCCGTCCACCGCCGGGCTGGCGCTGGGGCAGCGGTTGCAGACGTCGCCCTCGAAGCCCGGATCGGTCCGCAGTGACTTGATGACGACGTTGTTCGTTCCCAGGCCGTTGAGCGACAGCCTCACGGAGTCGTCGATCGAGCCCACGCCGGACTTCGTCGGGAAGAACAGGTTGTAGACGGAGCCGTACAGCCGCGGGATCGCCGAGATGTCCATGAACATCTGGTAGGTGTTGGCGCCGGTCTGGGCGAAGGCCCGGAAGGCGAAGTCGTAGCTCGTGCCGCTGCCGATGCCGCCGGGGAGTTGGACCGTGTCGTTCACGCCGCCGTAAAAGGTTCCCTGATCCGACTGCACGCTGATCACCGAGCCGCGCCAGGAGTTGACGCCCTCGAACTGCACGGTGAAGTCGCCCCGTTCGGAATACGTGCTGAAGCTCGTGCGGCCGTCGGTGCCGCCGACCGAGGAGGCGGGGCAGTAGCTGTCGTTGTCGAGGTCGAAGCGGAGCGTGGGCTTGAAGCCGGCGACGCTGCCGCCGCTCACCACGCGGACGCCCACGCCGAGGATCGTGCTGCCGTCCGCAAATGCCCCAGCGGAGACGGGCATCTGGCCGAACGGCGTGGGGATCGTCAAGGATTATGCCTGTCCTTATGCGGTCGTCTTGGCCTTATCAACGCCGCAAGGCATCGGATTCGCGCTGTTGCATGTGATGGGGAACCTACCCGAGCCTGAATTCACCCACAGATTCTGCTGAGGAGGCTTTCCGTTATTCCGACCTTCCACTCAATCACCAACAGTCGGAACCACTGTCCACTCAAACTCGTCTTTGAAATCCCGAAAACAATCAGGGCAAATCCAATGGTACCCGTTCTCTGTCGAATAGCCCTGATTGAGGTCGGCTCCAGTGGCTGAAAACTTGGTGCCACAAAATTCACAATGGTCGTGATCCCATCCGTCTCGAAACGGCCGATATCGCTGCATGTGCAGCGTTTTTCCCTTCAAGTACTGCTCTTGCCCTTGCCGTCGCCAATCGCTTTGCGGTGTATTCGTAGTCACTACTTTGACTCCATTCGTCCATCGGGGAATAAGCGATACCAATTACCATTTGCATCGCGGTAATCCCAGTGGGCACCAATTGGATCGCCGTGATTGAGATCGGGCCGGAGCGATTCACCGGTCTTCGGATTGAAGAAGTTTCCTTCCTTTGATCCGGGCGTTGATCCAGGCTTTCCCTTCCAGACGAAACCCTCCGGCGCTTTTGTTGCATTGAAACCAGGGAACCTTGGACCGATTGGGGCTCTCGGTGTTGGCATGCACCCGGGATGTCCAAGGCCGCCTGGTTTAATCGGGCCAGCACTTGGCGGTGAAATGGTTGGTGGAGGGGCGGGTGGCGTGCTCGTCAACGGGGGTTGTGATACTGGCGGGCCAACGCGGCCAGAGCCAACCCCGCGGCCAAAACCACCCCAGCCGAAAGGAACACCACCTCCCCCCGTCCCGCCAGCTGGC
>BJHT01000680.1 GCA_014193395.1 Verrucomicrobiota bacterium
AACATCAACCTCTTCGGCACCGGCGATTTCTTCCGCACCATGAGCCGCACCGGCGGCGTCCGCGCCCGCACCGCCGTGGACTCCGCGCTGCACTGGCTGGCCGTGCATCAGGAAAACGACGGCTCGTGGGACGCGACGAAATTCGAAGGCTCGCAGGCCGGCAGCCTCGCCGACACCGCGCTGTCCGTGCTCGCGTTCATGGGCGGCGGCCACACCACGCGCAAGGGCGAATACCGCCGCAATGTCCTCAAGGGCCTCGAACACCTCATGCGCCACCAGCGCGCCGACGGTCACATCGGCCAGGCCGGCAACAACCTCTACACCCACGCCATCTGCACCATCGCCCTCAGCGAAGCCTACGGCCGCGCGCGCGACGAACGCCTCGGCGCGGCCGCACAAAAGGCCGTGAACTTCTGCGAAAAGGCCGTCAACGCCGACGGCGGCTGGCGCTACACCCCGAAGAGCGACGAGAGCGATTTCAGCGTCACCGCGTGGTTTTTGCAGGCGCTCAAGACCGCGCGGCTGGCGCAGTTGAAGTTCGACAGCGCCGTGTTTTCCCAAGGTCTCGCCTACCTCGACAGCGTGACCGACCAGGGCGCGAGCCGTGATTCAACGGGCGCGGTTGGCTACCAAGTTTCGCGCGCCGCTGGCGGCGGTGCCGGCAACGGCCATCCCGCGCTCACCGCCGCGGGCATGATGATCCGCCAGTTCAACGGCACCGGCGTGAAAAACCATCTCCTGATCAAGGGCGCGGAATTGACCCAGCGCGACCCGCCCCGCTGGAGCAACAAGGACTTCTACTATTGGTACTACGCCACCTATTCGATGCACAACATGGGCGGCGAACATCGCATCTGGTGGAACCAGCGCATCCGCGATGTGCTCCTCGAAAACCAAAACCACGAAGGCGACCACGCCGGCAGTTGGGATCCCGACCGCGACCGCTGGGGCAAGGCCGGCGGCCGCGTGTACACCACCGCCCTCGGCGCGCTCTGTCTCGAGGTTTATTACCGCTACTCCGAAGCCCTCAACAGCTTCGGCACCGCGCCGGATTTGGATGAGTTGTTCTTCGAGTAGAGAACAGCATGGCGCCCTCGCCCCGTAGCGCAGGTTTCCCAACCTCCTGTATCGCCGGTTTCTAAATCGGCAGGTCCGAATACGTTCGGGGCGCGTGGGTCAAGTCGGGGCGATACCGGTCGGAGGACGGCAAGCGGGTTTGGAAACCCGCGATACAGCACACTTGGAAGCCTGCGGTACACGCCCCACGCCACGCCACCCCGCTCCAAAACGCCGGACTTGGCAAACGCGACGCGCCCGACATATTCCGCGCTCCATGCCCGACCTCGAACCGCCGGACAGTCACTTCGCGAGCTTTGCCCAAGGCTGGCTGGAGCTGGGCAATTACACCGAGGCCTGGCACGATCTCGGCCGCGTGAGTTCGGATGGTTGCATTCACCCCGACGTCCTCGAAGTCCGCTGGCGGCTGCTCGCCGAGCAACGCCGCTGGGCCGAGGCACTCGACACCGCCCGCCAGCTGCTCGCCGTCGCGCCCGAAAATCCGATCAGTTGGATCGACCAATCCTTCGCCCTCCACGAACTCCGCGAAACCACCGAAGCCCGAGCCCAGCTCCTCACCGTCGTCAAGCGCTTCCCCACCGTCTCGACCATTCCCTACAATCTCGCGTGCTACTCCTGCCAGCTTGGTGAATTTCAAGAGTCTCTCGACTGGTTGGCCCGCGCCGCCGTCATCGCCGGCAAAGAGGAAATCAAGCAGATGGCCCTCAGCGACACCGACCTGAAACCTCTCTGGCCCAAAATCCAAAAACTCTGATTCCCCTCCGCTCTCCGCACACTCGCGCCCTCACACACTCTCACTCCCGCACCCTCACACTCCCCG
>BJHT01000681.1 GCA_014193395.1 Verrucomicrobiota bacterium
CTGGGGCGCGCTGGCGTTGAAGTGCGTCGCGAGGAAGACCAGGCCGCCGCCGCAGCACATGGCGAGGTTTTCGAGGAAGTTTTGCGTCGCGATGGTTTTGCCGAGTTTCGCGGGGTCGCTCTCGGCCTGGGGCGCGGCGTTCAGCGGGATGAGGAAGAGGCCGGCGAGCACGCCCGCGCCGATGAGCAGGCCCACGATGGGCAGGACCTGCTGGCCGAGCACGGGCATCTCGATTTTCATGGCGAGGACGGAGGGAAGGAAACCGCTGAGTCCGAGGGCTGTCACGAAGGCGGCGAGGCCGATGCCGTAGGCGCGGGTGGTGCGGAGGTCGCCGACTTTATGGAGCTGTCCGGCGAGCACGCTGCCGATCATCACGCCGATGCTGAGCCACAGACCGAGCAGGGCGATGGCGGTGTTGTTGGGCAGGGCGAGGGTTTTCAAGCCGAAGGGTTGGAAGTTCATTTTCATCACCGCGCCGCAAATCCAGAAGAGCGTGGTGCCGAGCAGGACGCGGCCGAGGCGCGGGGCGACGAGCAGGGCGCGGGAGTTGTGGAAGAATTCGGCGACGCTGCGATTGAGCCGCACGGTGGGGTCGTGCGGCGTGGTGGTCATCGCCAGATTCAGCAGTGTGGAGAGGCCGTAGATCGAGAGCAGCACGGTGTAGCAGGTGAGCGCGGGCAGGCGGTCGATGAGCTGCGAGCCGGCGATGCTGCCGAGGAGGATGGCGACGAGGGTGAGCATTTCCACGGTGCCGTTGGCTTTCACCAGCCGTTCGCTCGGGAGGATTTCCGGGAGGATGCCGTATTTGGCGGGCGAATAAACGCACGAGCCGATGCCGACGACGAGGTAGCCGACAGCCTGCCAGTCGTGGCGCAGCGCGAGGCCGAGCGCGCCAATGGCGGTGCCGAGGAGCTTGATGGTGTTGCCGCCGAGCAGCCAGCGGTTCTTGGCGAAACGGTCGTTGAGAAAGCCCGCCAGCGGCGCGAGCAGCACGTAAGGGACGAAAAGCAGCGTGGTGTAGATGGCGTTCGCAGTGCCGAGGTGCTGGGAGGAGATGAGGCCCTTTTGAAACTGGAAGGTGAGTTGCCCGAGGATGACGGCGAGGATCATGTTGTCGCCGAGCGCGCCGAGGAACTGGCTGGCGAGCAGGAGGGGATAGTTGCGGGTGGGTTTCATTTGTCTTTGGGGAGCGGTTGTTCGGCGAGGCGTGCGGCGGCTTCGGTGACGGTGGTGAGGTCGGCGACGATCTGGGCGGCGCGCTTGGGCGAGACATCGCCCCACGCCTGCTCGGCGGCGCGGTAGTAGTGCGGAAGAATCTGGCGCAGCAGCGTGGCCCCGGCGGGCGTGAGGACGACGCGGTAGGCGCGGCGGTCGTTGTCCACGTCGCAGCGGGCGACGAGGCCGCGCTGCTCGAGGCGGTCCACGAGGCCGGTGACATTCGAGCGGTGCGTGATCAGTTCGCGGCTGAGGTCGGTCTGGGTGCGGCCATCGGGATGGTCGGTGAGGAGGTTGAGGAGATTGAACTGGCTCGGGCTGAGGTCCCAGCGGGCGAAGAAGGTGCGGCTGGCGTTCCACAGCGCCTCGGCGGTGCGGAGAAGCTGGATGAGGGCCTGATAATGCGGGCCGGGTTGGGCGTTGGGATGTTTCACTGGCCAAATGATTACAACGCTATTGTTGCCATGGCAACAATATATTTGAGCGTGGAAAATGCACGTTCCGGAACCGGGGCGGGGACGGCTCGTCCCCGCAAGGCTTGGTGGAGATTGGGGCGTCATCACACCGATTCAAGGGGCGATGGCTCGGGCGGGATGAGGCGCCCGTGAGCGCCGCCGAGTCGGCAGGGGAATTTGGGGCAGGTGAATGGGGGGTGACGCGTCTGCAGGGGGGG
>BJHT01000682.1 GCA_014193395.1 Verrucomicrobiota bacterium
GACCTCGGACACGAGCAGGACGGGCAACAGGAGCAGGCAAAGGGGTTTCATAATTTTTCAGTTCAGCAATTTCAGTTCGGGAATGGATCACGGACACGGGCGATCACGGGCACGAAAAGGGACACCGCCGCCATGCGCGGGCACGACGGGGCTGGGAGGGGAGCAAACCGCGAGGCTTGCTTAGGCGAAGAGGGACGGCGCGCGGGGAGGCGAGGAGGCGCGCAGGTGGAATTGCCAACTGGTGGCGAGGAAGCGGGGACGCGTGTTGGCGTCGGCGGCGTGAGCTGGACGGAAGCGGTCAGGGTCCGCGGTTTCGTCGTTCAGCACTGTGGCGACGAAATCAAAGACGACGGGAAGGAGGAGCGAATCCTTGACGAAGAAGTAACCGCCGGTTTCTACGGACTGGCAGACGTTGCACTGTTGGCAGTCGCCTTGGCCACCGGCATCGGTTTCACCGCGCTCACAACAATCTGCTGCGGAGCCAAAGAGGCCGAGGGACTCAATCTGGCAATGCACCGTGCAAGGCAGCCATGATAGCAGGAGCAGCAGGCTGATTATATGACGGGCGGATTTCACGCGGCGGAGAACTAACCGGGGAACAAGCTGGCCGCAAGGGGAATGTGGGCGGGCTGTGAGGAAAGAGCGCGGCTCGGTTGCTGGCAACTGGGTTGGCAAATGGCGGCCGTTCTCCCTGACCCCAGCCTGCTTCCGCTGGGAGAGGGAGCCGGTTTGTCCGCGTTTCGATTGAGCGGGGCGACGCCGGATGCAAGCGTGCGCGGCGGCGGGGACGGGGACAGGTCACGGACCCGCGCAACGCGTTCCTACCGAGATGGGCGGGCTTACAACAACCACTCCGCGCCGGTCGCGGCGGCGATGCCGCGTAGTTTGGCGAGGAGTTCGTCGGCGAGAGGAATGCCGTCGCGGAGGCGGGCGGTGCGGCAGTGTTCTTCGGGTTCGCCGGGGATGAGGACGGGTTCATCGGGATCGGCGCGGCGGGTGGCGTGGAGGGCGTCGATCATCGCGTCGAGGTCGGTTTCAAATTCGCCGTCGTCGCGGAAGGCGCGCGGGTCGAGGGCCAGAAAAAAATGGCCGACGTCGTAGCGCGGGGCATCGGGATGTTGCGCGGCGCGGCTGGGGGCGAAGGCGGCGCCGGCGAGCGTGGTGGAGAGAATCTCGACCATTGCCGCGAGACCGTAGCCCTTGTGGCTGGACATTTCCGACGTGCCGCCGAGCGGCGTGAGCGCGATGTGTTTCATCGCGACGGCGGGGTCGGTGACCGTGTGACCTTCGTCGTCGAGCGCCCAGCCGGGGAGGATGGGTTTGCCGACCAGCGCGGCCAGTTTCACCTTGTTCAGGGCGACCGTGCTGGTGGCCATGTCGAGGCAGAAGGGGAGGTTGCGGCGCGTCGGGGCGGCGAAGGCGATGGGGTTGGTCCCGAGCATGGCCTGCGCGCCGAAGGTGGGGACGATGGCGGGTCGCCAAGTGGCCGTGGTGGAAACGCCGATGAAGCCGCGCGCGACGGCGCGCAGCGCATACACGCCCGCCGCGCCGTAGTGATTGGAATTGCGGACGGCCACGACGCCGACGCCGGTGGCGGCGCATTTGGTGATCGCGAGGTCCATCGCGCGCAGGCCGGGGCAATGGCCGAGACCGCCGTCGCCATCGAGGAGCGCGGTGACGGGGGATTCGCGGACGACGCGAACGGCAGGGCGGAGGGTCATTTTGCCGGTGCGGCGGTAGTCGTCGTAGAGCGTGAGCATCGAGACGCCGTGGGAATCGACGCCGCGCAGATCGGCCTCGGTGAGGACGTGCGTGGTGGCTTCGACGTGGTCCGGCGGCAGGCCCCAGCTCGTGAGGATGGCGGCGGTCTGCTGGCGGAGGCGGGC
>BJHT01000683.1 GCA_014193395.1 Verrucomicrobiota bacterium
AGCCAGATGCGGATCAAGCGCGGCGGGAGCAGGCTCTCCATGCGAAGATCGCGGAGCTGCTCGGCGACACCGGCTTGCACGAGGGAACGAAACGCCGCGGAATCCCAGCGCGCGCCGGCGGTGGCGTCGGTGTCGCCGAGTTCGACCGCGGCGAGCAGATGTTCGCGCAAATCCGGCGCGGCCTTTTCGACCAGGCGCGCGAGGTGGCGGATGTCCATCGGGCGGAACAGCGGCTTGAGACAGAAGAACCACGCGACGGCCAGCGTGCCGACGTAAACGCACGCGGTCAGGGTCCAGCGGACGGGTTCGGGCAGAATGAAAAGACAGTCCATCGTGGCCGCGAGCAGCAGCGCGCCGAGGAAGGTGATGACCGTGCAGCAGACGCCGCGCAGCAGCATCAGCGACCGCCAGCGGCGGCCGAACGTGACGAGTTTTTCACGGATGAGCGGGTCGAGCGTATTGGCCATCGAGTTGTGTGCCGGGCGCTGGCGATTTTCACCGGCGGACCGGACGGGTTGACTGGCGCGGAAGCTAGCAGTGAGACCGGGTGACACCAAGGAGTTTCCCTGGCCGACTGGACCCGAACTGCGAAGCGGTGGAGCACACCCACCGCCAGGGGACTACACGCGCCCTCGCGTGTCGCCGGATGCGCCCTCGCATCCGGCGGCGGGGCACGCACCGAGGGCATTGAAATTTCGTACGCTTTCGTGCCCCGCGGGTTTTCCGCGAGGGCGCGGAAAACGACACCCGGGGGCGGGTGTCCTCCCGGCTGGGGAGCGCCCGCCGCTGGCGTGCTGTTTTCGGCGGCCCGCCGAAAACTCGTGCCACCCACTTTTTTCCTGCGGCGGCGGTGAGGGCAGACCGGGGAACGAGGGTTTGAGCGGGCCGCTCAAACCAGCACGCGGGCCGCGTGCGCTCCCCTTGCAACTTCGGAGTCCGGGTTAATTCCTCGGCTGCTGGCCGACGGGGCGGCCGGTGGCGTCCACCACGATGTCTTCCGGCACCTGGATGGTGCGGCCGTCGGGCGTGGTTTCCGTGCGCCAGCGGCGGATGACGCGGGTGGTGTTGTCAAAGGGCGCTTTGGCGCCACCGACTACACCCTCGCCGAACCCAACCACACCGCCGACCACGTTGCCGCCCACCGCGCCCACTCCCAGGCCCAAAGCCTGCCCAACCGCCGGGCCGGGCTGATTCGGATTGGTGATTCCCACGCGGTTTGGATCCGTGGCACAACCGGTGAGCAGCAGGCCAGCGGCTGCGGCGGCAAGTCCGATTGGAATAGAGTGAGTGATTTTCATAGCTTGCCCCTGAGTTTCTTGCACGAAGTTCTTAAATTTACTTGCGAGCTAGGCGCTGACCGGTTCGCAGCACTACTATTTGATTAAAATCTGCAAGGCTGTAATTATGTTCTCCATAGAATGCAGCACTTTCACGGTATCATACGATACCCCCAGTGCCACAAAATCACGAATAAATGGCAACCCTTCCTTCACCGCCTTCCATTCAGCGACTAGTCCAGCCCGAATGTTTGCTGGAATTTCTAACACATAAATCGGCCCGCTTTGTCCACCGAAGCCAGAAACTACATCCCCTTTCATGTCGATGTTCTTCACTCGCAATTTTCTTTCATTCACGTTTTGGATATCGCTCAACATTTCGCTCCCTATCGGCGCGGCATTGAAAACGATTGCGGGCTTGTCATAATACAGTGCGGCGTAGGTAGCCAATCCACCTCCCAATGAATGCCCTGTCATAACTATATCGTAATCGGTCCCAGCCTGAGCAATTATCCTGCTGGCATAATCCAGCGCTTCTTGGTATTGCCCAGTCTTTACACCCTTTAAGGTAAAGAAATCTGTCGTCCAATCCACTAACTCATT
>BJHT01000684.1 GCA_014193395.1 Verrucomicrobiota bacterium
GGGTGGACCTCGCCCTCGCTACGAACATGATTTCCGTGGGCTTGGACATCACCCGGCTTGGGCTGATGGTCGTGCTCGGCCAGCCCAAGATGTCCGCCGAATACATTCAGGCGACGAGCCGCGTTGGCCGGGACCCGAATCGGCCTGGCTTGGTCGTCACCCTCCTGAACGTCCACAAGCCGCGCGACCGCTCGCACTACGAGCGCTTTGGCTTCTACCACGCGACGTTTTACCGCACCGTCGAGGCCACGAGCGTGACGCCGTTTTCACCGCGCGCGCTCGACCGGGCGCTGGCCGCAGCGTTGGTGGCCTTCGCCCGCCATCACCTGACATCCTTCGGAGGCCCCACCGGTGCCGCCAACATCCTCACGCAACGGGCCGCGTTGAACGCCGTCGCCGAGGCGTTTGCTGAGCGTGCGGTTTCGCATCGGGTGTTAACCCTGCAAGAGCAGGTCGCGTTGCGAGGCCGAGTGCGGGACCGATGCCTCGACCTCCTCGACACCTGGTATAAGCTGGCCGATGCCGAGCGACTCAAGGGCGCGCAGATGCAATACGGCATCGAACTGCGGAACCAACCGGCCTTGCTGCACGGTTTTCTCGACGAGTCCCTCGCCGGGTTGCCGGATGATTACGCGAAATTCCGGGCCAACCGCTCCATGCGCGACGTGGAACCGAGCGTTGATTTGTTTCCCCAAACCCTCAAGGGCTGACCTCAATGAGCAAAAGTGAAATTCGCTCCAGCCAGCTTCTGACCACCTTCGGCCCCGGCGCGATGATGGACCTGCCCGACGGCTCGGTGATCGTCGGTGGCCTGGATGGCTGGCGCTTTTCGCCGGGTGCCCAACCGCTGGTTGAAGAACCTCGTCTGGTGGCCAAGCTGCGGGTGCGACTGGAGAAGCCGACGCTGGTTCTCAAATCACCGCCGCCCTCCACTGACGACCCCACGGCGGGCAAACCGGGGATCGTCGTGTGGCGCTTTCCCCGTTGGTTCCTGGTGCAGAACTCCGAACCTTTGGCGGGCGGCAATGGCAATCGTCGCCGACTCGTGCCGGAGTCCCAGCTCGTGAAGGGGAAATACCGCGACGGGAACGACAACTACGACGTTGTCCCGGTTCGTTTCGTGCGCGCCTGTGAACACGGGCATGTGGATGACATCGACTGGCCCGCTTTCATCCATGGCTATGCGGGCGGCTGCGGCGGTGGCCTCCATCTGGAGGAGCGCAGCACCACCGGCGCGCTCGTGGATGTTTGGGCCACTTGTTCCTGTGGTGAAAAACGCTCCCTTGCTCAAGCCGCAGTCAAGGGCAGCAAGGCGCTGGGACGATGCAACGGGGCGCGCCCTTGGCTGGGATCGTACAGTCACGAGTCGTGCAATCAACTCAGCCGGCTCCTCATTCGCAGCGCCAGCAACGCTTACTTCTCGCAACTCCTCTCCGTCATTTCCATTCCCGACAAGAAACCCCCACTCGACGAAATCGTAAAGTCGCTCTGGGACGCCGGACTGGGTGTGGTCGCGACCAATCACGCGGTGCTGCCGGTCATGCGACAAATCCCCCAAATTGCCACGCGGCTCGCCGGCATCGCCGACGCGGATGTTTTGGCGAGCATTACGAGGGTCGCGGTCGGTGTGGCGCAGTCCTCGGACCGTCCCGTCAAGGAAGTCGAGTTTGAAGCCTTTGCCGACGCCGCTGATGAACTGGGAAGCGACCAGCCGGATGGTGATTTCTTCGCCCGTTCGCTTCCTGAGGCAGTCTGGTCTGCGCCGTGGATGTCATCCGTCAGGCGCGTGGTGCTCGTGCATCGCCTTCGAGAAGTCGTCGCCCAGGTCGGTTTCACCCGCTTCGAGTCGCTCGGTGCTGACATCAATGGGGAGTTAC
>BJHT01000685.1 GCA_014193395.1 Verrucomicrobiota bacterium
TGGGACCGCGCCCCGGCATGCAAGGTGGCCAAGGTGGCCAAGGTGGAGGTCGTGAGGGCGGTGACGTCCGTCGTCCAGCGGGAGATAACCTCAACCAACCCGGTCGCGGCGCGCCGGACGGCCAGCGCCGCCCCGATGCCCAGCGCGAAGGGGATCAGCTCCGCAAGCCCGCTGGCGAGGGAGACCGCCGCCCTGCTGAAGGCGACCTCCGCAAGCCCGCCGGCCCCCGTGATGGCGACCAAATCCGCAAGCCCGGTGAGGGAGATCGCGGCCCTCGTCCTGACGGTGACCGCGGCGTGCGCCCCGATGGCGATCGTGACCGCAACCCGGAAGGTGGCGACCGCAAGCCCGAACTGCCCCGCCGCCCGCCAGTGGACAGGTAACCAAAACTTCCATTCCTCGTCTCTGCCAAAGCCATCGCCTGTCGGCGATGGCTTTGCGCTTTTGCATTTAGCCGCTTGATTTCACATAGTCCGCCCCCATGGAACCCAGCGATACCGAGCTGATCGCCGCCGTGCGCAAGGGCGACGTGGCCCAGTTCGAGCCGCTCATCGCTCGCTACCAGCCGCGCGTCTTCGCCACGGCCCGCCGCTACGCGCGGCGCGAGGACGAGATTCAGGACATCGTGCAGGAAGTCTTCATCAAGGCATTCCAGAAGCTCGACAGCTTCCGGGCCGAAGCTCCCTTCGAGCACTGGCTGATGCGGCTGGCGGTGCGCACCTGCTACGACTTCCTGCGCGCCCACCAGCGCAATCGCGAGACGACGCTCACCGACCTCTCCGACCCCGAGGTGGACTGGCTGGAGCGCTTCGCCGCCAGCCCGGCGGACAACAGCAAAAACACCGACGCCGCGCGGGCACTCGTCGAGCGCATCCTTGCGCAGCTTTCCCCCGAGGCGCGTCTGGTGATCACCTTGCTGGAAATAGAAGACCGCTCCGTAAAGGAGATTTCTCAACTCACCGGCTGGTCGGTCCCGCTGGTGAAAGTCCGCGCCTTCCGGGCCCGCGCGCAGATGAGGAAGATTTTGGAAACGCTCACGCGGGAGAAGTATTTGTAACCATGCGAAAGAGGGTCTCGTCTGCCCCACCAGTTATGGACTTGGAAAAACTCCAACAGAAATTAATGGCCGTCGCGAAGGCGTCCCCGCCGAGCGAGCACGTGCCGTATGCGTTCGAGAAGCGGATCATGGCGCGCCTCACCGCTCCGCTGTCAGTGGATGTGTGGGCCGTTTGGGGTCGCTGGCTCTGGCGCGCCGTCGCGCCCTGCATGTCGGTCATGGCCGCGCTCGGGGTCTGGGTGCTCGCCACGATGCATCCCGAGCCTGAGAGCCAAAACCTCGAGCAGGCCCTCGAAAACACCCTCCTATCCGGCGATGACGTCGCGGGCGAATAGCCGGTGAACCCCTGGAAGTTCATCCTCGCCACGGTGCTGATTTACGGCACTGGCGTCGTGACCGGAGCGCTCGTCACCACCCTCGTTGAGCGCCCGCACCGGGCAGCGGCCAAGCCCGCCCAGCAGCTCACTTACAACCAGATTCAGCGCGCCGAGTTTCTTGGGCGTCTCCAGAAGCAGCTCGACCTCACGCCAGAACAGCACGACCGCATCGGCCACCTCATCCGCGACAGTAACCAGCGCACGAAGCCCTACTGGGATCCCGTCGCCGCGAAGATGAAGGAAGAGGTCCGCACCGTGACCGAGAAAATCCGCGCCGAACTGACCCCCGAGCAGAGCGCCAGGTTCGATGCCGAAATCAAGGCGTCCCGCGTGCCCAAGAAGCTGGACCCCGACCGCAAGGAGAAGAAGCCCGCCTCCACGAACGCCCCTCCCGCAAAGACCAAGCAGAAACTT
>BJHT01000686.1 GCA_014193395.1 Verrucomicrobiota bacterium
GACCCGGCGAGTTCCACATGCAGCAGCGACAAGTCGGCGGGCCGTTCTCGCTCTATCGGTTCGATCTCGGCACCTACGGCCAGGCTGACTGCGAACTCGGCCACTTTTACTCGCATCGCCACCCTCAGGCGGTGTTCGTCAACAACCTGGTCGCATCACGCATCCTCGACACGGAGATCAGATCGCTCCGAAACCACTCGTATCGCGTGCTGCGCGCTAAGGGACACGTGGATACCGAGATTCGCGAAGCCGATCACCTCGGCTCCGTGCTTCAGGATCGCTGTGCTAAATCAAACGCACGGCACCGCCGCTTCGCAGTGGATTTGTCGAGCGCCGGTCGCTAGGCTGGAAGGCGAATTCCTATCACTGGGTGATGCAATGAATCCGAATTAAGGCGCTTTGGGAGAAAGGTGACTTCACCAGGATTGCCGGGACGATGCGGGAGTCCGGTAATGCGCTGGTCGAGAGCATCGGCGTGAAGTCGCGCATGGATGTAATCGATATTGGCTGCGGCGATGGCACGACTGCAGTTCCAGCCGGCAGCGAGGGGCCAACGTCCTAGGAGTGGACATCGCTGCAAATCTTGTTGCTGCTGGGAATGCCCGTGCGGCTGCGGCGGGCCTGAACAACCTCCGGTTTCAGGAGGGCTGTGCTTCGGACCTCCGGGAAATCGCAGACAGCAGCTTCGATCTTGCAGTGAGCATCTTCGGCGCGATGTTTGCGCCGCGCCCGTTCGATGTGGCCAAAGAGATGGTGCGGGTCACGCGTAGCGGGGGACGCATCGTCATGGGGAACTGGATTCCTGGCGATCCAACGCTGATCGCCCAAGTTTTGAAAACGAGTGCTGCTTACACGCCGCCACCGCCGGAAGGATTCATCAGCCCGGTGACCTGGGGTGTTGAGGACAGAGTTCGTGAGCGCTTCGGGGCGGCAGGCGTGCCGACCGAGATGATCGTTTGCGAACGTGCGACCTATGTCTTCCGCAGCCCGTCGCCGCCGCGCGAGCTGTTCATTACCTTCAAGCAATTTTACGGCCCGACCATGAATGCCTTTGAGGCGGCTTCGCGGGATGGCAGGGCCGACCAGCTGGCGGCCGAACTGTCACAGTTGTTTGAAAAGTACAATCTTGCCGGTGCGGACAGGACCGAAATTCCGGCAACCTTTCTCAAGGTGACCGTCACGAAGCCATAAGCGGGAAGCAATCGAGGACAGGCATGCGAAGGAGAACAGCGTGGCGCTTGTCACTTGCGCCGCCGACGGCACAGCAGCCCCGCGAGACCGAGCAGCGCAAGGGGTGCTTGTGACGGCACCGGCGCTGGTGGATGTGCAGGCGGTTTGCGCGGCGCTCGATCGCGCATTCGCTGGCGGTCTCGAAATGTGGTCCGGTGACGTGTTCGACATGGCGGACCGCGGCGACGGCATCTACGTCGACTGCAGCCGCATGGTGGACGGCACCCCGCGCCGCGCGACGATTCGGTGCGACCGCGTCTACTCCGGCCTTTGCATGTCCAACGACTTCAACTTCATCAAGGAGCGCGCGCCACTCTGGCACAGCATCATCGAGACGAACTGCTTTACGCAGCTGCATCGCTTCGGCGGCGTGAAAGCGAAAGCGGGCGGGCAAGCTGCAAGCGGCTCGCGCTGCGGTTTCGTGGCGGGAATGCCATGCAGGCCATCGCCCGCGTGAACCGCGTCTTCCGCGACAAGCCCGGCGGGCTGGTGGTGGATTACCTCGGCCTCGCCGATCAGCTCAAGAAGGCGCTCATCACCTACACCGAGAGCGGCGGCAAGGGCGACCCGACCTTTGACACCGCGCAAGCCATCGCCGTGATGCTGGAAAAACAC
>BJHT01000687.1 GCA_014193395.1 Verrucomicrobiota bacterium
GGTTGTCTGCCGTGTTTGCTTCTGACCGTTTCGGCCGGAAATGCACTGGCGGCCCGGTTTGGCCGGGGTCTTCTGGCGGTTGTTCCACTCGGGATGCCACCTGTGCTTTGTAAAGAGTTCAGCAGCAAGTCACGGGAAACGCAAGCCCACACGGAGCCGGAAACGTCCTTCGCGGATTTCGCAACCGTGGTTCGCAGCAGGGGATGGGACCGGTTCATGGCTGTTTTTCTCCAGATTCTGCACCGGCGGGCATGACAAATACTGTCACACGGGGCCTGAAATTTTGATGCCAGATTCGAATTGAATGCTTCCAATGGTCCACCCGCCGCTTTGCTGCGCGCCGCTTAAGCCTCATCTGAGCAGGAAGAGCCCATCCCGGAGGGGCAAAAAAGGGCGCTCTCCCGGCGTTCGGAGCAACGTTCATTTTTGCCATGAGAGGCGGTCATAGATGTCACTTTGCCGTTACGCAAGTTGCACCATTACGCCTGCCAAAGGGAAGTGAATCCACGTGCTGTGGATCTTCTCGCCTCCGGCCCGCAACAGTTCGTCATAGGCAGCGATTTGCCCGGTGAACTGGCGGGCCTTCGCCAAGCAGTACTCGCGGCGGATGGGGGCGCTCTTGTGATCGATGATGACCGCGCTTCCGTCCGTGAGCCGGAGGAGCAGATCAATCGCGCCCTGCCACTGGCCGCCTGCAGTGCGGGGACCGCCGGCTGCCACTTCCGTATGCCAGCGTGCCCCGGGGAAGCGGTTGGCGACCCATTTTACGAAACGATCGCCTGATGCCACGACGTCCGCAGGCGAGAGGATTCCAGTCACCGAAAAGGCGGCTAGGGTTCGCGCGGCAATGGTCGCTTTCTCCGTCGCACCGATCGAGGTCATCGAGGGGAGGGCGGCCAGGTAGGCATGGACGGCATCACCAATGGCGGCGTATTGGTTTTCCCCGGCTCCGGACGGGAAGAACGAGGGTCCGGGAAGTTCCTCTGCATGGACCTGCATTGCGCGCGCAGTTTCGGGCGCCCGACTGGGCGGGTGAAAACGCGCGGTGAATTCAGGCGGGTTTGCAACTCCGCTCAATGACAGCCATCGTTGCGTCCGGGTCGCCGCCACCCGACAGGCCTCAACCATGCTGGCGTCCAGACGCCGGACAACGAATGATGTTTCGATTTCCGGCAACCCGTGTTCGCCATCGCCCAGACTGCATTTGAGCAACGAATCCACGGTGGTGAGTTGCGCGAGCCACGCGCATTTGTCCGCACGGTGGGCAAACACGAGTTTGTTCTTGGCGCGGGTGCATCCCACGTAGAGCAGTCGGAGGTTTTCTTGGGTGTCCCGGTCGGTGCGTTCCCGGCCCTCGGCTGACTCCCACGCCCGGTCTTCCAGTCCGCTGCCGGAGCGTGGTTTAGGGAAGTCGCCGTCGGTCTTTCCGAAAGGCCATGGCCAGGACCGCAATGTCCGTCCCTCCAAGGGGTCCGCATTCGTTTTTCCACCCCCTGTGACAACCGGGGACCACATGTCGGGCTGGCGGGAGGAATCCAATCCGCTGAGCACGACCACCGGCCATTCCAACCCTTTCGCCGAGTGGTAGGTCGTCAACGTCACCGCGTCATGTCCAAGGGGCGGGTAGCAGAGATCGAGCTTCTCCGCCTCAAGCCGCTCAAAGTGGAGAATCAACCCGCTTAACGTCGCGGCTTCTCCAGCCTCGAAGGCGGACTCCTCGTACTCGCGGCTGTGACGCAGCAGGGAGTCGAGGTTCGAGCAACGCCGGGCGGGGTCGCGCCATTTGGCCACCAGTGCCGGAAGCCCGAGGGCTTCGAAGACTTGGGGCACAATCT
>BJHT01000688.1 GCA_014193395.1 Verrucomicrobiota bacterium
CCCGCCCAAACCCGCGTTCCCCGGTCTGCCTTTCCCGCCGCGGGGAAAAGTAAGTGGCACGAAGTTTTCGGCAGGCTGCCGAAAACTGCACGCCAGCGGCGTGCGCTCCCCGGGGGCGCTGGCGTGCCTGCCTCAGAGTGTGTTTGGGAAGTCGTCTCCGGGTCGCACAGCCGACCCGCCCGTGCCGTCGGGCGATCCGTCCGGCCCGAGCGGCGCTTGGCTCGCACCATTCACGCTCAATGGTGCTCGCCCGCTTCGCCTGCCGCCCCGGGTTCAACTGGTGCCGGACCGGCGGTGGCGGGCATCGCTTCGATCAGCTTCTGCAATTCGCGGTGGTTGGTCTTGCCCGTGCCCAGCTTGGGGATTTCACGCACAGCAACAACTTCGCGGGGAACGCAGAGATTGGTCAGGCCTTTGGCTTTGAGGGCGGTGCGGATTTCCTCCAGCGTGAGTTTCGGCTCGTTGGTGACAGCGACGAGCGCCTCGCCTTTGTCCTCGCAATGGCGGGTGACTACCGCGCATTGGCAGCGCATCCCGTAGTGCGGGAACGCGCCCGCGAGCGCGTCCTCGACGGCGGTGAGGCTGACCATTTCGCCGCTGACCTTGGCGAAGCGTTTCAGGCGGCCGCGGATGTGGAGGTAATTTTCGGAGTCGATGTGGACGATGTCGCCGGTGTCGTACCAGCCGCCGAGCGAGTGGAACTTCGCGTTGGCGTCGGCGTTGAGGTAGCCCTTCATCACGTTGGGGCCGCGCACGAGCAGGCGTCCGGCGTCCTCGACACCTTCGATTTTATCGAGGCGAAATTCCATGCCGGGCATGAGGCGGCCGACGGAGCCGTAACGGGGTTCGAGCGGCGTGTTCACACTCAGGCACGGCGCGCATTCGGTCGCGCCGTAGCCCTCGAGGATGCGCACGCCGAAACGCTGCGACCACGTGGTGGCGGTGGCTTCCTGCAATTTCTCCGCGGCGGCGAAGAGATAGCGCATCGAGCGGAAGTCGTAGGGATGGGCCTTGCGCGCGTAGCCGTTGAGGAAGGTGTTGGTGCTCAGAAACACCGTGCAGTCGCGGTCGTAGAGCGCCGCCGGAATCATGCGGTAATGCAGCGGCGACGGGTAGATGAAGCAGTACAGCCCGCGCACCAGCGGCAGCAGCGTCCCGACCGTGAGGCCGAAACTGTGGAAGAGCGGGAGGCAATTGAAGAGGCGGTCGCTGTCCGTGATGTCGGTGACGGCGAGCATCTGGCGGATGTTGGCGAGGATGTTGCGGTGCGACAGCTCGACGCCCTTGGGCGTGCCCTCGGAGCCGCTGGTGAAAAGAATCACGGCGGTTTCCTCGGCGGGGATGCGTGCGGGCGTGGCCAGGCCGAGCCGCACTTGCAGGAGCGCGCTGAGTTTGTCCCAGCCGCTGACGGCCGCCTTGAGGTCTTCGAGATAGAGCATCTCGATGCCGGCGTCGGTGAAGGGCTGCGCGGTGAGCTTGGCCCGTTCGAGGAATCTGCGAGACGTGATGATCTGCTTGAGGCCCGCGAGCTGTGCGCAGGCGACCATGATGGCGTTGCCGGTGGAGAAGTTGAGCACGGCCGGAATTTTCCCCAGCTCCCAGAGCGCGAGCAGCACGATGGGCGTGGCGTTCACATTCGGCAGCAGCACGCCGACACGGGCGTGGGCTGCGGCCTGCGGGGCGCGGGCGGCGATCTGGCCGCCGAGCACGCGGGCGGCTAGGCGCAGCTTGCGATACGAGAGGCATTGCAGGGTCGCGTCTTCGAGGACGGCCTGACCGGGGCGCAGGCGCGCGGATTCGGCGATGGCTTCGGGCAAGGTCGGCGGCCCCA
>BJHT01000689.1 GCA_014193395.1 Verrucomicrobiota bacterium
ATCCGGGGATGTGGCCGGGGACAGGAACAGCCATGCAACCTTGTCGCGCCCGAGCGTCAGCTCCGGAACGGCGTCCAGCTTCATCCGGAAGCTGTCATTTTCAAATGAGGAAACGTCCCCCACAATCCAGCCGCCTCCCTTGAGTTGCAGCGTGGCATTGGACTTCATTTCCTGCGCCTTTGCCGGCGCACGAAACGTGACCTGACGGACATCGCGAAGGGAAAAGAGCAGGGGTTCCGCGATATCGTTGCGCTGCCAGGTGAGTTCGTCCGCGCCGAGCTTCACGATCCGCCCGTGGAGCCGCGAGCCGTCCGTGAATTCCAACACCTGGTTGTCCGCGGGCTTGGGCTGCGGGGGCACTGGGATTTTCGCGTCTTCGGGCGGCGTCGCCACTGGCGCTTCCTTGGGCGGTACCGATTCCAAAGCATAAAGCCCCGGAGGTTGAATCGCCGCCGCAAGGGCGGACATGACTACTGCGAATAGGCGTGCGTGCATCGGATGGAAGGTCTTGAAACCAGCATGTCATCGTGATTGCACCATAAGCAATCCGCAAAACGGCAGAGGGCCAGCCGAGGGGCCGGGATAGAGCCGCACCCGTCAGTTCCAGGCGTCGAGCGCGATATGGGGGTGACGAGGTTGGCGCAAGGACGCCGTGGAAGTGGCCCCGTTTCGTTTCACCTGCTTGCTGCAAAGAATTCGTTTCCGGGTTCGCCAGACCGAAAAGCGTCAATGCCGGGACAGGCTCCGGGGAGTGCCTGACACGGATGGGACGGTGAGCGTCACGCCGTGGCATTGAATGTTTTCCCCAACTCCGCGGCCGCTGTCATCATTCCATCGAACGCGGGGTGCCGCCGAAGAACATCGGGCCGAGCATTTGCTCGCAGTCGGCACGCCAGTCGGGATCCGCTCAACCGCCGCCAGCGTGTGCCATCTGCCGCCCGCGCCAACGGATGGCGGTGTCCTTCGGGTGGTAGCGCGATCCGAGGGAGGCGTCCGTCGTTGCTCTTGGGCGCAAATCCGGGGGATTCCGGAGGGGCGGAAAAAGTTCCAAAGAACGCCGGTCGCGAACGGTTCCCCCACGCACAAGCAAAACTCCATGAAGAAGAACAAACCTCAAATTCGGCGGGCAATGTCGCGGCGTGATTTCCTTGCCAGTTCGGCCGCCGCGGCGGCCACGTTCACGATCGTGCCCCGGCACGTGCTCGGTGGCGCAGGCCAGACGCCGCCCAGCGAGCAGATCCGCGCGGCGCTGATCGGCTGTGGAGGCAGAAGTTCCGGGACGTTTGGTCTGCTTGGCAAGAATGCGGTGAAGGTGGCCGAGTGTGATGTGAGGTTCAAGGATAAGGCCGACAACAAGACGGTTTACACGGATTTTCGCCGGGTGCTCGAACGGGACGACATTGATGTGGTTGCGATCGCCACGCATCCCGGCTGGCACGCGCTGATCTCGATTGCCGCCATGGAGGCCGGCAAGGATGTCCTTTGTGAGAAGCCGCTCTGCCGTTTCATCTCCGAGGGACGCGCGATTGCCGACGCGGAAAAGAGGACCGGCCGCATCTTCCAGATTGAAAACAAGGGCGCCCCAGGAAAGTCGAAGCTTCGCAAGATTCTCCACCACGGACTCGTGGGCAACAAGTTCGACCGCACTGCAATTATTCGCGGCGCCTTCAAGCTCGAACAGTGGTATGGGCGCATGGAATACGACCTGGCGGCCCCTAAAGGCCTGGATTGGGATATGTACTGCGGGCCCGCGCCGATGCGGCCTCTCAACGGACATCGGGTCGGGGGCTCGCATCGCGGCTCTTGGGATTACGACGGTGGTGGCTTG
>BJHT01000690.1 GCA_014193395.1 Verrucomicrobiota bacterium
AGCCCGCGAAGTTGGGATGACGGTCGCTGAACCAGCCGGGGAGCTGGCCGAAGTGCGCATCGAGACGGTTGTCCAGCACCACGACCATGGGCGGGTTGCCGCTGACAAAGGGCTTCACGAACTCGTGATATTTCGCGGGAATTTTCGCGAGCGGGAAACGCCGGTAGTTGAGCATGTTCGGCCCCCGCTCCAGCTCGGCGGCATAGCGCGGGTAAATGTCGAAGAGCCGCAGCTTCTCCGCCGCCGCGACCTGCCGAATGAGACCGTTGATGCGCTCGCTGGTGACCGCATCGGAGAACGGAATCACCGTCATTGGGATCAGCATCGCCGCCGGATGATCCGCGCGCAGACGGGCGAGCAGCGCGCGGAAATCCTTCGGAAAATTGTTCGTGAAATCCTCGCGCCGCGCATGGTCATTGAGACCGTAGCGGACAAAGATGTAGTCCAGTCCGGGGAGCTTGGACGCGAGCTTCTCGTAGCGCCCCGAGTCCACGAGCCGTTGGATGAACTCGCCGCTGAGACTGAGATTGATGACATTGCACGGCGGCAGGTTCGACTCGGCGGCGAGCAAGAGGCGGATGACATCTTCGAGGTGCGGCCCCTCCTTCACGAGCTTGCGCGGGATGCTGCCCTCCGCCGTGCTGTCGCCCAGCAGGAGAATCTGCACCTTGCCCTCGTGCTCGGCCCGCAGTGCAACCGGCAGCAGCAAAATCAGCGCGCCCAGCGCGAGGCGGCGGGCGAAGCGACGGAAGAACAATGTCATCCGGCAAAAGGTCGGGGAGGGGCGGGTGTCGTGCTGCGTGGTCATGCGTGCGACCTTGGCGGGCAGGTGCGGAGCGTCAACGGCGGAGTTCGCGCGCCGTACTGTGCCGATGGCCCCACGGGCCGCGGCAGGGGAGTTACTGGCAAAGGAATGGAGGCAAAGGAATGGGGATGGGGCGAGTTACTGTCTTAATCCTCAAAACGGCAGTGGAGATGAACTACGAACCACATGAAACACCCGAAAAAAAAGGTTGCGAGTGAGTTTCGCCGGCATCGAAAAACCTCTCTTGGCCGGTAAACCCTGAGCTTGAAGTAACGCTGTCTCTTTTCGTGTCTTTCGTGTCTTTCGTGGTCGCCACTGCTTTTTTCCCGACTCATTCCTTTACCCCCATTCCTTTGCCAAATCGGTATCGGGCATCGGGATACAGATTCACGTTTGGCCCCGACCTTTTTGCCGCACCGCTGCACCGCTCGACGTTCGTAAAGCCCGAGCGCCGGAGACAGCGTTCTCACCCCAGCACCTCACTCCCCTTTCTCCGTCCGAACCCTGCGCCGGGTCCGACCGCGCGCAGCGCGCACCCGCTCCGCCCCCGAGTGCGGCCGTCCCCGGCCCCAGCGACGCCCGCCCGCACCCCCAGGTCATGGCCCGGATATTTCGCGCCCCATTTGTAGCGCAGGCTTCCCAGCCTGCTGTATCGCGGGTTTCTAAACCCGCAGGCGCTCGGCGGGACGACACTCTGCCGACTTGGAAGTCGGCGACACAGCAGGTTTGGAAACCTGCGCTGCCAAACCGCGCGCCGCACGGCGCCGTTGGACCCGAGAAACATCCCCCCCTTGGTCCTTGATCCCTTGCTCATTCCCTTGAGCTTTGAGCTTTGAACTTGGAGCTTCCCCCCGCCCCGCGCCACCTCCCATCCTCACCCGCATGAGCGAATTCGACTACGACCTGGCCGTCATCGGCGGGGGCAGCGCGGGCTACGCCGCGGCCCGCACCACGGCGGCCGCCGGCTGGAAAACTATCGTCATCGAGGGCGGCCCCGAAGGCGGCGGCCCCTGCCTTCTG
>BJHT01000691.1 GCA_014193395.1 Verrucomicrobiota bacterium
GGCGGCATCGACATCGAGCCCCGTCCCCCAACTCTCCACGTATGCAGCCAAGATGGCCTCTTGGCCTTGAAACTTATCCAGGAATCGATCTCCATTAAATGCGCGGTGCTTCACCATGACCAGCGTTTCTCCTTATGACTCGTACTTCACTCGACCCGGGCCGCGCCAGACCAGCGCGGCCATTCCCTCGGCAATTGCGGTTTGCTACTGTTTCATCTGCCTCCGAAACTCCCGGCGGTCCGGCTTCGGAAGACGATTCTGGCGGCCCGGCGACAGGCGGTTGCATAGCCACGCTGCACCGGGCAATGCCGGCACGGGCCAGTGGGCGTGGGCGTGGCGTCGATGCCATCCTCCACAATCCTTGCGGCGCATGTCGTTATCGTCTGGAGTTCCCGCGCTATCGCCCAAACACCGCCGATGCTCTCTTGTATGGCGGCCTGGCTTTAAGCAGAGGACACGCAGCAAACGATGGCGCTCGTGTTGGCGCGGGAAGGGAAGGAGTTTTGCGAGAGTCCCATCTCTCGATTCCTGTTTGAATACTATATACGCGGCGGGAAGCTGTTCGTCCGTGGTGCCAGCAAATATTTTTCAAGAATTTATTGGACCTCCTCGACGCTGCGCACCAACTCGGCTCAGGCGCCAGCGTTTCGCCACTCTGCGAGCCGCCTGAGTTGGAGCGCGGTAGGATACTGTGCCGGACCTTTCATCTAGAACTGGACGCACCGCCCACCGACGCAGGCGTTGAGATCAACTTTCGAAGAGCAAAATTGCGGGTCTGATACTAGATACTCAGCGAGGGGTAAAAATATATAGTGCCGGTGCAACTTTTTTTTGCTCTCAGGGTCGCCGTGGGCAAATTCGGTGGGAGTAAGCGCCCGAGGGCACCGAATCGGGGGCTGACGTCGAGATCCACGGTTGTTCGATACCCAGCGCGGATGAGTCGCCCTGCAGGGGAACACGTGTTCCTTCACTTTAGGGACCTTGAAGGGGGGAATTCAGGGTAAAGGGGAATGGCATTCCGCGCCGCGGCCCATTCTCGCTGCCTTTTCCAATTCGGTTCGGCGGTCAACGTTCGCCACGCTCTCTCCCCGCTACTGCGCCCTTGGGGGATCTTTGTCTGGAACAGAATCGCCTCCTGGATGTCCGGCGCCAGCAAGATCAGGTTCATGATCTGCGTCAACCGCGCCCGTGTCACATACCCGAGCCGGGCGATTGCGGCGTAGTCAGGCACCTCGCCCTGATCCACCATGTCCTGGAACTTGACCGCCAAGGCCATGAGTCGCGCGATCCTGGGAATCGTGGGTGCGGCGGGCGACTTGGCCCGGCCTCTCCCACCGTCACCGTCGGCCCTCCCGCGACGTGCCAGCGGCAACAGGATCTCCACCTGCGCTCCGGTCTCGGGTACCTCTACTGCTACTGCTTTCCTTGGCATAGTTCTTTCGCTCCTTCGCTGCTGAAATTGATCGTCACCTTCCCGCTTCGGCCGTCGTAGCCCACCTTGGCGATGAGCAGCCGGATCATCTGTTCCTGCTCCTTCGTAGTCAAGGTTCCCCAGAGCGCGTCGAATTCCAAGAGGATCTGGCGGAGATCCTCGGCGTTGACGTGATTCGAAGATCCGCTGGACCGTTCCGCCGTCAGCGTGGCGATGTGCTCCTCGGTCGCGCTGATCTCCTGGTGGCCGCCATCCCCCGGGGCTGAGTTTTTGATGAGTTGGCGGAGATGCCGCCGCTGCGCGTCGAGATCCTGGTCCAATTCCCGCCGCCGATCCGCCGCCTGTTCGAGCGCCTTCAACGCGACGGCTTCCGCTAATGAAGGATCC
>BJHT01000692.1 GCA_014193395.1 Verrucomicrobiota bacterium
GCGGACGGCGAGGACGAGCGGGCGTCCGCGCTCGCGGCCGAGGTCGTCGAGCATCGTGCGCACGCGGTGGATGAGCGCAGTGAGCTTGGCAATCCGCTCTTCGGTGGAGCCGTCGCGGAAGAAGGTGGGGAAGCGGTTGAAGTCCAGTTCGAGGCCGTCGCAATCGTAGCGGCGCACGGCTTCTTCGATCAGGCGGGCCGTGTATTCGCGCACCTCGGCGCGGCCAAAATCGAGCGCGCCTTTGCCCAGCCGCCACTCGGGATGATCGAGCCAGAACTGCGTGCGGAGAAAGTCGTTGCCGTGATCGTCGTTCATGCGGAAGGAGAGCAGCGCCTCGCGTCCGCGGCGTTTGGTTTCGGCGAGCAGGAGCGCGTAGGGATCCACGCCGGCATCGAAGAAGGCTTTCATGTTGGCGAAGCGTTGGGTTTCAGACGCGGGCCATTTTGCGCGCTCCTCGGGCGTGGAGAGCGTGCCGCGCAGGGTGCCGACGGTAGTGGGAAAATAGAGGGCCTGCGCGTTGATGCAGACGAGGACGGTGTCCACCTGGCTGCCGGGATAGGCGATCTCTTCGAGCAGGCGCAGCACGTCGTTGGTGGTGACGGGCACCGGGCCTTGGGCGTTGGCCTTCGTCGAGAAACAGGAGTCTCCATCGAAATTGTAGAGCACGCGGCGGGCGCGCGGTGGCGCGGGCGCGGGGCGCAAGGCGGCGGTGCCGACGGTGTCCACGTTGCTGGTGTAACCGGGGCCGCCGGCTGCGACGTAGCCGTGACTCGCACCGTTGGCGTCGGGGCTGAGCCAGAAGGAGTAGAGCGAGCCGTTGCGGAGGTGGAAGCGGAGGCGCACGGGTTGGGTGGTGAGGGGGGAGAGGTCGTGGGGTTGAAGGGTTGAAGGGTTGGAGGGTTGCAAAGGGCGCGCGGGTTGGTTCGTGAGCGCGGAGGGAACGAGTGGCGACAAGCTGTCGCCACCCCGGGCGGCGCGCCATTTTACTTCGACGAGAGTTTTGTCGGCGGTGAGGGGGACACAGTTTTCCAGGGTGAAGGGGGCGATGGGTTTGCCGGTGGCGTCGAGGGCTTCGACGCGGAGTTCGCCGGTGGGGGCGGCGAGATTCACGAAGAGATGGCGGCCGGAAAATTTCAGCGGGCGCGTGGTGAGAGTGCCGCCGGTGGCATCGGCGTCGAGCGACGCGAACCCATCGCGGCGCAGGGTGGCGAGGCCGGTGGTGCCGATGTCGGAGGGGTGCATGGTGCGGCCGGAGCAGTAGAAATACAGTTGGTCGCCGACGATCACGCAGCCGCCGCCGACGGACTGCACGTTACCGGCGTTCCAGGCTTGCGGGTCGTCGCTGACGGGGAGGAAGCGTTCGCGGTTGGTGCGGTCCCAGTGGAAGCCGTCGCGCGTGAAGCCGGCGAGGACTTCGTTGCGTTTGTGGATGCCGAGTTTGGCGCAGGTTTCGTTGTCGGGGCCTTGCCAGATGGTGAAGAGGCCGACGAGCAGGCTTTCGTAGGGGAAGACATCGAGGTTGTAGAGCTGCGGTTCGTGATGGCTGAAGCGCAGGTCGGGATGGCGGGGATCGAGGCGGTCGGCGGCGATCCACGGCTGGAGGTCGCCGGGGGTGTAGTTGCCGCGGGCGACCTGGTCGGTGTGCTGGGTCCAGGCGAGCGCGGCGGCGGCGGTTTTGCCTTCGTGATAATTGCGAAGGCGGTGGACGGGGTCGGGGATCATGCGGTCGTGGCCGCGCACGCTGGCAACCCAGACGTGGCGGAAGGGATTCCAAAACACGGTGGTGCGATCCCACGACGGGCCGGAGACGGC
>BJHT01000693.1 GCA_014193395.1 Verrucomicrobiota bacterium
GTTGTTTCAACCGGAGGCGCCGGAGGGTTGGCAGGTTCTGTCGGTCGCGGAGACGGGACTGGCCGATGGCCAGCAGGGCGAGGTTTTCAAGTTCTTCGGCGCCGAGGCCGGCAAACTCGCGGAAAACGGGAATAAGTTGTGGATACCGAGCCAACGTGTCGGCCGTTGAGGGTGGGAAACTCTTCAGGGCTTTGGGGAATTCCGCCAGAAGTAGCCTGATCTCGGAGGCGGTGGGTTCAGTCCCGCCCGGGCGGGCGGGACGCTTGGATCGGCGAGGCATGGCGGATGGGGTTGGGGTGGTGGTGCCGGGGTTTCAACCGACAGCCGCGGCGGGCAGGGGGACGACGTTGGCGGGGAGCGATGCGGGAACGATGGCGAACCACGCTTTGGCGGCGTCTTCGGTGACGAGGGCGCGGTAGTGGCGGAAGATCATGGTGGGGCTGTTGCCAGCTTCCTGGGCGACGGCGTTCTCGTCCTTGGTGAGGGCCAGACGGTAGGAGATGAAGGCGTGGCGAAGTCCGTTGTGTTTCCAGCGAAACGGGGTGGTGGCGGCGGCGGTGGCGGTGGCGGAGTTGATGGCTTCGACCAGCCAGTTGATTTGCTTGGGCATGTTGTCGAAAGCCGAGACGCGCCCGAAGGGCTGGGCGACTGGTGCGAGCCACGCGCGGAGGTTGGGGGTGATGGGGACCAGCCGGTTCTGGCGGGTCTTGGCCTTGGCGGCGGGCACGCGGATGAACCCGGCCGCCAGATCGACCTGCGACCAGTCGAGGCGTTGAATCTCTTCGTGGCGGAGTCCGGCAAAGGCGGCGATGGCGAGCCACGGGAGGATTTCCGCGCGGGCGTGGTGGAGGATGAGGCGGAGTTCATCGACGGAGAAGGTTTCAATCTCGCCGTCAACGGCCTCGGGCTTGGCGATGCCGGCAAAGTCATCGAGGGAGTCGCGGCTGATGTATTTGCGGGACATGGCGAACTTGAAGAGGGAGCGGATGTGGCGGAGGTGGTTGAGCCAGGTGCGGGGTTCGACTTCGAGGTGGTGGAGGTAGTCCTCGACCTGACGCGCGGTGATTTCGCGCATGGGGAGTTGAAAGGCCTTGGCGAAGTTGGAGAGGCGCCAGCGGAGGTCGTTGACGTGTTTGTCGCTGCGGTTGACGCGGAGTTTGGAGGCGATGAACTCATCGACCACTTGCTGGACGGAGACCAGCGGGGCATTGAGGGTGCCTTTGGCGAGGAAGAATTCGATGGCCTCGGTGAGGGAGCGACCGGGCGGGAGTTTGGATTTTGCGGCGACGTAATCATCCACCGCAGCGGCGAGGGGGATGTTCAGGGGGCGCAGCCGGTCGAGACAATGGACAAGAACGGAGCGGTCGGCGCTGGTGAGGAGCAGGGCGCTCTTCTCGCCCTGGTTGAGCTTGTCGGCGATTTCCCGTCCGCGGGCTTCCGCCTCGGCGCGGTCGCCGAAGGACTGCCGGACCCGGCGCTGGCCGTCATGGTAGGCGACGGTGAAGAGGGGGTAATCGGAGCCGTTGACGGTCCGGGTGGAGGTGTAGAGCTTGACCGTGACCGAGCCGGACTTGATGGGGACGGGTTTCGTGACGCCTTGCTTGGGTTTCGCTTTCATGCGCGAAACTGTCATCAAAGTGTCATCAAAAGTCAACCAATCTTCAAAAGACCAACAAAAAGTGGTGGAGGCGGCGGGAGTTGAACCCGCGTCCTTGGCAATCAAACCAGAAGCGACTACATGCTTAGTCAGGAGCGAGTTTCAGCCGCCGGATAACGTCCTGACTCGAATCCGT
>BJHT01000694.1 GCA_014193395.1 Verrucomicrobiota bacterium
CTGGACGAGACGCTGCATCTCCGCGAGGTCGTTCGCTTCGATGGCGCGGCACAGCGCGATCACCTGTGGATCAGTGAAATAATCCTCGGCTTTCCAGCCGCATCGCTGTTGGAACGTGCTGCTCGGCAGCAGGTTCATCACGCCGCAGCCAGTGACAACACAGCACAGTGCGACCGCCATGAGCGGAGCCGGCGAACGCATGGGCTTACTCTAGCTTGTTCTTGGCCTCGGCCTTCTCGCGGGCCTTGCGCTCGGCGATCTCGGCGTCCATTTTTCGGCGAAACGTGGCGCCGGACCACGAATCCCAGCGCTTGATATCTTTCCTGGCGAGTTCGATCGACTCGCCGCGGTCGGTCAGCCGCTTCAGCAGGGCTTGGTAGTCGGCCTTCTGCCGAGGATCGTCTCCTCGAAAAGCTTGCTCCTCCAGAACGACAAAGTGGATGAGTCGTCGCATGCCGTTTTCTTCGTACACCCGATGATCCGCCCCCAAGTCCAAGAGGAGACTAGCGAGTCCATACTGCCCGCCCCACGACACGGCTCTCATGGCTTGCGTGCGTAGTCCCGAATGAATATCCGGGTCTGCTCCAGCAGCGACGAGCTTCCGAATCTTGCCCTCGCGGTTGCCGCCTCCGCCTCCTTTAATGACAAGCGTCAGTGGTACATCCTCGTAAAGACTGGTGCGGAGGTTGGGATCGCCCCCGTGCTCGAAGACGGCGTCGAAATAGCCAGGGAAGGCCGTCTTGCACACGAAATGCGTGACGGCATCGCCGGGGACCATGAAGCCTCTGGTGTTGAACTCGCTCTCGATCTTGACATTGGGATCAGCCCCGTGTTCGAGGAGCCACTTGAACCGCGGCAGGTGGTCGTCCGGAAACGCCCACAAGAGCGGCGTCATGTTGCCCTTGCCCCGGGCATTGACGTCTGCGCCCGCCTGGACGAGACGCTCCATCTCCGCGAGGTCGTTCGCTTCGATGGCGCGGCACAGCGCGATCACCTTCGGGTCGGTGAAGTAGTCCTCGGCTTTCCAGCCGCATCGCTGATGAAACGTCCCCCTCGTACCGACCAATAGGCCGCATCCGGTGATCATCAGCAGGGCGAGGGCGAGGATGGCAAGGCGTCTCATGGCAGTCGCGGAGAGCAGACGGATCGGAGGTGGCAGGATTTTTAAAAGTACTCGTTGTAACCAAGCATGTCGATCTGAATCCTACTGAGGCTGCTCTCCGTCACCAGGAGTCCGTAGAGAATGGAAGGGGGCAAGTGCAACTCGACCATCGTGCTAAAGAATCGGAGTCCCGCCGCCGCTGCTCCCCAAGGATTGCGGTTTGCTACGGACGCGGAAAAAGCAGCCACAGATAAGGCCAGGTCGAAATCTTTCGGTCCGTCCATTTCTCGCTGGACGCCAATCGCCGTCCTGCCGATGTATTTCTGCACGAAAGTGAGGATGTCGTAATCCACGGACCGGTTCGTGATAAAGTTCCCCGCAACCGTATAGCGTGCCGCCGTCCCCGGGTAGAGTTCTATATACCCGCCCATTGGGTTCCGGAGCGGTTTGTCGTTGGGGTCCCGTTCATACAGCGTGTATTCGTGCAACCCGGCTCCGTTGAACGTGTCCGCGCGAACGCCGGCCACCAGAGCCGCGGCGCTGGCGAGCCCGCCGCCGAGTGAATGACCGGTGACGATGAGTCGAGTCTGACCGACGGCGGCACCGACGGCATCACCGATTTCCATCGCGGCCGTGTATTGGGGCGCGGACCATCCCAGGCCTTGCTTGATGTTATTGCGCCA
>BJHT01000695.1 GCA_014193395.1 Verrucomicrobiota bacterium
TTTGGGTGCTGGCTAGCTCCGGTCCCAACACGATCAGCGCAAGTTCCAGCACATTCGCCGCCGCCCCAAAACCCGCCGCGCCCTTTCCCTGATCCACCAAGTGAATACGTTCCAAAATTGCCTGAAATTGCGCCCGCCGTTGCTTGATCATCTCCGGAAACGTTGAAGAAAAATAAGGAGGCCGGAGATCCGGAGTCCGCGCGAAAACCGTCTCATACTCCGCGCCGCCAACGGCCCCGCCGCAGAGCATCGCCGAAACCAACAGCATTAAGATGGCAACCGTTCGCATAATAAGTTCTCCGCCGAACACCTGACTCTGCCCGCGAAATTCCACCGCGACGCCCGACCGCCCCTCACCGCACCGCCACACACACCAAATCCCCCGCCGCATTCCGGCAATAGATGCGCCCGTTGGCGAGCACCGGCGTCGCCCAGCACTTGCCCCCGAGCACCTGCGCGCGCGCCAGCGGCTTGAACTCCGCCGCCGACGCCTCGGCCACCACGAGTTCCCCTTTTTCACTGAGGATGATCAGCTTCCCATCCGCCGCCATCAGCGAGCCGACGCCGAGGCCCTTCGCCGCCCATTTCGTCGCGCCCGTTTTCCAATCGAGACAGCGCAGTTCGCCATCCGGTTTTCCTGCCTGCCCGTGGAATGCAAAAAGGTGCCCACCGGTCACGACGCCCGCATTGAAATGCACGCGCGTGGTCGTCGCCCAACCGCTCACCGGCGTGCCGTCGGTCGCGTTGAGCATCACGCCGGGGACGTTGTATGCCGAGAGGAACAGCGTGTCGTCGTGGATCACCGGCGCGCCGGCGTTGGTGTCGTAATTGGAAACAAACTTCTGCCGCCACCGCACCTTGCCGCCCGCCACCTCGACCGCGACACATTCGCGCCGCGTGAAAATCGCGACGCAGCGCACGCCGTCGGTCCCGCCCAGATTGAACGGCACCGCCGTGGCATAGCCCGCCATCTCCTTGTCCGAGGTCCAGACGACCTTGCCCGTCGCGCGGTCCAGCGCCGTGCCCGAGCCGCCGACGTTGAGGATGAGCAGATTCCCCTCAACCAGCGGCGACGACGCAAAGCCCCAGTCCGGCAAGGTCACGCCCAGCTCCTTCACGAGCTGTTTCTCCCACAGGATTTTTCCCGAGCTGAGTTCGAAGCAGAAAAAATCCCCCTGTCGGCTGAGATGAAAAACCCGGCCGCCATGAATCGTGGGCGTGCCGGTCACGCCGCCCTCGAAAAATTTGTCCCCCAGCGGTGCCGGATACGAGTGACTCCACGCCACCTTGCCCGTCGCCGCCTCGAAGCACCACACCGTGTCCTGCCCGCCCTTGTGCCCCGTCGCGATCACGCGCCCCTCGGTGACGACCAGTGTCGAGAATCCCAAGCCCACCGCCGCCTTCCACACGACCGCCGGACTCCCCCCTGGCCACGCCGTGCCCCACCCCGTCTCGCGCGAAATCCCATTGTGCTCCGGGCCGCGGAAACACGGCCAGTCCAGCGCCCGCGCCCCCGGAGGCAGTGCGAGCAATACAGTGATGAAAAGCACGGAGAAAAAGCGGGAGGCTGGGAAAATGGTGACCATGGCGAACAACCTTGCGGTCGCCCTCCGCACTGTCAACGGCGCAACCGAACGCGCCCGGAGTGCGGGCGTAAGACAAAATTCTGGTCAGTGCGGTATTCCGGTGCTTTTCGTTGCTAAGTATATGTTTATGGCATATACATTCCCCCAATGAAACCCAAACCCACTCCCGAAGCCATCCTCCACGACCTCG
>BJHT01000696.1 GCA_014193395.1 Verrucomicrobiota bacterium
AAAGCATTGAGCTGACCGGCGGCCTTGCTCTTCAGATCGGCGGGCCAGGGAAGAGTGCCGTTACCAGTAGCGTTGGCGAACACGGGATAGGCCTCGTTCTTTTTCACACTCAGCCAGTCGAAGGAATTGACGAGGTCGTTCACCTTCTCAATGGCGGCGTGATTGTTGGCATGGCCGAACGGTCCCCAATAAAAATAGAGCGCATACTTCCGATCATTCATGGCTTTGACAAAGCGGTCGTGGCCGACGGACCAGCCGTCATTCTGGGCAGAGTAGTCAATGGTGACAGGCGGTTCGGGAAGCTTGACCGTCTCCGGGACTGACTGCGGCGGGAAACCCATGCGATGCGAGGCGTGCTCGATGCCGGCGGGGACATTGGCCTTGATCGCGGCGAACACATCGCCGTGACGCAGGCCGATGCCGAGCGTGCCGCTGCCGCCCATCGAGTTGCCCGAGAGAAAGACGCGGTTCGGATCAATCGCATACTTCGCCATGACCCAGTGAATGGAATCCATCACGCGCTTCTCCGCCGGAGTCAGGTTGGGACCGCCATTGCGCTGGGTCATGCCGGCGTCGCCCGCGTGCATGCCGCCCCACCACCAGTCACCTTTGTTCGCGCGGCAGTCGAGATAGAGCGCGTAGAAGTCGTCGGGCGAACGGTAGATGTCGTGGTTGCCGACGGTGCGCGTGCATTTCAGACACGACACCACATCGTGCCCCGCCGAGTGCAGCACGACATAGAGCGGCGCATTGGGGCGCACGTTCTTGGGGTGGACCACGATGAAGGTGTCCTGCTGCGGCTGCTTGTAACCCCACTCGGGGCACACACCGTGTTGGAACACTTCCACGGCCCGGTCATTGATCCGGAGGTCCGCAAAATTCCCCGGCTTGGGTGCGGGCGCGCTGTCGGCCTTCCAGTCGGACGCGGCGGCGACGAGCCGGAGGATGGAGAGGAGCAGAAGCGGCAGGGCTGTGAGAGGCAGGTTCATGATTTAAATAATTTGAAGGGCGGCGCGCGGTTCGACCCAGTAAAATCACGTGAACCGAGGCCACCCGCGAACCAAATCTCAGCCCCGCCACCATTCCCTCGATGTCCACGACCTCACTGCGGGGCTTCAAACTCACGACAGCCCGAGCCTCAGGCGGATCACCGGCCGAAACTTCAGACTTCCTCGAGCGCCTTCGTCGCATCGCCGAACTTCGGCATGCGCACGTCCATTTTGTCCATCATGGACAGGAAGAGGCGGCAGAGTTGGCGCTCGGGCTTGCCCTTGTAGTCGAGGGTGCGGCCACCTTTGAGTCGTCCGCCTGCCCCGCCCAGCACGACGACGGGGAGTTGGTCGTTATCGTGCCGCGCGCCGGCCATCATGCTGGAGCAGTGCATGAGCATGGTGTTGTCGAGCAAGGTCCGCGGGCCTTCTTGGATGGCGTTGAGTTTGCGGGCAACGTAGGCGAGTTGCTCCATGAAGAACTGGTTCACCTTCAGCCAGTCCTCGCCGTCGCTGTGCGAGAGCAGGTGGTGAATCATGTAGTCAATACCGTTGCCCTTCTGCTGCACGCTGGGGAGGTTCGGGAAACGCAGCGCGCTGTGGTCGTTGTTCAGCTTGAGCGTCGTGATGCGCGTGGTGTCGGTCTGGAAGCCGAGCACAAGGAGGTCGCACATCAGCCGCATGTGCTCGGCGATGTCCAGCGGGATGCCGTCGGCGGGGCGCGCCATGTTCGGCTTCTCGATTGTGGGCCGCCAGCCTTGGACTTCGCCGCGCTTG
>BJHT01000697.1 GCA_014193395.1 Verrucomicrobiota bacterium
GTCCAGGTGCTGCGGCTTCTGGAAGCATTCGGGCCCGATGATGTTCTCGCCGGCGTTCGCGAGGCAATCGCCCGGGGTGTGATCGGCTTCGACGCGGTGAAGCACCTGATGCTGTGCCGGATCGAGCGGCGGCCGCCAAGGCTCGACATGACGGTGTATCCCTACCTGCCGCGCGCCACCGTGGCGACGACCTCGGCCAGTACCTACATGGGCCTGCTCACCGGGGCGGCGTCATGACCGACACGCCCCAGGTTCTGCTCGCCCATCACCTGAAGGCGCTCAAGCTGCCGACCTTCCTGCGCGAGTACGACAAGCTCGCCCGGCAGTGCGCGGCGGAGGGTGTCGATCATGTCGGTTACCTGCTGCGGCTGGCCGAACTCGAGCTGATCGAGCGGGAACGGCGCATGGTCGAGCGGCGGATCAAGGAAGCCAGGTTCCCGGCGGTCAAAAGCCTCGACAGCTTCGACTTCCTGGCATTCCCCTCGCTCAACAAGGCCCTGGTGCTGGAACTCGCCCGCTCGGAATACATCGCCCGCCGCGAGAACGTCATCGCGGTCGGCAATAGCGGCACCGGCAAGACACACGTTGTCTTGGGATTGGGACTGGCGGCCTGCCAGAAAGGCCTCTCGGTTGGCTTCATCACCGCGGCTGCCCTGGTCCACGAGCTGATCGAAGCCCGCGACCAGAAGCGGCTGCTCCGCCTGCAGCGCCAGTTTGCCGGCTACAAGCTGCTGATCATCGATGAACTCGGCTACGTGCCATTCTCCCAGACCGGCGCCGAACTGCTGTTCGAGGTGTTCTCCCAGCGCTACGAGCGCGGCTCCACCGTCGTCACCAGCAATCTGCCCTTCGACGAGTGGACCGGCGTGTTCGCCTCCGAGCGCCTGACCGGCGCTCTCCTCGACAGGCTGACCCACCATGTCCATATCCTCGAGATGAACGGCGACAGCTACCGGCTCAAACAGAGCAAGCGACGTCAGCATGGCACCCGATCCGCAGGCCCGCCGGACAAATAACCCAAGGGATGATGCCGAAAGCGGCAATCCCAGCTGGCGATTCAAAAACCGCCGCTGATCAAACCCTCCCCCGGACCCCCACCCGGCTTATCCACGTGGGTGCACAGGAACCTCCCACGGCCGTCACCGCCTGCGCATCGGCACGCGCGGCGCCGGCCGCGGGTCCCTCCTATGCACTACATGGATAAGCCAACCCAGGACGCCCCTCACAGGACCTTCCTACGCTCATCCTCGATGCATTCTTACTCCGGCGCGCCGATGCATTTTCTCTCCGGCGTTGACACATCCTCAATCTGAATCTGGACAGCGCCACAGCGACCGGGCGGCTGATGCTGAACCTGATGGTCAGCGTTGCCCAGTTCGAGCGTGAGATGATGTTGGAGCGGCAGCGCGAAGGGATTGCGATGGCAAAGCGCGAAGGTAAATATCGTGGACGGAAGCCGACTGCCAGAGCGAAAGCTGATGAGGTCAGGAGATTGCTGGCGTCTGGTTTGAGTGCGACAAAGATAGCGGAGCAGCTGAAGATAGGAAGAGCGTCGGTTTATCGGGTTGCGCTATCTTCGCCTTCGGAAACCCCGGGTGACAGCATCATTCAGCGAACCATAGGCTCTTGAATTTTTGCGCAATCTTCCAATTCTTCACAATCCTTTCGTCTTCTTCTTTACTGCAAGATGGCGATGGCGCGTAAAGCGGACCGCGAATCCTATCAAACCGAACGTCATCAATGTAGCCTCCGAT
>BJHT01000698.1 GCA_014193395.1 Verrucomicrobiota bacterium
ACACGTCGGCTCGCAATGGGGCGTTCACGGCTCGCGCCAGCGGTGGCGTGCGTGCGGGTGCGGACACGTGCGGAAGTTTGACGGCGACAAGTCGCCTGCGCAAAAGCGGGGACAAGTCCCCGCACTCCAGAACGCGGTGGCGCGAACTGTGCGACGGGTCTGCGAGCGTCCAACCGGCGCGCTGGGGACAGACGCGCCCTACCAGCGTCGGGCATCCCGTGTAAAACACTGAGAGATTTTTATTATGAAAACGAAGCGTTCGATTTCGGGTTGTTTAAGCCGCCGACATTTCTTGCACCGCGGCAGTTTCGGGCTGGGCGCGCTGGCGGTGGCGTCGTTGTTGCACGAGGAGGGGCTGCTCGCGGAGGTGACGAAACCGAACCTGGGGCCGGTGAAGTTCGACACGCTGCCGCGGCAGCCGCACGGCGCGCCGCGGGCGCGGGCGATGATCTCGATGTTCATGCAGGGCGGACCGAGTCACATCGATCTGTTTGATCCGAAGCCGACGCTGGACCGGATGAACGGGGAAAAATATCCGGGCGAGATCAAGCACGACGACCTGCCCAACGCCTCGATGAAGCTGCTGGCGAGTCCGTGGAAATTTCAGAAACACGGGCAGTGCGGAGCGGACGTGAGCGAACTGCTGCCGCACTTCAGCCGCATCGTGGACGACGTGGCGATCCTGCGCGGGATGCGCACGGGCGTGAACAATCACGGGCAGTCGGTGTTCGCGTTGCAGGCGGGGAGCATCCTGCCGGGGCGGCCGGTGCTGGGGAGCTGGCTGGCGTATGGACTCGGGAGCGAGAGCCGCGAGCTGCCGGCGTTTGTCGCGCTGCCGGACCCGGCGAGCCTGCCGGTCGAGGGCGTTCACAATTGGTCAAATGGATGGTTGCCGTCGCTGTTCCAGGGCACGGCGGTGCGGGCGCGCGAGCCGCGGATTTTGAATCTGGATGCGCCGGCGCATTTGCGCGGCGAAGCGCAGCAGGGGTTCTTGAAATATCTCGGCCAGTTGAATGAGGCGCATCTGCGCGAGACGCCGGGCGAACTGGATTTGGAGGCGCGCATCGCGAGCTACGAGCTGGCCGCGCGGATGCAGACGGCGGCGAAGGAGGCGCTGGATTTCTCCGGCGAGAGCACGGCGACGAAAAAGTTGTACGGCGTGGATGATCCGGTGACGCGCGAGTTTGCCACGCGCTGTTTGATCGCGCGGCGGCTGGTCGAGCGCGGCGTGCGGTTCGTGCAGATTTTCACGGCGAACCAATATTGGGATCATCACAGCGGCATCTTCGGGAAGCTGCCGACGGCGTGCCGGTACGTGGACAAACCGGCGGCGGCGCTGGTGCAGGACTTGAAGGCGCGCGGGCTGCTCGACGCGACGATCGTGCATTGGGGCGGCGAGATGGGGCGGCTGCCGGTGATCGAGTTCGACGGGCCGCGCGAGAAGATGGGGCGGGATCACAACACGTACGGCTTCACGCACTGGGTGGCGGGTGGTGGGTTCAAAGGCGGCGTGACGTATGGCGAGACGGATGAGTTCGGGCACAAGGCGGTGAAGGACGTGGTGAATCACTACGATTTCCACGCGACGGTGCTGCATCTGCTCGGGCTGGATCATCGGAAGCTGGTGTTCAAGCGGAACGGGAGCGAGCACACGTTGGTGGAAAATGCGGCTGCGCGGGTGGTGGGGGAGGTGCTGCGGGCGTGAGGGAGTGTGAGCGTGTGAGGGTGTGAGGGTGTGAGCGAGTGAGG
>BJHT01000699.1 GCA_014193395.1 Verrucomicrobiota bacterium
CCGAAGTCGCCGCCCGCCGCATGGCGAGTCGAGGGCGGCGTCATCATCGGCGCGGGCGATGCGCCGGCCATTCTCGCGTCGCAGTGGGATTACGCGGACTTCGAGTTGGAGTTCGAGTGGCGCGCGAAGGACGACGCCTTTGATGCCGACCTCTACATTCACAGCGACCGCCTGCTGGGCGCCGATCCGATCCGGCTGACCAAGGCTCTCGCCGGCGGCCCGCAGGAAAACGATCGTGGTGAGGGCCAATACAACGCCGGGCCGAAGGGCATGATTGGAGGCAGCGGCAAGGCGCGGAAAGCCGTGCCCGAGCTGCAAAAACCCGCCGGCGAATGGAACGCGTGGCGCGTCGTCGCGACGGGCGGCAGGTATTCGCTGACGTGCAACGGCAGGGAGGCGTGGAGCTGCGACGACCATGTGCCGCGCCGCGGCTATCTCGGCTTCCGCGTTTTCAAAGGGCCGCTGGAGATTCGCAACGTGCGCCTGCGCGAGACCGGTTTTCAGAGCCTCATGAACATCGCCGAGTGGGAGGTGTATCCCGGCTTTGGCGGCCGGGGACCGCTGGAGCAGCATTGGAAGACCGAGGGCCTGCTGTGGACCTTCCAAGGGCCCGGCCCGAGCATCGTCACCAAGCGGAAGGATTTCGCGAACTACCATCTGCGGGTCGAATTCCTCTTCGCCGACCCGGACCCGACGGACCTCAACTCCGGCATCTACCTGCGCGGAGTGCATCCGTGGCAGGCGGACATCTGGGAGCACAAATGGGGCAGCGGCCTCTGGGGCATGTTGCACGCCTACGTGCCCGCGCAGAAAAACATCCAGGACCTCGGCAAGGTCGTCCGCCCGCAGGTGCGCATGGACAATCCGCAAGGCCACTGGAACCACCTCGAAGTCCGCATCGAGAACAACGTCGTCACCACGTGGCTCAACGGTCGCGTCACCGTGGACGCCTATCCGATCAAGCAGGTGGATCCGAAGTTCCCCGACCGCGGCGGCATCGGCCTCCAAGCGCACTGGCCGTGGAAGGAAATCCGTTTCCACAACCTGCGCGTGAAGGCGCTGAAGTAAGCCTCGCGGAGTTCACCTCGCACAGCCTGGCCAGCGAATGAAAACCAGCCTTCCCATCCTTCTCCTGGTGCTCCTGCCAAACGGCAACGTCCTCACCAGCCATGCCCAAACCGCCAGCCCGCCGCCCAAAGGCGAACCTACCAACGCCGCCGAGGCCGCGGCGCAAAAGGCCAGAGCCGAGGCGGAGGTCGAGGCGAAGTATCAGGCGCTCGTCGCGAAGCTGCCGCCGGACCAGCAGGCTTGGGAGCGCGTGTTGCAGTCGCAACTCGGCGGATTCTACCTGCCGTTGCACAAGCGGGCGAAGGTCGCGGGGCAGTCCACCGCGTGGGATTTCGTGCAGGATGATCCGAAGCTGCCGCGCGTGCTGCTCATCGGCGACTCCGTCTCGCGCGGCTACACGCAGGCCGCGCGCAAGGCACTCGCGGGCACGGCGAACGTCCATCGCGCGCCGGCCAACTGCGGCCCGACCGCCATCGGGTTGAAGAACATCGAGGTCTGGCTCGGCGACGGGAAGTGGGACGTGATTCATTTCAACTTCGGCATTCACGACCGTGGCACGCCGCTCGCCGACTACACGCAACGGCTGGAACAGCTCATCGCCCGCATGAAGCAGACCGGCGCGAAGCTCGTGTGGGCCAGCACCACGCCCATTCCTGACGACCCGCCGAAGAA
>BJHT01000700.1 GCA_014193395.1 Verrucomicrobiota bacterium
CTGTCAATCGACGGCGCGCCCAACGCACATCACTCCGGCCGCCAGCCGTCTGCTGCGCCACATTACAATACAGCAATGAACCAGAACCACCTCAGACCGCGCCCATAATGGCAGAACAATCCGATGCCAAAACGCACCCAAGTCTGGGCGCCAGCCGCACCGTCACTGACTGCTGCTGCGGCACCGGCGGCATCCTATCCATCACCAAGGACCACGTCCTCCAGCTCAATCCCCAAGCCAAGGTCATGCGATGGCAGTCCGACCTCCCCCTCAGGCGTAACGCAACCTTCACTTGGGTCCGACACTTTATCGACTCTCTTGCGCCCCACGACGCGAGCGCATTGATTGTGGCAACGCTATGAGCCTCACCCTCTCCCAACTCGAGTCCCACCTCTGGGAATCCGCAAACATCCTGCGCGGACCGGTGGACGCAGCCGACTTCAAGTCCTATGTCTTCCCTCTGCTCTTCTTCAAGCGTATCTCGGATGTGCATGACGAGGAGCACGCCGCGGCGCTGAAGGAGTTCGAGGGCGACGAGGAGTCCGCGCTGTTCGCGGAGAACTACGGCTTTCAGATTCCCGAGGACTGCCACTGGGCCGATGTGCGCAAGGTACCCACGAATGTCGGGCAGGCGTTGCAAGCTGCCATGCGTGGCATCGAGCAGGCCAATCCCCACACGCTCTATGGCATCTTTGGCGATGCCCAGTGGACGAACAAAGATCGCCTCTCTGATGCCCTGCTACGCGATCTGATTGAGCATTTTTCCAAGCTCTCGCTGGGAAATTCTGCGGCCAAGGCGGATGTGCTCGGGCAGTCGTATGAGTATCTGATCAAGAAGTTCGCTGACGCCACGAACAAAAAGGCGGGCGAGTTCTACACCCCGCGCTCGGTCGTGCGGCTGATGGTGAACATCCTCGATCCCCGCGAGGGCGAATCGATTTACGATCCCACCTGTGGTACCGGCGGCATGTTGCTGGAGGCCATCCATCATGTGCAGGAGACTCGCGGCGATGTGCGCACGCTCTGGGGCAAGCTCTTTGGTCAGGAGAAAAACCTCACCACCTCCGCCATTGCTCGCATGAACCTCTTCCTGCACGGCGCAGCGGACTTCAAGATTGTCCGTGCGATACGGCTGCGCAGTCCCGCCTTCCACACCGCCGACAGCCTTGCCACTTTCGATTGCGTGATCGCCAATCCGCCGTTCTCGCTGGAGAAATGGGGCGACGATGTTTGGACCAGCGATCCTTACGGTCGCAACTTCGCCGGCATGCCGCCCGCGAAGAGCGGCGATTTTGCGTTCGTGCAGCACATGATTAGATCCATGGCCCCCAAGACCGGGCGCATGGCCGTCGTCCTCCCGCACGGAGCCCTCTTCCGCATGGGCAAGGAGGGCGAGATTCGGCAGAAACTCCTCGGCATGGACCTGCTGGAGGCCGTCATCGGCCTCGGGCCAAATCTCTTCTACGGCACCGGCCTCGCCGCCTGCATCCTGATATTTCGGCAGAAGAAAGCGAAAGACCGGAAGAACAAGGTGCTCATCGTCGATGCATCCAAGGAGTTCAAAACTGGCCGCGCTCAGAACGAACTGCTCCCCGAGCACGTCGAGCGAATTCACGGCTGGGTACGCGACTACACCGATGTCGAAGGCATGGCCCGCGTCGTCACGCTCGAAGAGATCGCCGCCAACGACCACAACCTCAACATCACCCGCTACGTTGAGCCGCTGGTCA
>BJHT01000701.1 GCA_014193395.1 Verrucomicrobiota bacterium
AAACACCCATGAACACTCCTCTCCCGAATCCCACCGCCCCTGCCCCCCAGCCCCACGCCCCGGCGCGCGGCAGCTTCTCCCGCCGCACCGCGCTCACGTCCGCCCTCGCCGCCGTCGGTGCCGCGACCCTCGCGCCCGCACCTACCAGCGCCGCCGCTGCTGCACCCGCGGCCAAGCCCGATGCCCGCCGCGCCTCGACCCGCCGTTACGACATGAAGAAGTCGATCAACCTCTGGGCCTTCCCCTACCCCGACCGGATGAATCTCGAGGAGTGCCTGCAACTTGCGAAAGACGCCGGCTTCGACGGCATCGAACTCAACTACGACCTCGACAACGACCTCTCCCCCAAGGCCGGCGCGAAGGAATTCAAAGCCATCCGCCAGATGGCCGACCGCATCGGCATTCAAATCAGCGGCCTCTGCTCGTTCCTTTTCTGGCCCTATCCGCTCACCAGCAACGACCCGGTGAAACGCGCCCGCGGCCTCGAACTCGCCGGCAAGATCGCGCAGGCCGCCAGCGACCTCGGCGTGGAAAACGTCCTCGTCGTCCCCGGTGCCGTTCACATCCCGTGGCGCACCGACCACGAACCCGTGCGCAACGACGTGTGCGACGAACGCGCCCGCCAGGCCGTCGGCCAGCTCGTGAAATCCGCCGAGAAACAAAAGGTCTTCCTCAACATCGAAAACATCTTCTTCAACGGCTACCTGATGACCCCGATGGAAATGAACTCCTTCGTCGATTCCTTCGGCAGCGAGCGCGTGCGCGTCCACTTTGACACCGGCAACATCTCGATGTTCCAGCACGCCGAGCACTGGGTGCCCATCCTCGGCAAACGCACCAAGAACATTCACTTCAAGGAATACACCAAGAAGGGCACCGACTACTCGCTCGAGACCTTCCGCCCGCTGCTCGACGGCACGACCAACTGGCCCGCCGTCATGGAATCCCTCGACGCCATCGGCTACCGCGGCTTCCTCACCTTCGAGTACTTCCATCCCTACCTGCACTATCCCGAAGCGCTCGTGTACCAGACCAGCGATTCGCTCGACCGAATGCTTGGAAAAAAAGCGTGAGCCACGGCGGGCGCGGCCCCGACTTGTAGGAGTCGAGGTGACGAGACTCTAACTTTCTCGGCGAACGGCGCGTGCTGGGCAAAAGAAGGTTATTCTACTGCGCGTTCAAGATAAGGCTTAAGCGCGCCGGGATTTTCGCGGCTGGCAAGGCGCGAGGAAGGAGCACATCCAAACAGGATCTGTGACTGACGAGCAACGCCGCCAGCGGCGAAAAGACCCGGCGATCAAGCCTCAGCTTGAACGCGCATTAGAATTAGCTTCCGCCAATGCTTCCCCGCCGGCTCGCGCCAGCGCCAACGCGCGGGTGACCGGAGCCGCACGCAGATTCGCCGACGACCAGTCGCCTCCGCCAAAGCGGTGACAAGTCACCGCACTCCAAGTCCGTCGCTCCGCGCCGGCCCGAAAACCGATCGTCGCGATTCGTATCAACAGCAGCGGGGACGGCCGCAGTCCGATGGCGTGCCCCGCGCCATAACTCCCCTTCCCGCCTGATCGCCGCCCCCTGCGCCCCCGCCCCTTCTCCGTTCACCCTCCCGTCAGCTTTGGGAAAAACCCCGCCGCCGTCGCGCACGTCTCCGCGCTGAGGTCCGCCAGCGGGCACTCGCGCACCTGTGCCACCAGTGCGCCTATGTCAGCAACGTGCGTCAGCTGAG
>BJHT01000702.1 GCA_014193395.1 Verrucomicrobiota bacterium
AGTTTGTAGCGCAGGCTTCCAAGCCTGCTGTATCGCGGGTTTCTAAACCCGCGGCGCGTCCGGCGAGGCCGACACCCTGCCGACTTGGAAGTCGGCGACACAGCAGGTTTGGAAACCTGCGCTACAAGGGCGGGCAAGCTGTGGCTGCGAAGGGACCATGAATTATCCGGGCTAGGCGGCATCACGAAAACACAATGTCCCAGTCGGCGCTTTCTTCCATTCGCCGCGCTTCATAGTGGCAATCGCCTCGGTAGCATCGCGCTGAATTTCCCCCCATGCCGCCGGGTCTGCGATGCACCCAGCGATCAATCGCCAAACCATGATGCCCACTCATTTCTCCGCCGCGCTTCTCACCTTTGTCGCTTTTGTCCATGGCGCCTCCGCCGCCCCATCCTCCGCCGAACCCGTTGATTACCTCCGCGACATCAAGCCCATCCTCTCCGCCCGCTGTTTCAGTTGTCACAGTGCGCTTCGACAGAAGGCCGGCCTGCGCCTCGATGCGTCACAATTGATCCGCCAGGGCGGCGACAGCGGCCCTGCGTTCAAGGCCGGCCAGAGCGCCGAGAGCCTCCTGCTCCACGCCGTCACCGGCACGCGCAAGGCCACGCCCATGCCGCCCAAATCCGAAGGCGAACCGCTCACCGAAAAACAAATCGCCCTCCTCGCCGCCTGGATCGATCAGGGTGCCGTCGCTCCCGTCGAGAAAGTGCCCGAAGACCCGCGTAAACATTGGGCCTTCGTCGCCCCCGTCCGTCCCGCCGTGCCGGTCGTGAAGAACGCCGCCTGGGTCCGCAATCCCATCGACGCCTTCCTTGCCCGCGAACACGAGCAGCGCGGGTTGCAACCCCTCACCGCCGCCGAACCGGCCGTCCTGCTCCGCCGCATTTACCTCGATCTCATCGGCCTCCCGCCGACCCTCGCGGAACTCGCCGCCTTCCAGCGCGACACTTCTCCCCAGGCCTACGAACGCATCGTGGACCAACTCCTCGAACGCCCCCAATACGGCGAGCGCTGGGGCCGCCACTTCATGGACATCTGGCGCTACAGCGACTGGCACGGCCTCGGTGCACAGCTTCGTTATAGCCAGAAACACATCTGGCACTGGCGCGACTGGATTATCGAGTCGCTCAATAAAGACAAGCCCTACGACCGCATGATCCGCGAGATGCTCGCCGGCGACGAACTCGCTCCCAACGATCCCGATGTCCTCCGTGCCACCGGCTTCCTCGCCCGCCAATACTTCCTCTTCAACCGCAACACCTGGATGGAAAATGCCGTCGAGCACACCAGCAAAGCCTTCCTCGGCATGACGATGAATTGCACCCGCTGCCACGATCACAAATACGATCCCATCGCCCAGACCGAATACTTTCACTTCCGCGCCTTCTTCGAGCCGTACCAAGTCCGCCTCGACGCCGTCCCCGGCGAAACCGACCTCGAGAAAAACGGCCTCCCCCGCGCCTTCGATCTCCACCCCGACGCGCCCACGCACCTCTTCATCCGTGGCGACGATCGCTACCCCGATAAAACCAAAACCTCCGAACCGCGCCTCCCCGGTGTCCTCGCCTTCAAGACCCTGCGCGTCACGCCCGTCACCCTGCCGCTCACCGCCTACGCCCCGTCCCTGCGCCCCGAGATCAAGCGCGACCTGCTCGCCGTTGCCGAAACCAACCTCACCAAAGCCCGCGCCACCCTCGCAACCGCCCGCCAAACCCT
>BJHT01000703.1 GCA_014193395.1 Verrucomicrobiota bacterium
CGTTCGTGGAATTCCACCGATTTCCACCCCACGACGCGCCGATGGATGGATTGTTCTGTGCGGTGAGCATGGTGCAGGGGATTCCTTTTTTCTCTTTCGTCCAAGTAATCCCGTCAGGTGACGTGCAGGCCGCCTTGCCGCCGCCCACGATGAATTGTGTCCCCGTCCAGACGATGCTGCCAAAAATTTCGCCGGTTCGGTGACGGTGTGTTCCCAGTAGATCCCCTTTGTCGAGCTTTCGCGCAAGCCGTCCTTGCCCACGGCGACGAAGCGTCCCGCGCCGAATGCGATCTCGGATTCCGGTGGGGGGTTCGTGGTGAAGTTCGCCAGCGTCACGCGTCAGGCGTGACTGAACGGAAGCGAGTGCGAAATTTCCAGTTCGGATCACATTCACCCACCGTCACGAACACGCCGTTGCCGAAGGCGCCGTCAACGACAACTATTTCTCCTTTCAGCGACAACTATAATTCCCCAGTGGGCATGAGGTGTTTGGCTTGCGGGTGGTGAGGATTGCCCCTGGCTGGTGGAGTGGAGCCAGGCGGGCGTAGCCCGCCTGGCGGAACGGAACCAGCCAGGGGCTGGCGAACCTCACGCGCTCTGCCGGGTCTTGGCTTTCTGCGCCCGCACACTTTCGCCATCGAACTCCAGGATCGTCGCGTGATGCACCAACCGGTCAATCGCCGCCAGCGTCGTCAGCGGGTCTTTGAAGATCTGGTCCCACTTCGAGAACACCAGGTTGCTCGTGATCATCACGCTGCGCCGCTCGTAGCGCTCCGCCAGGAACGTGAAGAGCACTTCCATCTCCTCCCGGTCTTGCTGCACATACCCAATGTCGTCGAGCACCACGACCGCATACCGGTCCAGTTTCTTGAGCGCCGCTTCCAGCTTCAGTGCCTTCTTTGCGTTCAGGAGCTGCTGCACCAGCTTGAAGGTCGGTGTGAAGAGCACGGTCAGCCCGTGCCGCAGGATCAGCTCCCGTCCCAGCGCGGCCACGAAGTGCGTCTTGCCCCGGCCCGGCAGCCCAAAGGTCAACAGGTTTTCCCCGCGCTCGACAAAGCCCCCGTCCAGCAGCGTGGGTAATTGTCGCCGGACCTTGGCCGACAGCAATGTCTCGTCGAGATTGCCCAGGCTTTTGCCATCCGGCAGGCCGGACTGTTTGAGCAACCGGGCCACGCGCCGTTGTCGGCGTTCCTCCGCCTCGCTCTCGCAGAGGTGTTGCAGGAACTTGCGCTAGCCCCAGTGGTCCGCTTCCGCGCTCTTCATCGTCGCGGCGTAAATCCCCGCCATCGTGGTCAGGTTGAAGCTGCGCAGCAGCCCCGGCAGCGGGTCATGCGACATGCGCCACCTCCCCGCCCAGCAGGGCGTCATACACCGCCAGGTTCACGGGCGCTTCCACCAGCGTCACCACCAGCGAGGGACACAGGAACTGCCGCACACTCTCCGTCCGCCACGGGGGCACCGCCGCGCCCACCAGTTCGCGCAACCGCCCCGCCACCGCACTGCTGCCCAGCTCCGCCGTCAGCTTGAGCAGGCGCAAATACTCCAGTTCGCCCGGTCGCTGCCCGTGGTCGCGCACCAGCTGGTCATGCGCCGCCCGATACGTCGCATCCGGGAACAGCTCCTCCCGGTGCCGATACCGCGCAAACGCCCCGGGCTTGCGCAACAACGCCTGGATGATGTGCCGGTAATCAATCACCGCCTGGCGATCCCGG
>BJHT01000704.1 GCA_014193395.1 Verrucomicrobiota bacterium
ATGATCGAATCAATAGGTGCATCATAAAAGTAACTCCTCGTCTTTCGCGATTGGACAGCGCCATGTCGTTTAACAACGCCATGGCGTTTAACGCCTGCCGGTTAAGGCTTCTTCACGCCCGAGTAGGGATAGTTCGAGACGGTGTCCCAGACGATCTGCTGGAGGATCTTCCGCTGCTCCTCGGTAATCGGCGCCAAATCATTGAACGCCTCCGGGAAGGTCTTGCCGCCACCAAACTTGAGGCTCGAACAATCGGGATTCAGCCCGATGGGCGAGACGCCGTACATCGTGGCGACGTTGCAGTAGGCGAACAGCGTGCGCAGATGCGAGCCGGGCCTCCACATCGGGTCGTGCGAGCGGGTCCATGGCCCCCACAGTTCCCCAGGGTCGGTGATTCCGGGGAATTTGCCCGCGGCCACCATTTCGATGAGTTTGCACGTTGCCTCTTCGACAGGGGAAATCACCATCACCTTCCGACCGTGCTTCTCGTTGATTTGGTCGGTGAGCTTCTCCAGGGCGAGGAGACCGTCCGGTGAGTCTTTACGTGGTTTCCAATGGAGCACCTTCTTGTCGCCACGGGGTTCGGTATGGGGCGTGTAATACGACTGCCAGACGAGGCGGAAATTCGGATTGTTCTTGACGCCCGCGGCACAGAGGATCGCGGGAGTCGAATCGAGCCCGACTGCGCCCGCCCAATTACCCGCGTCCGGGTAGCAGTGCGGCGTTGCGAGCAGCAGCATGTCGAAATCGCCGCGCTCGAGCCCGTCGAGCTTGCCGGGCCGGATCCCCTTCTGCCCTATCATGTCGTGCCAGGTGCCGAGGTATGGCCCGCCCAGGGTCTTGTGCATGTCGATGCCAGCGGCCTTGACGACGGCATCCTCGCAGCCGAACAGGATCAGCATGTAGCCGACCCGGGCACCGGCCGGCTTGGCCGGCGCTGGGTCCGCGGCCACGCCGCACGCGGCGCACAATGCCATCACGGCCAACGCACTCAGTTTCACCATCGGATTCATCGTTTGCTCCTTCATTGGTTACGAACTCATGGCTGTCGAAAATATCAATTGAATCGCTCACTTTTTCGGCTTTAGCTCCCGCCCCGCTTCGCCCGGCGGCAGGCTGATCTTTGGGTTGGCCCCGAGGGCGACACGGGCCGCGGGCGAGGCCTTCTTCAGTCCCTTGAGTGAGACCGGGCCGATCGCCTTGGCCAGCGATTCAGCGGCCTCGTCACCGATCTCCTCCAGTCCGTCGAGGACGAGATCGCCCTCGTGCGCGGCAAAAGCCCGGGCCACCGGGACGGAGAGCGACTTGAGGCCGGAAAGGTCGACCTTGCCCTTGTGGGTCGCCAGCGCCGCGGCGACGTCGTCGGAGATCGTCGTCAGCTTCGCGAACTTCAAGTCGCCCGGCTGGGCCGCGTACTTTGCGGCGAGCGGCGCGGATGTGAGCGAAGTCAGCGAGGGCAGGCCGTTGAGTTTGCCCTTGTACTCAGCGAGCGCCTTGGCCACGTCGTCGGTGATCTCGGCGACTCCGTTGAGCGTGCTATGCGGCCCCCCTCCATACCTCGACACCACCGCGACCGCAAACGCCGGCGAAGTCAGTTTCTTCAAACCGTTGAAGTCGATCATCCGATGCGGCCCCGAAGCCATCTGCTTGGCGATGGCCTCTGCCGTCTCGTCGGTAAGTTCGGGGCCGAACATTCGGATGTCGAGGAT
>BJHT01000705.1 GCA_014193395.1 Verrucomicrobiota bacterium
GAGGGCCTGCCCGGACTCGGCAAAACCGCCCTCGTCAAAACCATCGGCCACATTCTCAAGCTCGATTTCAAACGCATCCAGTTCACGCCTGACCTCATGCCCGGCGACGTCCTCGGCGCGCACATCTTGCAGGAAACCGCCGCCGGCAAACGCGAACTCGTGTTCCAGCCCGGCCCCGTCTTCACCAACATTCTGCTCGCCGACGAAATAAACCGCGCCTCGCCCAAGACCCAGTCCGCCATGCTTGAAACCATGCAGGAAGCCTGCGTCACGCTCCTCGGCACGACGCGCAAACTGCCTGACCCCTTCTTCGTCCTCGCCAGCCAGAACCCCATCGAACTCGAAGGCACCTACCCGCTCCCCGAAGCCCAGCTCGACCGCTTCCTCTTCCGCCTCCTCTTCGAGCAAGTCAGCGTGGACACCCTCGACCAGATCATTTCCGAACGCCGCCGCGGCGAACTCCCCGCGCCGACCTGGCAGCTCGAGCACGCGCAATTGCAGACCCTCTTCGCCGTCATGGGCCGCATCTTCCTCCCGAAGCCCGTGTCGCGTTACATCGCCCGCCTCGTCGCCGGCACGCATCCCGGCGCGGCCGAAGCCACCGACGACGTCACCCGCTACGTCTCCTACGGCGCCTCGCCGCGTGCCGCCATCGCCATCGCCGAAGCCGCCCGCGGCCACGCCCTCATCGCCGGCCGCCCCACCGTCGGCTTCGAAGACGTGCAAGCCGTCGCCCCGCCCGTGCTCAACCACCGCCTCATCCTCAACTACCAATCCCGTTTCGACCGCGTCACCACCACCACCGTCGTGCAAGGCCTGCTGAAAAAACTCGACCCCACCGGCCTCAACCTCCCCGCCGACCTCCAACTCGAAAGCGCCGCCGCATGAGACAGAGAATTTTTTAGCAATGGATGAAACACGGATGAAACCGGGAATGGAAATAAGCCAAGGCACCGGAGCGCTCGCGAAAATTCCCGCCAACGCGCCCGCCTCGGACCTCCCTCTCCCCTCAACGGGGAGAGGGAATGAGGGTGAGGGGTGGGCCAACCCGCGACGCCCGAACGAGCCATTCCCCACCAAAAAAGGCTCCGCTGAAACGCCGCACACGGTGGACATCCAGCACACGCCCCGTGCATTCCCACCCCTCACCCCAACCCTCTCCCCGTTGAGGGGAGAGGGAGTCGGAAGCGCCCGGCCCCGCGTGAATCGCTCGGCCATCTTGGCCACCCTCGCGCCCCAAACATCCCCGTGCCGAGAGGCCAACACTCGCGCTGAATCCTCCACCGGTGCGCCCGCCTCGGACCTCCCTCTCCCCTCAACGGGGAGAGGGAATGAGGGTGAGGGGTGGGCCAACCCACGACTGCTCAATTTGGAGTGCGGTGACTCGTCACCGCTTTTGCGCAGGCGACTTGTCGCCGTCGAAGTTCCGAGCGCGTCCGCCCTTGCGCGCACGCCTGCGCTGGCGCGAGCCGTGAGCCCTCCTTTCCGCGCCCACGCCTCCGTGCGTTCGACGGCGACAAGTCGCCTCGTGAAAGCGGTGACGAGTCACCGCACTCCAAAGCCGTCCCTCGCAACTCCGCACCACCGACCGAAGAATTCGCAAAGGAATGGAGGCAAAGGAATGAAAACAAAAAATTCCCCTGCCCCAAATTCCCCTGCCAAAAATTTTCCTGCCCCCATTCCTTTGCCTCCATTCCTTTGCCAATTCC
>BJHT01000706.1 GCA_014193395.1 Verrucomicrobiota bacterium
GCTGGCGGAGGACTCGATCACGTCGCGGATGCTGCTGAAGAATATTCTCGAGGCGGGCGGTTACGCGGTGACCACGGCGGTGGACGGCCTGGATGCGTGGAATCAGCTCGCGGCGGGCCGTTTCCACGCCGTGGTGTCGGACGTGGACATGCCGCGCGTGAACGGCTTCGAGCTGACGGCGAAGATTCGCGCGGCCGCGGCGTACGCAGCGCTGCCGGTGGTGCTCGTGACCGCGCGGGGTTCGCGCGAGGACCAGGGCCGGGGCATTGATGTCGGCGCGAACGCTTACATTGTGAAATCCAATTTCGACCAGGGCAACCTGCTCGAGGTGCTGGCCACGCTGGTGTGAAGCAGCCTGAGCAACACCGTGTTGCGGGAGCCGCGATGCGCCAGACCGTTGGGTGAAAACCGTGATGAGCAAGCGTGACAGGCAAGAGCGATGAGCAAGACCATTCAAGTGCTGGTGGTGGATGATTCCCGGGTGGCCGAGGAATTGTTGGTGCATGAACTGAATGCCGCGCCCGGATTGACGGTGATGGGGACCGCGCACGACGGGCAGGAGGCGGTGGAATTTGTGCTGCGCCACAAACCCGATGTGGTGGTGATGGACCTGCACATGCCGCGGATGGACGGCGTGGCGGCGACGCGCCGGATCATGGAGTTGCAGCCCGTGCCAATCGTGGCCGTAAGCTCGAGCTACGATCCGAACGAGGTGGCCGCGAATTTTCGCACGTTGGAAGCCGGCGCGGTGGCGGTGATGGCCAAGCCGGCCGGGCCGGGCCACGCGGACTACGCGGAGCTGACGCGGCGAATGATCGAGACGGTGACGTTGATGGCCGAGGTCAGGGTCATCCGCCGCCGGCCACCCAAGCCGATCGCCGCGGTTGCGGCGACGGTGTCGCCGGTGCCTCGGAAAGCGGATAACGCAGGCGCGGCCGGGAACGGGGAGATTCGGTTGATCGCGATCGGCGTTTCCACGGGCGGGCCGCCGGTGTTGCAGACCATCTTGGCGCGCCTGCCAAAATCTCTGCCGGTGCCGGTGGTGATCGTGCAACACATCGCGCCAGGGTTTCTGCCGGGGATGGCCGAGTGGCTGGCGCACACGACGGGTTTTCCCGTGCGCCTGCCGGTCGCCGGCGAATGGCTCGCTCCGGGCGTGGCGTATCTCGGGCCGGATGGGCGCCACTTCGGCGTGACGCGCGACGGCCGGGCGATCTTGAGCGAGGTCCCGCCGGAGAACGGCCTGCGGCCCGCGGTGTCGTTTTTGTTCCGCTCGGTGGCCGAATGCTACGGGCGGGCGGTGGCCGCGGTGTTGCTCACGGGGATGGGTCGCGACGGCGCGGACGAGTTACTCCAACTGCGTCAGCGGGGTGCGGTGACGATTGCGCAGGACAAGGAATCGTCGCTCGTTCACGGCATGCCGGGCGAGGCCATCCAGCTCGATGCGGCGGCACATGTGCTGGCGCCCGAACAGATCGCCGAGCTGCTGGCGACGATGGTGGGGCGTGATCCGTGATGCGTGATCCGTGAGGTCAGAAGCGAGCTGTCCGAGACAGCGAAAACTAATTACTAATTACTAAATACTAATTACTAATCACTGATTCCTAATCACCACTCCCCCGTATGATCCCCACCCCGCTTCCCGCACCCTCCCGTCGCAAAGCAGGAGGCAGCGTATGAGCACGGCCCCGCGAGCGTTGGC
>BJHT01000707.1 GCA_014193395.1 Verrucomicrobiota bacterium
GGATGATCGCCATCCGGTCCTTGAAAGGAGCCAACGGCGAAATCGGCGCGGGCAGCTCCAAGTCCTTAAGAGACAGGTCGATCAGCCGATCTCCCTCGCCGGAATCGGCACCCTTGGGCTGAATGTGGTAGGGCCAGAGTCCATTGGCCTCGACGAGAAATATGATCCGCGGCAGCGGCGCTTTGCCCGCAGCCTCGGCCGCCAGGGCATTCAAGAAAGGCTGCAGCACCACGGCCCCGGCACCGAGCGTGAGTCCCTTGATGACGGAGCGGCGGGCAATCTGGTCCGGAGTGACCATGCTCAGCGGGTTTGAGGTGTTCATTTTGATGTAAGGGTATTTGTGGGAACGGTTCGGTAAAGGAATGACTCCGAGGACAGCAGCGAGACCAGCAGTGCCTTGAAGCTGCCGCCGCCTTCGAGATAAGCCTTCTCGGCTTCCTGCAGGCTCACGGCGTCGCCCGGCGTTTCGTTGCGGCCGAGGAAGAAGCGGAAGACATGGCGGATGAAGATCTGCCGCACACGATCGGACTCCGCCAGACGGCGGAGCATCTCGGGGGCGTCGCGGACCGGGCCGTCGAGACCCGGGTCGCCGCTGAATGCGATGGTGCCCGTGGTGTCGAGGGGCACGTCGCGGTAGCGCTTTTGCTTCGGATCCTTCGCGGATTCCATCGCGGCGAGATCGAGCACTTCCTCGCCCCTGCGCGGCATGCCGTAGTGATCGTTGTTCTCGAAGGGCAGACCGAGTTCGTCCATCTTGTTGTGGCATTTCCAGCAATCGGCGGCGCGCGTGACCATCTGCCGCTGGCGCAGTGTCCGGTGCGGATCGTCGGGGATCATCGCGGCGACGTTGATGGGCAGGTCAGGCACGCGTCCGCCCAGCAGATGCTCGCGCACCCAGCGGCCGCGGCGGACGATGTCGGTGTGGAAATTGGCGGACCAGGCGACCTCCCAGCTCGGCTGCATGAGGATGCCGATGCGCTCGCCGGGCGGGCGGCGGTGCTCCAATGCATACGGGCCGAAGAAGCGAAACATCGCCTCGCCGCTGCGGAGACCGTCGCCGACCGGGCCGAAGAGTTCGTGCGTGGCGAACGATTCGGTCGTCGTCAGCAGTTCCTTCAACACATCTTTGTCCCGCGACAAGATGCGGAGCACCAGCACGTCCGTGTCGGCGACGCTGCCGCGCGGGTTGTAGTGGGCGCCGCGGCGCGTCAGGTAATTCGGCAGCGGGTCTTTGAAGACTTCGGGAGCGCGGTGGTAGTCGAAGTATTCGCGGAAGAATCCAAGCACCAGCGGCTTGCTGATTTTCGGATCGTCGAGGATGCGACGCACGCTCGTGGCGACTTCCTCGCGCGTCGTCAGCTTCCCTTCGGCGGCGGCCGACAGCAGGCCGGGGTCGCGCTTCGTCGATAGCGACAAGCTGATCGCCATCGCGGTCTCGCGCGGCGAAAGCGAACGGACGCCCGGACGAATCTCGGGACCCAGGCCGACCTCGAATCGCAGAATCGCCTCGGGCGCCATCAGCGGGGCCATCAGAACGGTCTTGCCGGCAATCGAGAAATCCCCGTCGGCGGCAATGGCGTCGTAGAGCGCAACCACGCTCGCCAATTCCTGCTCGCCCGGCTGGCGAGCCAGGGCGGTCTGATATTGCCCACGCAGCACCTTTTCCAATTCCTCGCGAGTCGCCTTCACGTGCG
>BJHT01000708.1 GCA_014193395.1 Verrucomicrobiota bacterium
AATGCCGTTGCCCTTCTGCTGCACGCTCGGGAGGTTCGGGAAACGCAGCGCGCTGTGGTCGTTGTTCAGCTTCAGCGTCGTGATGCGCGTGGTGTCGGTCTGGAAGCCGAGCACAAGGAGGTCGCACATCAGGCGCATGTGTTCGGCGATGTCCTGCGGGATGCCGTCGGCGGGACGCGCCATGTTCGGCTTCTCGAGCGTGGGCCGCCAGCCTTGGACTTCGCCGCGCTTGCCGGCGTTTTCGATGCGCTTCTCCACGTCGCGGACGGAGTCGAGATACTCGTCGAGCTTGCGCTGGTCGGCGGCGCTGATGTTGCGGCGCAGACTGCTGGCGTCGGCGAGGACGGCGTCGAGCACGCTCTTGTCGCCGGGCGTGGCGGCGTCCTTGAACAAGCGGTCGAAGGCCAGCGCGGGGTAAAGCTCCAGCGGCGTCGGCGTCGTGGGCGAACTCCACGAGATGTGCGAGCTGTAGAGCATCGAGTAGTTCTTGTGGACCGACGGGTTCGAGTGCTCGCAGCCCAGCACGAGGCTCGGCACCTTCGTCGAGCGACCGTAAGTCTGCGCGAGCAACTGGTCGAAGCTCGTGCCCGAGCGAATCTCGCCGCCGCTCGCGATGGGCGCGCCCGAGAGCATGTTGCCCGTTTGCGAGCTGTGGATGTTTCCCTTGCGCGCCTCCTCGTGATACAGGCCGCGCACGAAGGTCAGCTTCTCGCGGAAGTCCGCCAGCGGCGTGAGCACGCGGCCCAGCTCCATCGCCTTGCCCTCGCCCTTGGCCCACCACTCCTTCGAGTGAAAGCCGTTGCCGGAGAAGAGCACCGCGAGCCGCACGGGCGCTTCGCTGGCGGCCTTCTGCTTTGGCTCGTCGCCCCAGACGTTGAAGGACTCCAGCCACGGCAGGGCCATCGTGACGCCGACACCGCGCAGGAAGGCGCGGCGGTGGAAGTGGTGTGTGTTCATAATGATTTCAAGTTACCAGATGCGGGACGCGCCCAACAACGACAATGGCGTGTCGGGCGAGAGAATGGTGAACCCGGCCTCGATGGCCTGCGCCGCGAGCATCCGGTCAAAGGGGTCGGCGTGGTTGCGTGGCAATTCGCCGCTGCGGAAGATGGCCTCCCGGGTCAGAGGCAGCGGTTGCAGCCGATGATAGACAAACTTCCTCGGAATCCATTGCCTCGGTGCATCCGGCAGCGGGAGCTTTGCGAGGGAATGTTTGAGCGTGACTTCCCAAATGCTGGCGTCACTGACGAACAGTTCGGCTGTGCCATCATCCAGCGTCCCGCGCGCCGTGGCCGAGAGCATGGTGGGCTGCTGCGCCATCCAAAGGAACGTGCAGGTATCGAGCAGGTATCTCATAGCCCCCATTCCTTTAACTCCTGCGGCGTCAGTGGAGCAAAGGCCGAGTCGGGAAACACAAACGGCTTTCCTTCAATGTCGCCCACCTTCGGCCGCGACTTCTGTTTCGCGGGCTTCACGGGGACGAGCCTGGCCACCGCCTTCTTGCCACGCGCGATCACGTATTCCTTCCCCTGCTCGACCTCGGCGAGGTAGCGGGAGAGGTGTGTCTTGGCTTCGTGCGTGGTAATCGTCGTCATGCTGGGCATGTAGTTTAGTTGACTAACTTAGTCAACCGCCGCAAGGCCGCGAATTTCCCGGAACTGCCGGCTCCGCACAATCAGCTCCACCGCC
>BJHT01000709.1 GCA_014193395.1 Verrucomicrobiota bacterium
GCATTGTATGGGCGGAAACTGGAGAACCGGAAGATTGTGAGCGGCGGGGCGCGGGCGCCGGGGGCGGCGGGAAGGTTGTTGGGATTGTTGAACCGATATTCGGCGCGGGAACGGTAGAACGGGTTCGGCGTTGGGGCGAGGCCGGCGTGGGTGGAAGCATTTTCTCATTGAAGGATGAGCCTGAAGCGGAGTGAAGGTGAGTGGGGCTCCTTTCTTTGGGTTTGAGTTGGTAAGTTAACGGGCTCGTCGTCGAGGCTGTGGGAATGTGGGAATCGCGGAGTGATTTCCAAGGGCGGTGGAAAAAGAGGAAAACCTGTTGTTGGTTTTCCTCTTTTTCCTCGGCCCGTCATTTCCACAGCTGGGCTGGTGTCGCTTTTTCATGCCGACCGCTTCGCCGGGAACAGATCGGCGAACAGAATCCGCTTGGCCTGCTGCATCCGTTTTGCCGCGTCGGTATCGCTCTCCTCGTGCGCCTTATTAGCCAGCTGCCGGAGCGTCTGTCCGGCTTTCAAGTAACGGCCGGCGTTTTGTAGTTTTCGATACACCTCCCAGGGTGTTTCATAGTGAGGATAGACGCGGCGCTGTTTCCCCTTGGCATCGGTCATCACTTCGACCTGTCCACAGGGACGGTGGAAGTTCAGATAGTCGTTGAGATGTTCTTCATAGAACTGTTGGACGCGGGCTGCGTGCGGCGCCGCGATGTGGACATAGCCCATGTGTTTCCGAATCACCGCTCCGTTTTTGGCCTCCACCAATCCATTGTCGTTGGACCGGCGCGGCCGGCTTTTGGTCTGTTCGACCAGTAACTTCTTGAGCATCCCGGCCACATTGTGATTGATGAATTCGCTGCCGTTGTCGGAGTGGAATCCGCGGATCTTAAAAGGAAACTGACCCAGCATCGAATGCAGCGCCGGCCCCAGCCAGGCTTCGCTGATCTGCGGTACGCAGGCCACCACTTGCCATTGCGTGACTTCGTCCACCGCGTTGATGTGATACACGCCTTTGACACCATCCCGGTCGCCCTGGTGGACCGTGTCCACGCGGAGATATCCGGGGCGTCCTTCCGGTTGTGGACAGCGCCTTTCGCCGATCGTCACCGGCGTCGGCTTGGTCTTGGTGAATGTCGCCTGACGAGTGCGATAAGTCTTGCTCTTGCGCAGCCGGTACAAATGGGCCACCGAAATCCCAGCTAACCTTTCATATTCGCTCTTGCCATATTCGCTAAACTCGCGTTCCAGGATCTTTCGGGTCGCCGGTCCGCTCATCGTGTCGTGGGCTTCATCCACGGTCGCCAAGCAAGCCGTGTCAATCCGCGTGTAGCGCGTCGGGAAACGGCGCCTTCGGTAGACGGTTGCCTGGACCTCACCGGTAGCCAGGTACTTGCCGATCAGCCGTGTTGTCTGAGATCGGCTTTGCCCCGTCATTTTGACCACGTAGCTCCGCAGCAATCCCTTTGCTTCCCGGCCTTGCTTGGCGTAGTCGTGCTCACGCAACGTCTTCCCTACCCAGTCGTAAATGTCGCCCCGGCTGTGCCCGGTAAAGCGCACCTCCTGGCTCGCTTCCAGTAACGCCCGGATTTGTTCCAGGCTCAGCTTCTCGCCACCTTGCATGCTGCTGATCAATCCCCAGCTTGCACCACCTCTCCGCCTTCAGTCTCATCTTGTAGGAGAATCGCCCTTTCCTTCA
>BJHT01000710.1 GCA_014193395.1 Verrucomicrobiota bacterium
CCAATGGCACGCCACCCTCGACCCCGCCTTCGGCACCAGCCCCGCCGAAGCGATCAAGGGCTTCTTGGATGCGGAGTGCCAAGCGTTGGGCGTGACGCGGGAGGATTTGGAGAAGGTGCGAATCGGAGCGTGATTCCCGCTGGACAAAAGTGCGACTTTTTATAGACTCGCCCCATGCCAACCACTCTCGAACGACCGAAGCAAAAGCTCGCCCGACTGGACGAGATTCAAGAGCAGATCAGGGATCTCCAGGCGGAACTGCACGCCATCCGCGGCGCGGAACCGCCCAAGGTGATCCTGTCCGAGCTGCATGACAAAAAGACCGGCCGCATCGACGCGCAAAAGTTGGCCGACTTTATGGCCGTGCCGCTCAAGCGCCTCGCCGAAGGGCTGGGACTGAACTACAAGGCGGTGCATCGCGATCCGGCCGGCGAATCCGCTCAGGCGGCGCTCCAGCCGGTGAAGCGGGCGCTGGAGATCCTCCACAAGTTTTTTGTCCAGCCGGAGACAATCCGCGTGTGGCTGAACACCCCGCATCCTGATCTGGACGGGACGACGGCGCTGGAAACGATCCTCGAGAACAAGGCCGAGGCCGTGCGGACGCTGCTCGAGAACGCGTGGAACGGGGTGCCTGTCTGATGCTGCCCCCGAACAAACTTCGCTCGGCACTTTCCCAGACCCGGCTCGTGGCGGCCCACGGGCCGTGGACGCGGATCGTGGGTTTTCGCCACTTGAAAGGTCCGCCGCCCGGCATGACCGGCCCGCCGCAGCCGTTATGGGGCGGCGCAGCCCGTGTGGACGGGGCAAGATTCACCCCGCGGGGCGGTTTCGATTCGATCTATCTGGCTTGGGATCCGATCACGGCGCTGATGGAGGTTCAGGCCATCGTTTTGCTGCCAAGCGGCCCGGTGACACTGTGGGCGGTGCCGTGGGCCGGCGTTACCGTGGATGGGGTCGTCAGCAATGTGCTCGACCTGACGAAGCCCGCCGTCCTCTCCGCCCTGGGCACCACCGAACAAGAAATGACGGGGGCCTGGCTGAAGGGAAACGATGCGCCGACGCAAACGCTGGCGCGGGCCGCACATGACTCCGGCAAGATTGCTGCGATCAAATACCACTCGGCGAAGCATCAGGGCGGAATGAACTTGGTGGTATTTCCCGACCGTCTGGCGGTGACCAAGACCGACTATCTGGAGGTCTATGATCCGCATGGTGATCTGCCGCAGTGGCTCGGCAGTTGACGTGGCGTGTACGAAGAACCCAACCGACCAATGCCCACCCTGCTGAAAGACCTGATCACGATCCCGGAGTTCGTCGCCAAGGGCGACTTCGTGCTGAAGCTCACGGAGGGCACCGACCCCGCGAAGGTCAAGGCGACGCTCGACAGCTACGTGGTGACCCCGCAACTCGTGGAGTCATTCGACTCTGCGCTAAAGCTCGTCCAGTCGGCGCTCAAGGGGTCCAGCAAGGCGGCGTATCTGCACGGGAGTTTCGGGTCCGGCAAGAGCCACTTCATGGCGGTGCTAAATTTCCTGCTGGGCGGCAACGCGGACGCGCGCTCGATCAAGGAGCTGGGCGACGTGGTGGCGAAGCACAACGGATGGCTGACGGGGAAGAAGTTTCTCATGGTGCCGTTCCACATGCTCGGCGCGAGGGACATTGAGTCGAAGATTTTC
>BJHT01000711.1 GCA_014193395.1 Verrucomicrobiota bacterium
TCCATTTCGGCGGAAAATGGAATGCCCTTCCCGCGCAGGAAATCCACCTGCCCGACGGCGATCTGCGCGCCTTGCCATTGCGCAACCACGCCACGACCAATCTCCACCTTGAATTCCTCCGGCTCCGGCGTCTCCAGCCCGGCTTCCTTCGCGCAGTTCAGCACCGCCTTCGCCAGCGGATGCTCGGAATGTTTCTCCGCGACCGCCGCCATCTGCACGATGTCATTCCGCGCCGCGTCCCCAAATGCGATCACGTCGAGCACCTTGGGCCGGCCGATGGTGAAGGTGCCGGTCTTGTCCATCACGAGCGCGTCGAGCTTTCCGGCCAGTTCGAAAAATGCGCCGCCTTTCACCAGCACGCCTTGCCGCGCCATGTTCGAGATGCCCGCCGTCACCGCCGTCGGCGTGGCGATGGCAAATGCGCACGGACACGCGACGAGCAGGATCGACACGGCGGTCTTGATGTTCCCCGTCGTCGCGTAAACGCCGATCGCCAGCAGCAGCACCACGGGCAGGAACCACACGGTGAAACGGTCGGCCGTATTCTGGATCGGCGCCTTGGTGCCCTGCGCCTCCTCCACGAGATGCACGATGCGCGCGAGCATCGTGTCCTTGCCCACCTTCGTCGCCCGCGCCTCCACGCGTCCGGTCAGATTCAGCGTTCCGCCAAAAAGCTCACTGCCTTGGCTTTTCTCCACCGGCATGGATTCGCCGGTGATGGGCGCCTGGTCCACGCTCGTCGCGCCTAGCATCACCACGGCATCCACCGGCACGCGCTCGCCGGGATTCACGATCACCACCGTCCCCACCGCGATCTCGTCGAGCGGGACGACGGCCTCCTCTTCACCGCGCCGCACCGTGGCGGTCCGTGGCGTCAGGTCCAGCAGGCCGCGGATACTCTGCCGGTTCTTGTCCATCGTGTAGGACTCCAGCGCGCCGACCACGACCATGATGAAAATGATCACTGCCGCCGGCCGGAACTCCCCGACCGCAATCGTCGCGGGCAGCGCCACCACGACGAACACATTCACCGTGATCTTCTTCCGCATCAGATCCCGGAACCCGCCGAGAAACCGCTGCCACCCGCCGAAGAACGTCGCCGCCAGCGCGACCCCCGCATTCAGCCACGCAGGCCCGATGTGCGAAAGCGCAAGCCCCCAACTGATCAGGATAAGCACGCCGACCACTGCCGGGACCAGCGCATGCACGACGAACTCCCGGAGTTTGGATTGGTGGTTCATAAAAGGAGTCTCTGGTTGTGCGGGGCACCCCGGCGTCGCCCTCGGGTTGTCTGCTCAATCGGCTGTCACCGTCTTGCAGGATGGGGCGCGCGAGAATAAATCGCGCTCCGAATCCACGCCCACGCAGCAGGAGGATACGGAGCCTCCTGCGCCCGTCTCATTTCTGGGCGGGCTTGTCGGCTCCGAGGACTTTGGGAGCGTCCTTGGGCTGCGACTTGTCAGCGTCCTTGGGGCTGCCGCACGTCTCGCCGGCGCCGCAGCAGCCGCCGGACTTGCTGAAGGCTTCCTTGATGAGGGCAAAGAATCCCTTTTTCTCCGGTTTTTCGGTTTTCATGTTTGAGTTCCTCGGTTGGTGGTTTGCTCTGGCTTTACCCAGTATCGTGCATGCGCCGCCGCGTGCTCGCCTCTTTCT
>BJHT01000712.1 GCA_014193395.1 Verrucomicrobiota bacterium
AGCCCGGGCACGCTCTCCACCGGCAGCGAGACCTGGGCCGGCGGCGGCAGCTACCTGTGGGAAATCAACGCGCTCGGCGTGGCCGGCGGCACGCAGGGCAACGACCCCGGCTGGGACTTTGCGGACATCACCGGCAGCCTCACCATCACCGCCAACTCGGGGAACAAATTCAACATCAACATTGATTCGCTCGCACTGCTGTCCGCCTGGGACAACTCGCAGAGCTACACTTTCAATCTCGCCACGGCCTCCGGCGGCATCTTCGGCTTCGACGCTTCCGACTTCCTCATCAACACCAGCGCCTTCGACGATCTGCATTCACTGGGCGTCGGGCACTTCTACGTCGAGCAGGACGGCAACAGCCTGGAACTCAATTTCACGCCCGTGCCCGAGCCCGCGACCATCGGTATCGGCATCGCGCTCATGGGCGTGGCGTTCATCCGCCGCCGCCGTGGCGCATGACTTGGACGTTCCCGCACTCTCAGGGCTCTAATAGCAGCGGCAGGGGCGATCGCTACACGTCGAGCGCCGCCATTCCGTAGCGGCAATGGACGTCAGCGGGGCGGCACCTGGCCGCCTGATTTCTCCGGAGCGGGAGACTGTGCGGCCTCTTGTGCGGCCTCTTGTGCGGCTTGGGCAGCCTTCGCCAACCTCTCGGCCCTGGCCGCCACAACGGCTTTCTCCGCTTCCAAATCCCTCGCCGCCTTGGCCGCCCTTAGTGCCTTGGCTGATGCGGCAATTTCCTTCTCCGCTTCCAAATCCCTCGCCGCCTTGGCCGCCCTTAGTGCCTTGGCTGATGCGGCAATTTCCTGATCCCCGGCCGCCTTGGTCGCGATCGTCTTTGCACGATCCAGCATCGTCTTTTCCTCAGGGAACATTTTCCAGTCCTGAGCGACGGCGAGAAATTCGGCGGCCTTCCCGCCTTCGCCCGCAGCGGTGAGGAAAATCGCGTGGTAGAGGGCCGTCCGCGGCCTTTTCAACGCCTCGGCTGGCAGGCTGCCGGTGAGCGCGGCGGCCCCGGCAGGCTCCCCCTGCACGTAGAGCGACAGCGCGCGAGTGAGGAGAACGCTTTCGTCGCCCGGATTTTCCGTGAAAAGCTTTTCCGCCTCGCCATGCGGGTTGCCGTTGTCGGAACGGATGAGCAGCGAGTAGAAGGCGAAGTCGTTGCGAAAAATAACGGACTTTGAATCCACCCTGGCGAGGACGCCGGCGAGCTTCTGCAGTTGCGCCGCGTCCTTCTTTTCAATGGCGACCAGCCAGAGCCGGTCGAGAATCCAGCGCGGGCAGGCGGGCGTTCCTGCGAGGCTCCACATCACTTCCTGGGCACGCTGGGTCCAGCCCCAGCCGATCGCGAGCCGCACCATCCGGTCGAGGCGCTCGCGCGAATCCCCGCGGCTGCGTGCCGCAGAGAGGCCGTCGTTCCACTCTGTCGCGCCGGCTTCCGGCTCATCCAGGCGCTCAAGCGCGCGGGAGAGGAAAGCGCGGCGCAGGTACTCCTGCTCGCCCCATGCCCCGCCGTCCAGAAATTCACGGAGCCTCTGCCAGTCGGAACTCCGGGCATACGCGTCGGCGACGGCCACGCACACGGGCGTCACACCGATGATGTCACGCTCCAGCGTCCGCGACCATTCCGAGACCATCATCGCAAGGTT
>BJHT01000713.1 GCA_014193395.1 Verrucomicrobiota bacterium
GTGCGTCAACGAGCGCGGCACAGGCAGCGCCCAGTTTCCGCCCCGGATGCTGCTCGGCTTGGAGATCTATTGTTACGCCACCGGCACGTTCAGTTCGCGCGCCATCGAGCGCGCCACCGACACCGATGTCGCGGTGCGGTTCCTCACCGGCGATACGCATCCCGACCACGCCACAATCTGTGGGTTTCGCCGGCAGAACAAGCCGGTGTTGGCTGAGAGTTTCGTGCAAGTGCTGGCCCTGGCGCAAGAATGCAAGCTGTTGAAATTCGGCCAACTGACGCTGGCCGTCGACGGTACCAAAGTCTTAGCCAACGCCAGCAAACACAGCGCCGTGAGCTACCACCGCGCCGGCGAGCAGATCGAACTCTTGCGTCAAGAAGTGGATCAATTGCTGGCTAAAGCCGAGCAAGCCGACAGCACCCCGTTGCAGGACGGCCTGACGATTCCCGCCGAGATCGCCCGGCGCCGGGACCGCCTGGCGAAGCTCGCCGCCGCGCGGGCCGTGATTGAGGACCGCGCCCGCCAGCGCGCCGCGCAGGAACAGCCGGTGTACGAGGCGAAACAAGCCGCCCGCGCCGCGCGCCGCGCCCGCGGCGAGACGGTGCACGGGCGCGACCCGCAACCGCCTTCCGCCACGCCTGCGGCGAAAGACCAATACAACTTCACTGATCCGGAAAGCCGGATCATGAAAGCCGGCACTGGCACCCATTTTGAACAAGCCTACAACGCCCAAGCGGCGGTGGAAACCGAGAGCCGGTTGATCGTCGCCGCGCGCGTGACCACCGCGCCCAACGACAAAGAACAGTTGGTGCCCACGGTGCAGGCCGCGCCGGGACCGGTGCGCGCGCAAGTGACGGCGGTGCTGGCGGACAACGGATTCTACAGCGCGACGGCGGTCGCGACCGTGGAAGCCAACGGTGGCCCGACCGTGTACGCGGCGGTGGAAAAAACCGGGCATCATCGCAGTGTGCGCGACTTGGAACAACGCGCGGACCCGCCGCCGCCGCCGGCGGGGGCCGGCGCGGTGGAGCAGATGCGCTACCGGTTACGAACGAAAGCGGGGCGGGCGCTGTATCGATTGCGGCAGCAGACGGTGGAACCGGTGTTTGGGATCATCAAAGAGGCGCTGGGGTTTCGGCGGTTCTTATTGCGGGGCCAGGCCGGGACCGACTTGGAATGGACGTTGGTGTGTTTGGCGTACAACCTCCGGCGGCTACACCGCCTGAGCGTGGTGAACGGCTGAGAAACCGCCCTGCCGGAGGTGTTTCCGGAGACTGGCGAATGGAAAACCGCCTCGGCAACGTTTGGGTGTCTGCTCGAATCCGCAGCCGTCAAAAAACTTTCAGACCAATGCACGACAGGCTGCTAGCTGGGATGCATGGGCAGGAGTTCGACGTAATTGCTTGGATTTGGGTGCGCACTGTCCATAGCCCCAACCCTGCTTTCGCCCATGTTGAAGTTCCTCTGGCCTCAACTTTCGTTTTGTCGACCAAAGGTGAACACAATGCCTTTGTTCATCCACTAATCCAGCGTGACTCCTACAGACTTGTTGTAAAGGTCGGCAATCTGCCGCCAGAAGCTGAGAATGGAACGAAAGCTACAGAGAAAGGTGCAGAGTTCCGCTGTCTTCTTTCAGGTTCACCAATAT
>BJHT01000714.1 GCA_014193395.1 Verrucomicrobiota bacterium
GCCGCACGAGCGCCTACGTCAGCCAACGGCGAGGCCCGCCGCCTCGCTTTGCTCGCCGCCGAGTGTGCCTACCAATCCGCCGCCGAAATTGAAGCCCGACGCGCCATGCTGTTTGCGTCGGCCAAAGTGACGCGAACACCCGCACTATGACCGCAGTTTTGCCAAGCAACCCGAAATCCGCCACAGAACCGACTCAACTCGCTTCGGCGCAACTGGTTGCCACCGCTACCAGCGGCCAATCCGATGCTTGTCTCCAGCCCGAACCATCCGAGCCACCGATGCCCGGCCTCGCAGCCGCCGTCGCACCGGTGGCTGAAACCGACAGCAGCCACGAACACGTCCCACCAGAATCCGGCGAGGAGTCGATCACCGGGGCCACGACGCCGGGCTTGAAGAAGCGGACGCCGTGGCAGCGCGAATCCGACCTGCTGGAGGTAGCGGAACTGATGCAGCTTCGGCACGGCGGGTGCGCCGACATCGCCAAGTTGATGAATGCGCGGTTCGTAGCCAAAGGCATCGGCTACACGCTCAGATCGGAACAGGTGCGGCAGGACATGAAGGAAGTGCGGAGACGATGGGCTGACCGCTTCATGGGTGGAACCGCGCGCCAGATGATCGCGGCGGAACTCGGACTGCTCGACCGGGTTGAACGCGAGGCATGGGTGCTTTACCAGCGGAGCCAGCGCGACGATAGCCGTGGTTCACAGACCACCCGGACGGCGCAGGTCGAGGGCGGCGGGGTGCCGCGCGTCGGGGAATTGACGAAGATGGTGGCCAAGGCGCAGCGGGATGGCGACATCGGGCCGCTGTTGTTGCTGGTCAGGACCAGCGAGCGGCGCGCGGCGTTGCTGGGGCTGGAATCGGTCAAGGTGCAACTCTTCGACGAGGACGCCGGGGCCGGGAAGGCGCGCATGGATGCGATGGCCAAAGCGTACCGCGCCAAGATCGAACGGGACGCGCGGAAACAGGCCAAGACCACGACTGTAAAAGTGACGCCAGCGGCATCCCAGATTGCGGACGAAACCCGAATGGGCGCGCTGCTGGGTTGAAACAGCGGGCGATTTTCGGGGAGGAAGTTGAGGCGGCATCGGTCACCCCGGTCGCCGAGCGCGAAGATGTTGGAGGGAGACGACGCAGACCAGAGAGGACAGCGATGGCTACCCCGGCAACGATTATGCTAAATCGCGCCGGTCGAGCCGCTGATTGGGAATCGGGAGGTCATGGACGAATGCGGCCATGTCGCACTCGATTACCCGTGCCAACTTGGCCAGCGTGAGGACCGTGGCGTTTTGCTCCCCGCGCTCAAGCTGCCCCACATAGGATCGGTCCATTTCGGCTTCGAGTGCGAGTTGCTCTTGCGTCAACCCTTTTCCCTTCCGGGCCACTCGAATCCGCTGACCGACAGTTTGAAGTAAGGACAGCTTTTGCAGGCTGTCTCAGGCTTCCCGGAATGGTGATTAAACGTCCACGGGATATACATACCATTTGGCTTGCGACCATCGGTTTTGCCGAATAGCCTTTGGAACTCAGCAAATGAACCCATTTGTCGGCGAGCCGCCGTGGCTCAGAGCGCCAAATCCGCACGATGCGGCCAAGCGAGGCATGGAACATGGCACAGCGAATCATCATTCCGAACGTCCCGCCTTC
>BJHT01000715.1 GCA_014193395.1 Verrucomicrobiota bacterium
CATGCACTGGACCGAAGTCGGTGCCGAAAACATCCTGGCGCTGCGCTGCGCCCTGAAGAGCCATCGCTGGGACGAATGCTGGGAGCAGATCAACCACTCCCGGCAATTTCAGACCCAGCTCGCCGCGTGACCGCCCGCGGTGGTTACAAATTCGTCACACACCCACCTCGTGGGCCGCTGGTTTAATCAGGTTGCCAAACGCCAAACCGCTCGTCTATTTTCCGCCCGCATGAACCGATTTTTCTGGGCCGCCATCCTGTCGCTCTTGACCTTTGCGTCAGCGGCGCACGCCGATGGTCCCGACGACCAATACGTCCAAGCCTATCGCTTCATCCAGCAGGGTGACGATCTCAAGGCCGGGGGTAACGCCCGCGGCGCATTGGAGCGCTACTACGCCGCCGAAGAGGAACTGCGAAAAATCCAGCGCATGGCCCCCGACTGGCAGGCCGCCTTGGTCCGCTACCGCCTCAATTCCGTCGTCGCCCTCATCGCGCCGCTGGCCAAACAATTCCCCGACGTCCAGCCCCCGAGCGGCCAACCCGCTCCGGTCGCGCCTGCGGTCACCCCCAAGCCCGGCACCAAGGCTGGACCCGCCACCGCCGCACCCGGGACCGCCGCCACCGCCGCCGCCGCCATATCCGCGACCGGTTTTGAACGGCAGTTGAAACAGAAAAACGAGGAACTCATTGCCCTCCGCACCGAGAAGGCCAGCATGGAGGCCGAATATCAGGCCCGGCTCAAGGAAGCCCTCGCCGCCCAGACCTCCGGGGCTGACCCGCGCGAGGTCATCAAGCTCGAGGACCGCGTCAAGTCGCTCCAGAAGGAACTCGACCTCCAAAAATTGAGCTTCGAAAAAGCCACCAAGACCACGGCCCAGCAACTCCAGTCCGTGGACACCCTCACCAAAGAACGCGCCGCGCTCGAAAAGCGCGTGCAGGAACTCACCGACAAGAACGAAAACAAAACCCTGCGCGCCGAGAACGAATCCCTCAAACAGCAGACCGCCGAACTCAACCGTCAGATGGGCAACCTCCCCAAACTCGAGGAGATGCGCCGCGAACTGTCCCTCCTCAAGGCCGAGCTCAAGGCGCAGACCACCCTCAACGAAACCTTGGCCCGCGATAACAAGAAGATGGAGCTGCTCCTCACCGACCTCCCCGATCTCAAGCCCGGCCAGCGGTAACTTCGCGCGGCCCCGCCCCGCCCGCCCACCTCCCCATCCGCCGTGTCGCCGTTCCGTCGGCTCTGCGCCCGCCCGCATGCTCCGCCAGTTCGCCCAAGAACTCCGCATCACCACCCGCGGCCAGGGCTTTTACGAAGTGACCGCCGAGGTCCGCCGCTTCGTCCGCGACCACGCCATCCAGACCGGCCTGCTCACGCTCCATCTGCGCCACACCTCCGCGTCGTTGCTCATTCAGGAAAACGCCGATCCCGAAGTCCGTCGCGATCTCGAACGCTTCTTCTCCCGCCTCGTGCCCGCCGGCGACGCCCTCTTCCGCCACACCAGCGAGGGCGACGACGACATGCCCGCGCACGTCCGCACCGCTCTGACCGCCGTTAGTCTCAGCCTCCCCATCGTGCACGGCGAACCCGTCCTCGGTACGTGGCAGGGCATCTTCCTCTGGGAACACCGCGAACACGGCCAC
>BJHT01000716.1 GCA_014193395.1 Verrucomicrobiota bacterium
GGGAGATCCTCGCCGAGGCCCAGCCCGCCAAGGTCCTCGAACTTTGCCAGCAGCAGTCCGTCGATGCCGTTCTGATGAGCCTCGCCCTGGCCGATGACGCGGCGTTCACCACGTTCGAGGCGCTGCGCGCCAACGCGCCGACCCGCGCGCTGCCGGTTTTCGGATTGAGCGTGAAGACCGCCGTGGACGAGCAGGCCCGCGCCGCGCATCTGGGCTTCACCGCCGTGATCAACAAGCCCATCGACCTGGATGATCTGAAGTTCAAAATCGCGCGCGCCCTCAACCTCGACACGTCCCCCAAATTCTTCCGCGAGCAAAAGGACGCGCTCATTCTCACCATCCCCGCCGGCTTCAACGCCAGCATCGCCAACGAAATCTCCTGCCTGCTCAAAACCAAGGTCGCCGCCTCGGTGGACGCCGGCATCAACAAACTGGTGCTGGACCTCAGCCAGGCCCGCGCTGTGGATGTCACGCTCATTCGGCTGGCCATCGAGGTGGCCCAGTGGAGCGCCCGCCTCTCGCTCAAACAACGCGTCGTCGGTTCCGCCAACCTCATCAAAGACTGCAAGAATTATGAAGAAGCCAAGGACTGGCGGTTCGTCGCTTCGATTGACGAAGCCCTCGCCGCTGTTGACGGCAAGGAACCAGCCGCCGCTGCCGCTGCCGCCGCCGCCCCCGTGCCCGCGGCGGCCCCGGCCCCTGCTCCGGAGGCCATCGCGGCCTGAGACTGTGCTGCGCTTCGTCGCCACGCTCGCGTTCGCGTTCGCGCCCGTCGCCCACGGTGCGCCCGACTATCTGCCGCGGCTCGGCCCGTCGCCGCTCCGCCTCGCCAGTCCGCCACCCGTCCCTGCGGTCGTCGCTGCGTTGCCGCCGTTGCCGCCGCCGCCGGTCGAGCCGGACATTCCGATCCAGCCGCCGCCGCCGGTGACCAGCACCCGCGTGGACAGCGCGAATCCGCCGGTCGTGATCGGTCCGCTCGAGGAATTCGGCCCGCCTGCACCGCCCGCCGTGGTCGCGCGGCCGAACCCGTCCGGCGCCCGTCCGGACATGTCCCAGATGCTGCTGCAATTCTTTGCCAACCCCGGCACCAACGCGGCTCCGAACGCCATCGTGACGCCGGTCGGTTTCACGCCGCCGGTGTCCGCCACGCCGGCCTCGAGCCGCGCGGTGTTCGAGCGCACGCCGTAACGCCACCACCCTTTCACCACGACAATGCACCTCTACCTTTTGCCGCCACGCCCTCCGTTTCACCGCCTCCCGCGCACTCGCGTCGCCGGGCACTGCATGCTCGCTGCGGGCCTCCTCGCGTGCGCACTCTTGCCGTCGCCGGCCCGCGGTGCCGACGCGCCCCGCATTCCCAACCGCACGCTCTTCGCGCCGCCGCCCAAACCGGCGATCCCGGAAGACGCGCCCACCGCCACGCCTGCCCTTGCGCCTGCCATTGCGCCCGCCATTGTGCCCGCCGCTGCGCCTGTCGCTGCTCCCGCTCCGCTCGCGCCGTCTGCCATCGCCAATCCAACACCGCCCGCCGCTCCGCTGAAATCTCCCCCCGCAAATTCCCCGGCCCCAACCGCCGCGCCTCCCGCTTCGCTTGCGCCCGTGCCCGCGTCCGCTCCGCTCACGC
>BJHT01000717.1 GCA_014193395.1 Verrucomicrobiota bacterium
ACGCGCGGGGGCATCGGAAAACTCCACCGTCTCACCACGCTCCACCTCGCTGCGCCCGAGACGGGCGCACTCCGGGGCGTGGGCGGAGTGCGGCCGTCCCCGGCCGCAGCAGCGTCCGAACGCGTGGGGGCATCGGAAAAACTCCACCGTCTCGCCACGCTCCACCTCGCTGCGCCCGAGACGGGCGCACTCCGGGACGTGGGCGGAGTGCGGCCGTCCGCGGCCGCAGCAGCGTCCGAACGCGCGGGGGCATCGGAAAACTCCACCGTCTCACCACGCTCCACCTCGCTGCGCCCGAGACGGGCGCACTCCGGGGCGTGGGCGGAGTGCGGCCGTCCCCGGCCGCAGCAGCGTCCGAACGCGCGGGGGCATCGGAAAACTCCACCGTCTCACCACGCTCCCACCTCGCTGCGCCCGAGACGGGCGCACTCCGGGGCGTGGGCGGAGTGCGGCCGTCCCCGGCCGCAGCTTTCGGTGGCGTGGGCGGTGGTTCCACTGCGCGCCGCCGGCACGGCGCAGAGGCGAGGAGGGCGCGCGGGCAAAGGCCGCGCGAAAATGTCCAAACTCCAAGCTCCGGCACGATAGCCTGACCCACTTGGGCTGCGGACATTCCGCAGCGTATCCACGGTGTCCTCCCGTCTCCTCGCCTACTTCCCCGCGCCTGCCACAATCAGTGAAACCATCTGTCGATACTGCTGATCAAGCTGCTCCATGACCGTCCCGAGCACGCTTGGATGCAGCCCAAAGCGCCCCCACGCCGCGGGCGAAATCCGCGGCACAAACCGCTCGCCGCTCCCGCCCAGTTGCAGCGCGTGCGCGAGCACATCGCCCAGATGCACCATCGCCGCACACATCGCGTGCCGCTCGGCGTTTTGCGGCGCGTGATGCGCGCCAACCGCCTCTGCCAGCATCGGGGCTAAATTCCACTGCCCGAGCAGCGCCTCACCCACGTCGGCGTGATCGAAACCGAAGCGCTCGCGTTCCACCGCATACAGCAGCTCGCCCGACGCCCGGCACCGCTCGATCACCTGCCGATACGGCTCGGCCATTTTCAGCAGCATCACCAGCCGGCCCACATCGTGCAGCACACCCGCGATGAAGTAATTCTCCAGATTCAACTCCTTCCGCGCACCCGCGAGAATCCGCGCCGCCAATCCCACCGCGACGCTGTGCCGCCAGAATGCCTCCATCGACACCAGGCTGCCGGGCACCGAGCCGAACTTGCTGATCACACTCGAGGCCGTTACCAGCTCGCGCAGATGATTCACCCCGATCGCGCCGATGGCTTCGGACAAACTGACGATCTTCCGCGAGAAGCCAAAAAACGAACTGTTGGCCACGCAGAGCAGCCGCACCGTCAACCCGGCGTCCGCCGCCACGATGCCCGCCAGCTCATCGACACTGTAATTGCCGCGATTCAGCACCTCGTTGAGGCGCACGAAAACCTCGGGCGGCGAACCAATCTTGTCAGACCCACGAACGAGTGCGGCGGCGTTGGAATACATATCAAATGGGTTTGCGGTCAGTGTCGGCGGCGCGAATCAGGCAGTAACGGAAAATCTCCTGTGTCGCCGGATCCTCACGGTCCGTGTGGCGAAAGATCTCCGCCAACTGTTTGGAA
>BJHT01000718.1 GCA_014193395.1 Verrucomicrobiota bacterium
CTGGAGCCGCACGGAAGTTCGACGGCGACAAGTCGCCTGCGCGAAAGCGGTGACGAGTCACCGCACTCCAAAGCGCGGCGGTGCGCGCCTATTTGGCGAGGCGCAGGTGGGTGAGGCGGAAGCGGGCGCCGCGGGGGGCGTTGGGGAGGCAGGCGATTTCCCAGCCGTGGGCGGAGACGATTTGCTGGACGACGGCGAGGCCTAGGCCGGTGCCTTTTGGATTGGTGGTGACGTAGGGCTTGAAGATTTCCTGGCGCTGCGACTCCGGGACGCCGGGGCCGTCGTCGCCGACTTCGAGGGTGGCGGTATCGGGGCCGGAGCGGGTGGCGGTGATGGTGATGTGGCCCTTGGCTTCGACGGCCTGGGTGGCGTTGAGGAGGAGGTTGAAGAGGGTCTGGCGGAGGAGTTGTTCGTCGGCCTCGATGGTGAGGCCGGAGGCGGGGGCGTCGAGGTGGAGGGCTTTTTCCTCGAGGTCGTAGCTGAGGGCGCGGGTGACTTCGGCGATGGCGGCGTCGAGGGCGAGGGGCGTGCGGCGGACTTCGCGGGGGCGCGAGTAGTTGATGAATTCGTTGAGCTGCGCGGTGACGCGGTCGGTTTCGTCGAGGATGTCGCGGGAGCGGCGCTGGAGTTCGGGGGCGAGGCCAGGTTCCTTGGAGATCATCTGCGCGAGGCCGCGGATGATGTTGAGGGGATTGCGGGTTTCGTGGGCGAGGCCGGCGGCGGCGAGGTTCATTTCCTTGAGGTGGAGGTTGAGTTCGCTGGCGCGCACGAGGCGGAGCTGCAGCTCGGAGGACTTGACCAGATTGCGCCAGGCAAGTCCCGCGGCGATGACGGAGATGGCGGCGAGGAAACAGATGATGCCGCGCTGCCAGAGGTCGCGCTCGAGGCTGGCGCGGAGCGAGCCGGTGGACATGGCGATGACGATGCTGTGGAGGCCTTGGCGTTGGATGAGGGATTGGTAATCGGCCTCGGTCATCCACGGCGGGCGCGGGGGCGGGCGCGGCGGGGAATTGGTGGAACTGCCGAAGCCAAACCACGGGCGGAAGGAGTTGGTGCCGCTGCGCGAGGGGCGTTCGGCGTTGGTGGTCGAGCCGGGAGGGCGGGGCGGACGGTTGGTCTCGAAGCCGGCGAAGAAGTCGCGGGTGACGATGATGGTGGGGTTGGTGGAGGAAAGGGAGTTGGTGGCGAGGCTGGCTCCGAGGTCGATGAGGTTGGCCATGAGGAGGCCGTGGTCGTCCCAGATGACGTGGTTGGGGCCGATGTTGCGGGACGTGAGATTGATGGGGGAGCCGGCGGAGGCGACGGTGTCGCCGGCGGCGTTGAGGAGGGCGACGGAGTTGAGTTCGCCGGGGGTGACGAGTTCGGCGAGGGCGGACTCGAGACGGTCTTTTGAAACAATGCTGCCGAAGCGGCGCTGGGAGCGGACGACGAGACCGAGCGTGGTGGTGATGTCGCGGCCGCGATTGACGAGCGCGGCGCGGGCGGACTTGCGGACGGTGGCGTGTTCCGAGGCCTGCCAGCCGGCGATGAGGAGCCAGACGGAGAGGAGAGCGCCGGTGGTGAGGAGGGTGCGGCGGCGGGTGTGGGGGGGGTCGGACATTGGGGAGGGCGGCGGGGGG
>BJHT01000719.1 GCA_014193395.1 Verrucomicrobiota bacterium
TTGCCGGTGGCGGGGTCGATGAGGCGCAATTCGCCCTTGATGGTCGCGACGAGCACATACTGCCTGTCCCGATGCGTCCAAACCGCCGGTGTGGCGTAGCGGCTGTTGCAGGCCGGGACTTCCCAAAGCGTCCTGCCAGTCTGCGCGTCCATTCCGCGCAATGCGACGTCCTGCGCGCCGGGGTATTGCGGAACGATCAGCACGCCACCGGCCACCACGAGCGATGCGCCCATGCCCTGTCCGCCGGGGAGTTCGTTCCGCTCCTTGAGGAGTTTTTCCTTGAGCGCAGTCGCGGGCTTGACGAGCGAACCGGTGTCGTCCTCCCAGAGCTTCCCGCCCGTCGCGGCATCGTAGCAGTAAACGCGGCCAAGCGTGCCAAGGCTGAAGACGCGGCCATTGGCGTATGCGGGCGTGGCGTGAAAGTGCAACCGCTTGCCCCCGGCGCGATTGAGCCCCCTGCCCTCCTCGATCGCTTTCCACACCGTCCTGCCGGTGGCGAAATCGACGGCGATGGTGAGATCATCCGCATCGAGCGCGGTGTTGCGTTTCAGCGCCGCGAGGCGTTCGCCGGTGTAATTGGCGAGGCTCTTCGCGATCTGCGGCGTTCCCGCGGCCCACGCATCACCGCGCGGACGGAACGAACTGGCGAACACCTTCCCATCGGCAACGATCAGACCGGAGGCGCTGCCCGCGTGCGTCGCCGGGTCCGCGAGCATGTCCACGTAGCCGGACGCGCTGCCCTTGGCACGGCCGAGATCATTGGCTTCGCTGACCCAGAGTTTGCGGGCATTTTTCAGATCATCAGTGAGCTTCGCGCCATACTGGCGAGGGTTGAAGTTGCCGAAGGGTCCGTTGGCTTGCGGCCACGCTGGGAGTTCGGCGGCGCGGGTGGCGGAAATTGTCAGCAGCATCGCCGCGAGGAATGGAGGGAGTCGTTTCATGGAGTGCATTGAGGGGGTTTTGGTCGCAAAAATGTTGACGCTCACTTCGCCGCAGCGCGCATGTCGTAGCAGTAAACGCCATCGGTGCCGCGGAAGAACGCGCGACCTTCGACAGTCGGGAAGGTCATGTTTTTGTTGTGGTAGGACGTGGTCTGCGGGTGCGGCTGATTCCATGTGCAGAGCGCTTTCGAGAAAGTCTCGGGAGTGGCACCGAGAATCACCATCTCGGAATGGCCGTGCGAACCGTCGAGGCTCAGGAAGATGCGGTCCTCACAAAGCATGATGTGGCCTTCGTTATATGGGCCGGGGCCTTGGTAGGTGGCCAGTTCCCTGCCGGTCGTCGCATCGAGCAGGCGCGATTCGTCTTTGCCGGCGAGGACGACGTGTTTGCCATTGCTAGCCGGCAGGGTGTGCAAAGAAACGTAGGGACACGGCACCTGCCAGAGCAACTCGGGTTTGATCGGCGTCAGTCGGTAGGCGACGCATTTGGCGTTCGCGGTCGTGGCGACCGAACCGGCGACCGCCGTGCCTTCCAATTGGATCATCGCCAGCATCGTGTCGCCGAACACGGTCACGCCTTTCGACGGCGAGGCACCGAGATCCAGCGACCAGAGAATCCTGCCAGTCGCGGGTTCGATGCAATGGACCGGTGCCGGTCCGCCTTTGGCCACAGGATC
>BJHT01000720.1 GCA_014193395.1 Verrucomicrobiota bacterium
TGCTTCAGTTGGTCCTGCACCCGCTCCCACTGGTTCTGGTCGATGATTCGCTCGTGCTCGCCGGGATAGAGCACACCTTTGTGGTCGACCTTCCCCGTGTAAAGTGCGCACGTAAGAATCCCGTGGAGCGTGTTCTTGTTCATCGGTGTGCCGCCGCGACTGATGCCCTCCGCCGTCGTCCATCGTTTCGTCAGCAGTCCCTGTTGCCGCGCCGCCTCGGCAGTCAGCATGAGCGAGCCCGACTTCAGGTAGATATCAAAGAGGGCGCGCACCTGCTCGGCCTCCTCGGGGTTCACGATGAGCCGTCCGCCCTTGGGATCAATGTCGTATCCCAGCACCGGATGGCCGCCGATCCACTTCCCCTTCCGCCGGGCGGCCGACATCTTGTCCCGGGTGCGCTCCGAGATGATTTCGCGCTCGAATTGCGCGAACGACAGGAGGATGTTCAGGGTCAGGCGGCCGAGCGAACTCGTCGTATTGAACTGCTGCGTCACGGAGACGAAGCTGACGAGGTTCCGGTCGAAAACCTCGACGATCCGCGCGAAATCCATCAGCGACCGGCTGAGGCGGTCGACCTTGTAGACGACCACGCAGTCGATGGACCGAGACTCGACCGCCGCGAGAAGTCGTTTGAGGGCGGGGCGCTCCATGTTGCCGCCCGAGAATCCGCCGTCGTCGAACGTCTGGGCGACCACCTGCCAGCCCTCGCCTTTCTGACTGCTGACATAGGCTTCCGCCGCTTCCCGCTGCGCGTCCAGGGAGTTAAATTCCTGCTGCAGCCCCTCCTCGGTCGATTTCCGCGTGTAGATGGCGCACCGAACAACACGATTGGCTGCAGGAGCGGCCCCCGCGCCCAATGCGTTTCGCGATGAATTACTCCTCGCCATGAGTCCCCCGTTCTGCCAGCGCCGCAAGCCCAAAGAAGGCGAAACCATTCCATTTGGTGCCGGTCACCTCCCGTGCGATCGCGCTCAGGGATCGGTACGGCCGACCCTCGAATTCGAATCCCTCGGGCCGGATTTTTACGATGATCCGGTGCCCCCGAAACTCTCGCTCGAGAAACGAGCCTGGCGGGGGCAGTCGCGGGTCCTGCTGGCCCGACACCCTTCGGCTCTCGCTGGCTTTCCGTTCAAGCGTGAAGTCCTTGCCGAACAGCATCCGTGGTGCCCGGATCCGCAAATCGGCGTCATTGGCGATCTCCATCGCGCGGCGGCGTGCGCGTTCAGACAACCCGCCCTCCGCAATGGCCTGGATCCGCCACGCAATTCGCCGGAATAGAAATTGCCGGTGGTTCGACCTCGTCGGCTCGCCAAACACCTCCAAGTGCCGCCGGTGCAGTTGACTGACCGTCATCCGGCTCAGGGCTTCAATCTGTTCTTCAATGGTTTCCACAAGAGTCTCCTTTGCTAAGGCAGTTAACCTTGTGTCCATGAACGCTCTTCACGGGCACACTATCAAGTCGAAGTTCACGGGACCGGCGAGCGCGTAGCTGGCAGTATCCGGCGGCTAAAATACGCGCCAGTGATTGAAAATCATCGGGGGACAAACGCAAAACGAAACACCTCGCTGTGGATTGGCACCACAGCGAAAGTCCGCCTTACGGTCGTTCCGCTGTCG
>BJHT01000721.1 GCA_014193395.1 Verrucomicrobiota bacterium
GCTCAATTTTGCGCCGCTTCGCGATCGTTGCGGCACTTCCGACACGCCTTTTCGGCGGACATTTTTTCTGTCACCGCCCCCGCGAAACCGCCCGCATCTGCCACGCCGCGTAGTGAAAGACCGCCGTCGGATTTTCCACCAGCCTCGCAAACTCGCGCCGCACGGCCGCCACCAGCTCCGCCGTCACCCAACCGCGTTCCCGCAACTGCCCCGCGCCGGTCAGCCACAGCGTTTCCCAGTAGGTGAGAAAATTCCGCCGCGCCGCCGGGTCGCGCATACCCCCGTCCAACCGCACTGGCACGGGCCATGACTGCACCTCCACCAAGCCCGCCGCCGTCGCCAACGCGCCGAGCTTGGTGCCGACCTCGGGATCGCCGCCCAGCTCGCGCTGCAACGCGTTGAACGCGGCCCAGTATTCCGCCATCGCCGGACACCGCGGCTCGACGTACCAGCTCGAGTTGCAAACCTCCGTGACACTCAGCACGCCGCCCGGACGCAGCACCCGCGCCGCCTCCGCCAGCGCGCGCTGCGGCGCGGCCAGATGTTCGAGGACCCAGATGATGCACACGCCGTCGAAGGCCGCGTCGGCAAAGGGCAGTTGATACGCGCTCCCTTGTTGCAACCGCGCCCGCCCCGCCGCCAGCCGCGCGTGCAAATACCCGCGCGCCCGTTCGAGTTGCGCCGCGGAATAATCCACGCCCGTCACACGCAGCAACGGAAAGCGCCGCAGCAAAATCTCCATCTCCGCGCCCACGCCGCAGCCCACCTCCAACACGTCGCGACACGCGGAGAAATCAATCGTCGGGAAAAAATACGGCTCCAGAAATTCCGCCTGCGCCACCAGCCGGTCCTGCTCCGCCGGATCAAACGTGTGGATGTAGCCTGCGTCCGCCATGATTCCCGAGGACGCAATTTACCGCCCCGGCTCCAGCGTCGTCCGCCGACCCTGCACCCGCACCGCGCCCCGCGCCAGCGCGTTGATCGCGGCCGGATACGCCACGCGCTCGGCCTGTTGAATCCGCTCGTGCAAACTCTCCGGCGTGTCGGCATCCAGCACCGGCACCGTCTGCTGCACGATGATCGGCCCGGTGTCGATTCCCTGATCGACAAAATGCACCGTGCAGCCCGTCACCTTCACGCCGTAATCCAGCGCCTGCCGCCACGCCTCCAGCCCGGGGAACGACGGCAGCAATGACGGATGAATGTTGATCACGCGGTTCGCAAACGAGCGGAGAAACTCCCCCTTCAAAATCCGCATAAACCCCGCCAGCACCACCACATCGACCTGCGCCGCCTGCAACGCCGCGATGTACGCCGCCTCCGCCGCCTCGTCCAGTTTCGTGCGGAATTTCCCCGGCGCGATGAACTCCGCGCGGAGGCCCCGCTCGCGTGCACGGGCGAGAATTCCCGCCTCCGCCACATCGCTCAACACCACCGCGATCACCGCGGGAACCGTCCCCGCCGCCACCGCGTCCGCGATGGCCACCATGTTGGACCCCTTGCCCGAACCGAGAATTCCCAGCCGCAATTGCTTCACATCAGTCACGCGCGCGTTGGTAACAGAAGACCCCGACGAAACAAGGGCAAAGCCCCCGCCGCC
>BJHT01000722.1 GCA_014193395.1 Verrucomicrobiota bacterium
CCGGCGCGCCTGCCGTTTGCACCCGCGCGGACCAGACCTTGGGTGCATCTCCATGCCGATCCCGATACTCCCCGGAGGGCGGGTAAATATCAGCGAGCCGGTTGGGGAGTCCCCGTGATCGACGGCGATTTCCTCGCCGCAGCACAAGCCCAGTCCAGGCGCGAGCGGAAATTACGAGGGGCCGCTCCGCCTCGCTCGCTGCCGCTTCCGCTTGGAGAGGGAGCCACGGAGTCCGTCTCCTCACGTCGGCGGCTATGAGGGGGTCAATGGTCGCAGATGCAGGCGTATTCCTTGAGCTTGCATCCACCGCAGTCGCCGAGGTCGAACTTGAGGCGGATATTCTGCGGCGTGGCGTCGGCAGTCGCCTTCACTTGGACGACTAGGTTGTAACCCTCGCCTTCCGGCAGGGGTTCCTTGGAAACGAACGCGCCGTCTTTGGCTTCCATCGTCAGGGCCACCTTGCCGGACTTCGGCTCGGCGGTGACGGCGATGACCTGGCCGCTGGCGGGCACGGATTTGAGCTGGGCGTCGTAAAACGAAATGGTGACGCGGCGGTCCGCGCCGATGAGGAATTCGGCGCGGGGGGCGGTGTTGTCGAGCAGTTTGCCGCCCTTGGGACCGGCGAGGGGCTTGGCGGCCTTGGCCGGGCCGTGATCGTGTTTCTCGCCGGGCTTGTGGTCGTGGCCGGCGTGTTCGTCCTTGGTGCAGGCGGTGAGGGCGACGGTGACGAGGAGGGCGAGGGCGAGGGTATGGAGTTTCATGGTGGGTGTTTAGTGACTGGTTTCCGGCGGCTTGGGGTTTGTGGGAGCGCCGGGGGTTCCCGTTTCAACCGCGCCACTGCTGGCGTCCGGGCGAAAGCGTTTCTCCATCCACTCGTAGAGGAGCGGCAGGAGTAAAAGGGTGAGCAGAGTCGAACTGACGATGCCGCCGATGACCACGGTGGCGAGCGGACGTTGCACTTCCGCGCCCGCGCCGGTGGCAATCGCCATGGGCACGAAGCCGAGGCTGGCGACGAGGGCCGTCATCAGGACGGGGCGCAGCCGCAGCAGAGAGCCTTCGCGCACGGCACCGCTGATGTTGCGTCCTTGTTCGCGCAGGAGGTTGAAGGCGCTGACCATCATCAAACCGTTGAGCACGGCGACGCCCGAAAGTGCGATGAAGCCGACGCCTGCCGAGATGGTGAAGGGCATTTGCCGGAGCCACAGGGCGAACACGCCGCCGGTCACGGCCAGTGGGATGCCGGTGTAAATGAGCAGGGCTTGGTGGACGCTCCCGAAGCAGAAAAAGATGAGCACGAAGATGAGCGCGAGCGCGAGCGGCACGACAATCACGAGGCGCTGCTTGGCCTTCTCCAGATTTTTGAACTGCCCGCCGAACTCGTGGTAGTAGCCCTCGGGGAACTTCACGTTGGCGCGCACGGCAGCATCGGCGTCGGCGACGAACCCGGCGGTGTCACGTCCGCGCACGTTGATGAGGATGCTCACGCGGCGCTGCGCGTTCTCGCGCGTGATGCTGCCCACTTGCGTCACATTGGAAATGGTGGCGATGCGGCCGCGCGTGAGCAGTCCGCCCCCGTCCACGCCCACGGGCA
>BJHT01000723.1 GCA_014193395.1 Verrucomicrobiota bacterium
CCCGCATTTTTGAAGAGCGACGGGTTGTAGCCCATCACCTTTTCCCACTGCGCCTGCGTCACCTCATGCCTGGCCATGTAGAATCCCTTGGTCAGCGTCACCTGATGCGGCTTCTCGAACCGGGCCAGCCAACCCCGCTCGGTCTCCTGCTGGGAACGTGTCGTGTCGGGCGGGCTGCCCATGAGAAAATTCCCCGCCGGGATGTAAACCATCTCCATGCCGGTGGCCTCGTGGACGATCGCCTGTGCCCAGCCAGACTTCGTGTAGGACTCGGCCTGCGTGCCGGACGCCGCGCGGCAGCCCGGCGGCACCCGCAGCTTCGGATCCGTTGACGCCTTGGCGGGACTCTCGACTTTCACCGTGGCGGAGTCGGACGCGGCCGGTGCCTTGAGGAGATGCCCGCCCTTGCCCAAGGCCCACGAAGCCACGGCCCCCGGTGCCGTGCCGGTGGTGGATTTCAAGGCCACGACCACGCGGAAGCCGCAAGTCGGGGTGCCCCAGTGCTGGGGCCGGTTGATGATGTTCGACCAGTCCCACACATCGCTGAAATTCTTGCCGCGCGGGACATGCATCGGACCAGCAAGAGGCACCGGCGGGCTGAAACCCGGCCCGGTCGGGTCCAGCGTGGGAGCACCGATGTAATTGCCCGTGAACCAGTCGTGGCACCACTCGGAAACATTGCCGAGCATGTCGTAAAGACCGAAAGGGTTGGGTTTGAATGACCCGACGGGTGCCGTCGTGCGGAAGCCGCCGGCGTCCTTGGCGGTTTCCAGGGTCTCACCCTGAAAGATTCGGGTGAAGTTTTCGAACTGATGCACCGCGGCAGGCTCGTCTCCCCAGTAAAACCGCGTCGTGCTCCCCGCCCGGCAGGCGTATTCCCACTGTGCCTCGGTGGGCAGCCAAACCTTCATGTCGGTCCTGGCCGAGACCTTCTCGCAGAACTGCGCGGCTTCATTCCACGTCAGCAACGCTTCGGGATGCGTCTTGCCCGTCAGCCACCTTGGTTTCTCTTTGTCACGGGCGTTGGCCTCTTCGTATCTGCGAGCCCGTTTGGGGTCGGCGCCCATGATCTGCCCGAACTGCTCCTGCGTCACCTCATGGATGCCCATGTAAAACGGCTTGCTGAGCGTCACTTCGCGGTGCGGGGTCTGCCAATACGCCGCTCCCTCGCGCCTCTCGACGACCGCGCCCATGACGAACTTGCCCGCGGGAATGAGAGTGACCTTCATCGCGACGCCAGAGCCGAGATCCAACTCCATCCGCACGTCCTTGATCCCCGCGCGCCTGGCGTAATCGGCGACCGATTCCTTGCCGTCCCAAAGCGGCCAGTCCGTCCGAGCCGCCGGTTCCGCCGCAATCACGGACCCCGCCGCCAGCGCGGCTGCCAACAGCACGGACAGGCGCGCCGCCCGCTTCGGTGAGAGGTTCAATTTCATCATGTGCATGATGTTGAGTTGTTCTATGAGATGCAACGGATTTCTGGACCAGCATTTGGTTAGTTTTTGGGGTTGAGCTGGGCCTCGAATGTGGCGGGGGTTTTGTAGCCGAGGGAGGAGTGTTTGCGGTGGGTGTTGTAGTAGGCTTCGATG
>BJHT01000724.1 GCA_014193395.1 Verrucomicrobiota bacterium
GGCGGGCCAGTCGTGCCCGTGTTCAGCTGGTCGCAAGAGGAGGAAGCGCCGTGGTCGCCGGGCGGCGCGTCGAAGTGGTGGCTGCACCAGTCGCTCGCGGCGTTGGATGCCAGTTTGCGCGAAGCGGGCTCGCGTCTCGTCATCCGGCGCGGGCCGACGCTTGAAACGTTGCGTTCGCTGGCGAAGGAAACCGGCGCGAAGGCGATAGTTTGGAATCGCCGCTATGAACCAGCGGTCATCGCGCGCGACAAGGGGATCAAGGAGGCTTTGCGCGGGGAAGGCATCGAGGCGGAGAGTTTCAACGCCGCGCTGTTGCACGAGCCGTGGACCGTCCAGAATCAAAGCGGCCGGCCGTTCCAGGTGTTCACTCCGTTCTGGCGGCACTGCCTCACCAAGCCCGATCCAGCCGAGCCTTTGCCTGCACCGAGGCAAATCGCGTCGCCGTCGCGGTGGCCGAAGTCGCTTTCGCTCGCCGAACTGGGACTCGAACCGTTCATCAAGTGGGCCGAGGGATTCCGCAAAGTCTGGCAGCCGGGCGAAGCGGGAGCGCGCGAGGCGTTGAAGCAGTTTCTGGCCGGGGCGTTCGACAATTATTCCGAGCAACGCAATCGGCCGGATGTCGTGGGCACGTCGCGGTTGTCACCGCATTTCCACTTTGGCGAAATCAGCCCGCGTCAGGCGTGGCATGGCTTGAAGAAAATGGCTGGAAAGCGTGGGTTGGTGACGACGCAGTGGCGCGGGTCACAGTTTCTCGCGGAAGTGGGCTGGCGCGAGTTCTCCCATCACCTTGTCTATCACTTTCCGCACACGACCGACCAACCGCTGCGGCGCGAGTTTGAAAATTTCCCATGGCGCCAAGACGCAGCCTGGCTCAAGGTGTGGCAAAAGGGCCGTACCGGTTATCCCATCGTGGACGCCGGGATGCGCGAGCTGTGGACCACGGGCTGGATGCACAACCGGGTGCGAATGCTCGTCGCCAGCTTCCTGGTGAAAGACCTGCTGATTGATTGGCGCGAGGGGGCGCGATGGTTTTGGGACACGCTCGTGGACGCGGACCTCGCCCAGAATTCCCTCGGCTGGCAGTGGACGGCCGGTTGCGGCGCGGACGCCGCGCCGTATTTCCGTGTGTTCAACCCCACGGGCCAGGGGCAGAAGTTTGACCCGAATGGTGAGTATGTTCGCCGCTGGTGTCCGGAGTTGGCGAAGCTGCCGGCCAACTGGATTCATCAACCCGACAAAGCGCCGCCGGAAATTCTGCGGGCTGCCGGAGTGGAGATTGGGCGCAATTATCCCGAACCAATCGTCAGCCATGCGATTGCGCGAGAGGTGGCGCTGGAAGCCTTCGCGCGCATCAAGACGAAAACAGATCGAGTTCGCGGCTGACGCTGTGCCCCGCACCTACCCCGAAGACCAGCTTGTCGAGCGGCCCGCCTCGGGTTGTTCGCGGAGCCTGTGTGGGCCGCCTTCCAATGCCGGCGTGGTCGGCGAGCCGCGTGACGCGGGGTTGTTCGGGCGCGAGACGAAGGGCGAGGTGGTGTCCATTGACAAGGCCACCGCGCTGAAGATGCGCTACAAGGTGCGGAACCA
>BJHT01000725.1 GCA_014193395.1 Verrucomicrobiota bacterium
CCGGAAGATTTCGGAACTGGTGTTTATGAAGGTGGTCTATGCGATGACCTTCCTCACGGGCCTTCAGCTCATATTCAATTTCAACCCGGCGAAGTGGCTGAAGTGAAAACTGGAACGAGGTTGGAGGCGAAGAAAGTTGCCCGTAACGCCTCGAAAATCAAAACAGCGCTTGCCAAGCCGCGCATCGTTTGTATTCTGCGCGCCCTTTGACATGAAAACGGACATCCATCCGAAATACGAAGCCGCTGAATTTCGTTGCGCCTGTGGCAACGTGATTACCACCCGTTCCACCCGCCGCACTGTGCTCTTGGGCCTCTGCAACGCCTGCCACCCGTTTTACACGGGCCAGCAGAAGTTCGTAGATACCGCAGGCCGCGTGGACAAATTCCAGCAGCGCGCCGCCAAGACGCAGGCCGCTCAGGCTGCCGTGGCCGACGCCGCTGCCGCCAAGAAACAGAAGAAGTAGCTTTCCCCAACGCCCTCGCCCGCCCGGTTCACGCCCGGCGGGCGATTGCTTTTTGCAGTTGGGTGGAGAGGTGGGGAGTTAATAGTTGATAGCAGGGCCGAAGCCCCGCGCCGTCTCTCAACTCTCAACTCACATTAACGTCTCATGGAACTCCGTCCTCATATCGAGAAGTTCAACCGCCGCTTCGCGGAGGTCGAGGCGGCGTTGAGTGATCCCAAGGTCTTCGACATCCCGGCCCGGGCGCAGGAGTTGGGGCGGGAATACGCGAGGCTAAAGGATCTCGTCGCCACAGGTGCGACGTTTCTCAAGGCCCAGCGCGACTTGGAGGAGAACCGCGCGCTGCTCGCTGCCGAGAAATCCGACTCTGAACTCGCGGTCATGGCGAAGGAGGAGATCGCCCGGCTGGAAGCGGAGCTTCACCGCCTCACGCTCCAAGTCCAGCGCGGCGTCCTGCCGCCCGACCCGACCGACTCGCGGAACACCATCGTCGAAATCCGCGCCGGAGCGGGCGGGGCAGAGTCCGCGCTCTTCGCTGCGGACCTCTACCGCATGTTCACTCGCTACGCCGAGACGCAGGGCTGGAAGATTGATCCGATGGATTCCAGTCCGTCGGACTTGGGCGGCATGCGGGATGTCACCTTCGGCGTGATCGGGCAGGACGTTTACAAGCGGCTCAAATACGAGAGCGGTGTCCACCGCGTCCAGCGCGTGCCCGCCACTGAGGCGCAGGGCCGCATTCACACGAGCACCTGCACCGTCGCCGTTTTGCCGGAGGCCGAGGAGGTGGACATTGAGATTCGCGCCGAGGACCTCGAAATTCAGGTCTGCCGCGCCGGTGGCCACGGCGGTCAGGGCGTCAACACGACCGACTCCGCTGTCCGCATCGTTCACAAGCCCACCGGCACCGAGGTCCGCTGTCAGGACGAACGGTCGCAGCACAAGAACAAGGCCAAGGCGATGAAGGTGCTCCGCTCGCGTCTGCTGGATCGCAAGATCGCCGACGAGAAGGCCAAGTATGAGGCGCAGCGCAGTTCCCAAGTCGGCACCGGCGAACGCAGCGAGAAGATTCGCACTTACAACTTCCCTCAGAACCGGGTGACCGAC
>BJHT01000726.1 GCA_014193395.1 Verrucomicrobiota bacterium
CGTGTCCAGCACCGCGTCCCAGTCCGCCTCGCTCATGCGCATGAGCAGGCCGTCGCGCGTGATGCCGGCGTTGTTCACGAGGATGTCCACGCGCCCCGCCTCGGCGAGGATCTTCTCCGCGGCCGCGGCCACGGCAGCCGGGTCCGCAACATCCACGGCGTGCGCCCACGCACGACGGCCGAGGGCGCGGACTTCGGCGGCGACTTTTTCCGCGTTCTCCAGCGTGCGCGAAATGCACGCCACGTCCGCTCCGGCGGCGGCGAATTTCAAGGCGATGGCGCGGCCGATGCCGCGACCGGCACCGGTGACAACAGCGATTTGGTTGGTGAGTTGGCTCATGGAAATAAAAGGGAATTGGGAATTGAGAATGGCGAATGACGGATTTGCGGTTGGGGAAAACTCAAGCAGCGGGGCTGGCGTTCAACGCCTTCACGGTCGCGGCGAGACTAGCCGCGTCGCCCACGTTCAAAACCACGGCGCCCTTGTCGATGCGCTTCATGAAACCCGTGAGCGCCGTGCCCGGCCCCAGCTCGATGAAGCGCGTGAACCCTTGCGCGAGCAGATGGCGGATCGACTCCTCCCAACGCACGGAACTGGTGACCTGCTCGACGAGCCGCGCCTGCGTCTCGGCCGCGCTGCCGTGGGGCTGCGCGGTGACATTTGAAATCACGGGCACCGCCGCGGGCTGAAACGCCACGCCCGCCAGCACGGCCTGCAACCGCGATTGGGCCGACGCCATCAGCCGCGAGTGATACGCGCCCGCGACCGTGAGCGGCAGGGCGCGCTTGGCACCGCGCGCCTTGGCGAGTTCGCACGCGCGTGTGATGCGCTCGCTCTCGCCCGAGATCACGAGCTGGCCGGGGCAGTTCAGATTCGCCAGTTCCACGCCCGCCTCGGCGCAGACCTCGCGCGTCGGCGCTTCGTCGAGACCGATAATCGCCGCCATGCCGCCGCGCGTCGCCGCGCACGCCTCCTGCATGAAACGCCCGCGCTGCCGCACCACGCGCAGGCCGTCCTCGAACGACATCACACCCGCCGCCGTCAGCGCCGTGAATTCCCCGAGCGACAAACCCGCCGTCGCCTCGAACTTCAGCGTCGGCACCTGCTGTTTGAGCAGCTCAAACGCCACCCAGCTCACCAGAAAAATCCCCGGCTGCGCGTTCTCCGTGTTCGTCAGGTCCGCCTCGGGGCCGTTGAAACAAACGCCCGCCAGATCACATCCCAGCGCCGCATTGGCGCGCTCAAACCACGCCCGCGCCGCGGGATTTTGCTCCGCCCAATCCTTCCCCATGCCCACAAACTGGGCGCCCTGTCCGGCAAACAACAACGCGGTCTTGCTCATAAAGTGGGCCGGACTAAACACGAATCCCCGCGGACGTGGAAGCGGGGAAATCACCGATTAGCAATTAGTCTTCCGAGCCTGCGGTGCCAAACCATCTGAGGTGCTCTATCTTTCTGGACCAAGAACCTACAGAATCAAAAAATCATGAAACTAGCACCACGCAAGCGCTACACCCCCGAGTTCAAAACCCAAGCCGTCGAGCTGCTGACCACCGGCAAGCCGG
>BJHT01000727.1 GCA_014193395.1 Verrucomicrobiota bacterium
GGCGTTGAGAACGGCAGATACAAGCTGGATTTGTCGGAAACCAAGGGGATCGGACGGATCAACACCGTCACCTCAGGCTCGCATCGCGCCCGGCAACACTTCGTGCTCTATGGCAGCAACGCCGCGAGCGATCCGGGCTGGAACGTGACCGATGCCACGCTGTTTACACCCTTGATCGCCGTGGATACCCGCCACGGCGCGCCTGCGCAGTTTGAAGCCACGAGCATTCGGCGTAGCAATGGTGCGCCGCTGGGAAACTATCGCTGGCTGGTCTGGGCCGTCAGTCCGGTGACCGACGCCAACCGGGAGAATACTTCTTTCCAGGAGTTGCAGGTAATCCCGTCCATGGCGGACTCTCGGTAGGCGACCGGTGGATTGCAGGTGCCGGGAAGGGCAGGGGGCCGGCTCCGGACTCGGAAGCGGATGGCGAGCGGGCCGGATGGTGCGAGAGTTTCGGGTCGCAAGATTGCCGCGGCGAGTTTCGGGCGGTCCGCGCAGCGGGAAGTTGCGTGAAGCATCCCGGGAAATTGAACGCTCGAAATATCCCTGCGGGTGGATTGGAATGACCGCCATGAATTCCCGACGCGATTTTCTCAAGACCGCCGCCCTGGGCGCGGCCGCCTGCACCTTGTCTTCGGCGGTGAATGCCGCCGCGAAATCCGCCCCCGCGACCTACGCCGTGTTTTCCAAACACTTCCTCGGGCTGGGCTACGACCAGCTCGCGGATGCGCTTGCAGCAGCGGGTGTCACGGCCATCGAGGCCCCGATCCGTCCGAAAGGCCATGTGGAGCCTGAGCGGGTCGTGGACGAGTTGCCGAAGCTTGTGGCTGCGCTGAAGCAGCGCGGCGTCGAGATCGCCCTGCTCACCTCGGGCATCAATGCCGTCGATCCCCAGCAGCACACCGAGCGCGTCCTGCGCACGGCCAAGGCGCTCGGCATTCCGCGGTATCGCATGGATTGGTATCCCTATGATTTGCAGAAACCGATCTGGCCGCAGCTCGACGAAATCAAACCGCGGCTCAAGGACCTCGTCGCGTTCAGCAAGGAGGTCGGCATCCTCCCGTGTTACCAGAATCATTCCGGGAACAAGATCGTCGGGGCGCCGATCTGGGACATGGCGCTGCTGATGCGGGATTACCCGCCGACCGAGCTGGCGTGGTGCTTCGACATCATGCACGCCACGATCGAGGGCGGCACGTCGTGGCCGATCGAGGTGAACCTCGTGCGGGATCACCTCGGCGTGGCATTTTTCAAGAACTTCGTCTGGGAAGGCCGGCGTCATCGGGCCGTGCCGCTTGGTGAGGGCGTGGTCGGGAAGGACTACGTGGACCTGTTGAAGAAGACCGGCTACGGCGGGCCGGTGTCGCTGCATGTCGAGTATCTCAAGGGCAATCCGAAGGACGCCGACTACCTCAAGGAAGCCATCGCTGCTACGAAGCGCGACCTGGAATTGTTGAAGTCATGGTGGGCGGTGTGAACCTTCGCGCGCCAGTCCCGGCGGACTATGAAAATCTCGAACGGCAAGAACGCCCTGAAAACAGAGGGCCGAAGCGGCTTTGGCCA
>BJHT01000728.1 GCA_014193395.1 Verrucomicrobiota bacterium
GGGAGAACCTTGGCGCTTTGCTTCATCCTTGTTCCTTGGTTTTTGGTCCTTCCCTTGAGCTTTGAGCTTTGAACTTTGAGCTTCGTAGCGGCTTTTAGAAAATGCGTTTGCTCCGGCGCGGCAAAGTTTGTCTGATACGCCGCATGTTTCACCTTCGCTCTTCTGCTGGTTGGTCGCTTTCCCGAGTTTTGCTGCTGAGTTTTGCGCTGGGCGCGGGGCTGGCGCCGGTGCCGGGGTTCGCGCAGTTGCCCAAGCCGGTACCGGGCGCGAAGCCTTTGGCGGGGTCGCAGCCGTTGTTTTTGGAGGGGGATTTGTCGGCGCAGATGGTGGCAGGGATTGACAAGTTTCTGCGGCGGGAACTGGAGCAGTCGGTGACGGCGCGGCAGAAGTCGTGGCAGCGGGATTTTTCCTCGAACGAGGCGTACGAGAAATCGGTGGCGGGGAATCGCGAGCGGTTTCGCAAGTACATCGGCGTGGTGGATGCGCGGGTGCCGGTAACGGCGCTCGAGTATGTGAGCAGCACGAGCACGTCGGCGAAGGCGGCGGAGACGGACGCATACACGGTGTATGCAGTGCGGTGGCCGGTGCTGGCGGGGGTGCAGGGCGAGGGGTTGTTCGTGCAGCCGAAACGCACGCCGGTGGCGCGGGTGGTGGTGCTGCCGGATGCAGACCAAACGCCGGAAATGTTGCTGGGCCTCGCGCCAGGCCTGCCGCCCGAGGCGCAACTGGCGCGGCGGCTGGCGGAGCAGGGTTGTCAGGTCATCATCCCGACGTTGGTGGACCGGCAGGACACGGGGTCGGGGAATGCGCTGGTGGGGCGCTTCACGAACCAGCCGCATCGCGAGTGGATCTACCGGCAGGCGTATGAAATGGGGCGGCATGTGATCGGGTATGAGGTCCAGAAGGTGCTGGCGGCGGTGGATTGGTTTTCGAGTTTGAATCAGGGCATGGGCGAGGGCGGGGTGAAGCCGCGCATCGGCGTGGCGGGTTATGCGGAGGGCGGACTAATCGCGTTGTATGCCGCGGCAGTGGACACGCGGATCAATGCGACGCTGGTGAGCGGGTATTTCGATTCGCGGCAGAAGGTGTGGCAGGAGCCGATTTACCGGAATGTGTTCGCGCTGTTGCAGGAGTTTGGCGACGCGGAGATCGCGAGCCTGGTCGCGCCGCGGACGCTGGTGGTCGAGTATTCGGCGGTGCCGAAAATCAGCGGGCCACCCGCGCCGCACGATGGCCGCACGGGCGCGGCGCCGGGGCAATGGGAGACGCCGGATTTTATTTCAGTGGAACTGGAGGTGCAGCGGGCGCGCCTGCTGCTGGCGGAGCCGGGGCGTTTCGCGCAGGCGATCCGGTTTGTGTATGGCAACGAGGGCACGCCGGTGGGGCCGGGATCGGTGACGGCGTTGCAGGGTTTGATGACGGGGCTGAACTGGCCGGCGCGGCTGAACGAACTGGCGGCGACGGGGCCGGTGGAGTTGCGGGCGGGCGTGGACGTGGCGGCGCGGCAACTGCGGCAGGTGCGCGAGCTGGAGGCGTTCACGCAGG
>BJHT01000729.1 GCA_014193395.1 Verrucomicrobiota bacterium
ACGGTCCTCATCGGGTCCTGTCCGGTTCAGCGTCTGCCTTATGCTTCGACGTATGTGACGAAGAAATTTCTGAGCTCGCAGACGCTGACCGAAGACATCGCGGCGGCGTGGCCGAGGTTGGCGAGCCTCACGGTCGATGGGAGCACGCTGAAACTGACCATGCCGTGAAGCGGATTCGGTTACTGGCCCTCGGCCTCGTGGCGATCTCCGCGACCGCGTGGGGTCCCGCCGCCAGTGGTCCGCCTTTGCCGGTCCTGTTTCAGTCTGCGCCGGGACGATTCGAAGTTGCAGCGGTGGACGTCGGCGGTGCGCAACGGGTCGTCGCCCAAGCCACGGAGGCCTGGCAGCTGCTCGCGGGGCCGCTGGCCTTACCGGAGGCGTTTCCGTCGCCCGTGTTCGTGCGACTCATCCCGTCGAAGGAGTGGGCTGAGCCGGTGCCCTTTCGGGTGTTTGTCGAAGTGGGCGGAGTGGTCTCGGTGCGGGTGCGGTGGGACGCCACGACACCTGAGCCCTTTGTGCGGCGCGCGCTCGTACAAGGATTGTTGATGCGGCAGGCGGTGGCGCGGCACGGTGTCAACGAGCGACTCGCTGCGCCGCTTTGGTTGGAGCAAGCGTGCGTCGGTTGGTGGCGTACGCGCGCAGAGCCCGCCCTGCTCGATGCGCTCAAGCAATCGACGGCTGGACGAAGTCCGCCGGCATTGGATCGGCTGCTCACGTGGCGGCGCGGCGAAACCGAGCCGGTGGAATTGAGCGATGGGGCGGTGTGGCTCCTCACGTTCCTGCGCAGTGAAGCTGGGCGGCCGCAGGAGTGGTCAGCGTTTTTGCAGCGACTCCTCGGCGGCGAAGCGCCGGACGTGGCGTTGGCGGCTTCATTTCCGTCGCGATTTGAGAATGCGCGGGAGCGCGAGTTGTGGTGGCAGACCGGTTGGCATCACCTGCGGCGTGCGCGGACCTTACCAGGCTTGGAGGCGGCCGAATCGCGAGCGGAACTGGCGGACCTCGCACGGTTCGTCGTCCTCCGAGAGGGAGGAGACGTGGTGATGACTCTGCGCGACCTGCTTGGTCAGGCGGGCGACCCCGTGGTGGCAGATGAACTCACGAGGCGGGCCACCGCGCTCAACCGTGTGCTGCCCGCGGTGCATCCCTTCTACCGCAATGCCGCCCTCTCGTTTGGCGAATTGCTGGCGGGGCGAAACAAGTTGGCGGAACGGCGCGAGTCGTTGTGGACGGCCTTCGAAGCGGACTGGCGGGACGCGAACGAATTGGCGGCGGCAAGTGCGGCCGCGCTGGATGCGATCGAGCTCAGCCGTTAATTGTCATTTAATAAATGACAAATACGCTCTTTCACAATTTAAGGTGTTGAGGCAAATGTCATTTTATAGATGACAAAGTGGTTTTTATTCCCAACGGGTCCACTCTTACGAAGCTGATTTCGGCTTGGTGTGAGCGTGGGGGAGCGAGCTTGCTCGGGACGATGGGCGAACGAGTCGGGAGCAAGCTCGCTCCCCCCATACCGCCGA
>BJHT01000730.1 GCA_014193395.1 Verrucomicrobiota bacterium
CCCTGCCGGCACAGAACAGCCGTCGCACCCGCGTCCAGTTGGACCGCAGTGCCGTGGAAACCCTGCTTGCGGGCCTGCTCCGCCTTCCTGGGCACGACGACCCCAATCGTCCGGCCACGCTGGAGATCGAAGGCGACGCGCTCGTCGTCAAAGCGAAAGCCCGAGACGCGAAGGAGTGGACCAGCCTGACCGTGGACGGCGTCCAGATCACCGGCCGGGATGTCTCGATCACAGTGAATCGCGACTATCTGCTCAAGGCGCTGCGCTTTGGTCTGACCACGTTTGAGATCGAGGATGGCCGCTCGCCGCTCGACTGCATCGCCGCCGGCCGTCGCCTGGTCGTGATGCCCATTCGCACGGTGGAAGCCGAGGCAGCCACAAAACCGGAAGCCCCTACCACCACCGCACCCGCCTCTGTCCCCAAACCTCAACCCATCAACCCGCCGGTGACTGAAACTCCGGCGACCCAACCACCAACCCAACCCACCCACACCACCATGTCGAAAACCACTGACACCACCCCAGCCAACCAGACCACTGCCAACACTACGGCAACGACCACCCCCGCGCCACCGACCGCTGAACCTTCCACGGTGAAAGGCGTCATGCTGCACATCGAGAACATCAAGGAGTCGCTCAAAGGCGTCCTCCGCGAGTTTGCCACCGTGCTGGATGACCTCAAGCAACTGGAGAAGGAAAAGCGGGCCAGTGATCGCGAGATGGAGTCTGTGCGCGAAAAACTCCGCGAGATTCAGGCCGTCCGCATCTAACCGCAGTTCATCAGCCTCGGGAGGGTTCACTCTTAACCGGGTGAACCCTCCTTTTTTCAACCCAGCATTGCGATGAAAGATCAGGAACTCATCGGCTACGGCATCACGGCCACCTGCGCCGCGCTCTTCCTCTACTACACCTGGCAATATCTCGTCGCCGCTCTGGCGTTGTACGGCCTCTGGTATCTCGTCAACAACAACAACCGCCGGCCACCCCGCTGCCGGTAGAAAGAACTCATGGAATCTCCCCTTCTATCCCTGCTCACCCGCGAAGGTGTGCTCGTCAAAGTCAGCGTCCGGTACTGGCGCGGCTGCAAGAAGCTCAAGGCCGAAGACCTTGGCCTGAAATCCGCGGACATCTCCGACCGGCTCATCAGCCTCGGTCACAAGCGACTGCTCCCCCGGGAATCGACTCAACACCTGGCGCTGCTCGAAGGCCGTGCCCATGCGTTGATCGAAGGCAACACGTTTCCCTTCCTCAACGGACTGGGACACTTCCTGCCCAATGCCAGGCTACAAGAGATCACCCAGCGCCTCACCGAACTCGAAGCGGAGTTCTGGGACGCGCGTGACGAGTTCCTCCAACGCTATGCCTCGTTGCGTCAGTCCGCCGCCCGCGAGTGGCAGGCGATGGCGCAACGGCTCGTCAAAGACCCCGAGCGTCTCCTGGCCACCATTGAAGCCTCGTTCCCGGTGCCAGCACGAATGAACCGGTTCTACGGCTTCGAGACGCATCTGTTTCAAG